>CAYNUT010000004.1:0-31974 GCA_964400595.1 uncultured Neobacillus sp. | reverse complement strand
AATTCCCGCTAAATTCTCACGATTATTTAAGATATTTTTACAGGTATCACCGCCAAATCCATCTTTCTCACTAGCTCCGATAATGACCATTGAATTCGGTTTCAAAAGTTTCCCTAAATCCATATGCTTCCCACCTGAATAGCCTCAAACCCTCGTTCAAAGCAAAGATCATTTTTTGGATTGTTTTTTCCCTTTTTTTCAAAGTAATCATGAATTTGATTGAGAAAAAATTCTTTTTGAAAAATACCTGTTTTATGGATAATCGCCCCCAGCATAACAATGTTTGTTCCTTTTGGATTGTTTAAATCATTTGCGATGTCAGTTGCCGGAATTCTTATCACATCAATATCATCACGATACGTACGTTCCGATTTAACGAGAGTGCTGTTAACAATCAATACACCCCCAGGTTTTACAGATTTTTCAAATTTATCTAGAGACGGTTCATTCATCGCTACGACAACGTTAAACCAGGCTGATGCGGGACTTCCCACGTCATTGTCGCTAATAGTTACCTGGCAATTTGCAGTGCCTCCCCGCATTTCAGATCCATATGATGGATACCAGGTGACAGACTTGCCTGCTGCAGAACCTGCATGAATAAGAATCATTCCTGCCGTCAATACCCCCTGGCCGCCAAAACCAGAAAGATTAAAATTAATCATTATTTTTACCCCCTATTCACGTATTCTTTTAACGGAAATACCTGAGTCATGACCTTTTGAACTTTTTCATTCGCTTTAATCGGCGTCATCCCCCAGTTTGTTGGGCAGGCAGATAAAACCTCGACAATAGAAAATCCTTTATTGTCCCTTTGATTTTCAAAAGCCTTCTTCATTAATTTTTTCGTTTTATTAATTTCAGCAACATTGTAAAGTGCCCCGCGGGCAGCATATTCAATATCATATTGCGAAAGGACCTGTAGGAAATCTACTGGTTTTCCATGGTTGGCAGAATCCCTCCCCAATGGGGTAGTAACTGTTTTTTCATCCAAAAGTGTTGTCCCGGGAGCCATCTGTCCGCCTGTCATGCCAAAAATACTATTATTGACCACGATCATTGTAATCGGAATATCCCTTAAAGCTGCATATGACGTTTCCAAAAAACCGATTGTATAGGATGCACCATCTCCTGCAATAACAAAAACGTTACTCTCCGGTCTAACCTTTTTAATAGCGGTCGCAATGGCAGGGCATCTCCCATGCGGACCTGAAATAGCATCAAATTTCATCGCATCCATCGAGTAATAACAGCAGGCAATATCCCCAACATTGATAGTCTTTTGATCAAGGCCCAATTCCTGGATCACTTCACCTATCAATCTCATAATCACGCCATGACCGCAGCCTCCGCAAAATCCCCCGGGGCCGATTATGGATTCTGGTTTTTTTACAAGGACCATTTATAGCACCTCCTCAGGCACTAAATGGCCTGCTATAATTTCTTGAGCCTTTTTGATAATATCATTTACTTCTGGAACATTTATGGCAGTTGCATGCGCATACACAGGGAATCTATATTTACAAGCCATATTGATGTCTTCAGTGATTTGTGCAAAAATACTCATTTCGACGGCCATTAACCCTTTTACTTGATGGCCGAGTTTTTCAAATGCCTTCCTAGGGAAGGGCCATAATGTAATCGGGCGGATTAATCCTAATTTTATTCCAAGGGTGCGCGCCTCTTTTACTGCTTGTTTGCAAACACGTGCAGAAATTCCGTAGGCCACCAAAACAACCTCCGCATCTTCTGTTTCAATTTCTTCCCATCTTTGCTCCTCTTTTAAGATAGCATGATATTTTTCACGTTGAATTTTTGCCCATGCCTTATCACCTATGTAATAATTCCAATTGGTAGCTTTGTTGCTTTTTTCGGAAAGAGGCCTGCCTTTAATGGCCCACTCACAATTATCGGGGTCATGCACTTTTGGTTCCGGGAGCTCGCATTGTTCTACCATTTGCCCTGTTACACCGTCAGCTAAAATCATTACTGGATTACGCCATTTTTCTGCCAGATCGAATGCTTCATACGTTAATTGTGCGTTTTCTGTTACAGAATATGGAGCAAGGACGATTAATCGATAATCCCCATGACCGCCGCCTTTTACCGCTTGAAGGTAGGAGTCCTGTCCCGGGGTCACATCACCACACCCGATTCCGTATCTCATGACATTCACAACAACTGCAGGTAAACAATAAGAGGCAATAAACGAAATTCCTTCTTGTTTTAGGGAGTAACCTGGACCTGACGAACTTGTCATACTTCTTACCCCGGCGGCGGCGGCCCCCCATACCATTGATATACTAGCTATTTCCGATTCACCTTGAATAAAAACCCCACCTCGTTCTTCCATATGGCCCGCCATATATTCCAAAATTTCACTTTGCGGGGTAATCGGGTATCCTGCATAAAAGCGGCATCCAGCTCTTAAAGCACCCTCTGCAATCGCTTCGTTTCCTTTCATTAAAACCATTGTCATGTAAATACCTCCCTTTAACGAATCTCAAATACATAATCTGGACACATTCGGTAGCAAATGCCGCAATAAACGCATTTCTCCAGGTCTACGGAAATAATTTTATATCCCTTTTTGTTTAACACATCACTTTCGGCAATCGCATTTTTCGGGCATGCAGGTATACAAAGCTGACAATTTTTACATTGCTCTGTATAAGTAAGGATCTCACTCATGTCTACACCTCCAATCCTTAACAAAATCTTTCTAAAATACATTCCTGGATTTAATTACTCAGGTATTTACCAAGTAATGTATACATGCATACATAAAGTTATATCTGAAGTATATTCGGAAATATCTTCCTATGTCTATTTATTTTGAAAACGTTAACAAATTGTTCTTTACTATGTATACATAATGTTAAGATGTATATTCATATTACGGTATTTAGCAATTGATATTTTAATGTATACAAATTTGATCACCGCAAATTTAAATGGAATTTTTGCATATTTTAACAAAAACCCAAAACCTAAAAAAAGTGCCTGGTACTATTCGATTAATCAAATAGTTCCAGGCACTTCTATTTAGCCCTGTTATCTTCGTCTTTTCTTATTAGACTTCGTCAATCTTCCTAAAAGGAACGCTCCTGCTGCCACACCAATAATCGTATTGGTTTTTTTATTGAAAAACTGCTTGGCGACAAGATTTAAATTCTGCGGTCTTTCGGCAAGGCGGCGCATGAAATAGCCATACCAGTCATTGCCGAATGGTACATATGTGCAGAAGTTATAGCCCTCGCTGGCGAGCTTCACCTGAAGCTCTTTTCTAAAACCGTAAAGCATTTGGAACTCGAATTGATCCTTTGGAATGTTATTCTTCTTCACAAATTCTTTTACATAGTTAATGATTTTATGATCATGCGTGGCAATGGAAGTAAATTTTCCGTTTAACAGATGCCATTCAATCAGCTTAATAAAATTGACATCAATATCCTTCTTGTCTTGATAGGCGATTTCCGCTGACTCCTTATAAGCGCCTTTAACAAGACGAATCCGATAATTTTTATATTTTTCAAGATAATCCAGAGCTTTATGAAAATAGGCCTGAATTACTGTTCCTACATTATCATATTCAACTGCAAGATCATCCAGCAGATCAAATGTAGGCTGCAGGTGTTTGTAATCTTCCATGTCGATATTAACAAACAGACCGTAGCGGTTCGCTTTATCGACGATTTCTCTTAAGTTGCTTAAACAAAGTGAATAATCAATATCGAGACCCAGCTGTGTTGGCTTAATAGAGATGTGTGCATCTGCATTGTTCTGGTGAATCGCTTCAATCACATTAAGAATTTGCTCTTTAGCCGCCTCAGCCTCTTCTTCCATAAAAACAAACTCACCCAGGTTATCAACTGTACAAGAGATTCCTTGAGCATTCAGTTCTTTAATGCTTTTGATTGTTTCCGAAATATTCGTTCCCGCTACAACACTTTGCGCCCCTAATTTTAAGCCATACTTTTTTGCTGCACTATTTAGAAATTGATTTTGAGATAAACCCATAAAAACATCTTTCAACATAGCGAATGCTCCTTGCTGTTGTTTATTTCACTTTTTTTATTATAGCATACGCTTTCAATAAAATTTATTTTTCGAATTTTCTTGATATAATCTCTTAACGGTCTCTTTTCCGATTCCTCAAAAATGTCGGAATATCGAGTGAATCCTCTGACTCCTGCCACTTTCTATCTTGAACAGCATGCTGCACGGATTCCTCAGGTATATTTTTTTCACGTCTTGGGTTTGATGAAGACTGTGATTTTAGATGCCCTTCATTTGTTGATTTGGAAGAGTATGGTGTAACGGCCGAATTATCCAAATCTTCAAAGCCGGTAGCAACAACCGTGATTTTGATTTCATCTTTCAGATCATCATTAATGATAGAACCAAAAATCATATTTAATTCGTGATCCGAAGCCGAAGCGACAAGATCAGCTGCCTCTTGTACTTCATACAGGCTTAAATCTCTCCCGCCTGTTATATTCATCAGAACACCCTTGGCACCTGTAATAGAAGTTTCGAGCAATGGACTGGATATGGCCTTTTTCGCCGCTTCAACTGCCCGGTCTTTTCCCTTTCCTACCCCAATTCCCATTAAGGCGGTTCCTTGATTTGCCATGATTGTTTTTACATCTGCAAAATCAAGGTTGATTAACCCTGGGACGGCAATTAAATCGGAAATCCCTTGAACACCCTGGCGAAGGACGTTATCTGCTTCCCGGAAGGCTTGAATCATCGGAGTTTTCTTATCAACAATTTGCAATAACCGATCATTTGGAACGATAATTAATGTGTCGACTGCTTTTCTTAGTAACTCAATACCGCCTGCTGCATTTGCTGCACGCTTTCGGCCTTCAAAGCCAAACGGACGGGTGACCACTCCTATTGTCAAGGCTCCAAGCTCGCGGGAAATTTCAGCAATGGCAGGAGCTGCTCCTGTCCCAGTACCGCCTCCCATACCGGCAGTTACGAAGACCATGTCAGCACCTTTAAGTACTTCCTCCAGCTGATGTTTACTCTCTTCGACTGCTTTTCTCCCAACCTCCGGATTGGCCCCTGCTCCTAACCCTCTTGTTAGGGCTGAACCAATTTGCATTTTAATTTCCGCTTTCGAAAGCTTAAGAGCCTGTGCATCTGTATTCACGGCGATAAATTCGACACCCTGGATACCGCCTTCAATCATCCGGTTAACGGCATTATTCCCTCCGCCGCCAACACCAATTACCTTAATCTTTGCTACTTGATCTATCTCCATGTTATATTCCCACATCAAAAGTTCCTCCTGCTTCTCCTATTACCAATATCAATTGTGACACTATTCTAAAAATTAACTGTAAACTCTTAAAAATTATGTAATTTGAAATTGAATAATGTCGACATATTTAATATTTTAGCAAAATTTTGGGATATTTGATAGAGTGTAAAAGATTCATAACTCTTTTTTTTACATGCACTGTTAAACTTGCCTGTTGATTTTCGCGCCAATCAACAAAATAAACATTGAGCTTTAACAAAACTTTGGAAATAAAAAGTGCCTGACACCTTTGGAATGAAAATCCTAAAGATGTCAGGCACCACTGTTTAATTTTCCGCTATTTTCCGGATACCCTCTTGTTCAACTGATATTGGGGTCATCCCTGCCATAGAGTCTTGCGCTGGTCTGGCGCGTTTAATGAAGAAGGCAAGGAACAGAGCAACACATGTTAAGAATGTTGCGATTAGGAATGCATGGTTAATTCCGTTAAGTGTTGCCTCCGTGATAATGTGCTGTTTCAATTCCGCTGGGTTTACTCCTGCAGCTGCCTCTGGGTGCAGCTTCAGTTTTGCCATTGCAGCTTTCCCGAGCTCTTCCGCATGTGATTTCGTGCGATTGGTCATGATTGTCACCATCAATGCTGTACCAATCGCACCAGCTACTTGGTTCATGGTGTTATTCATGGCAGTACCATGCGGATATAAATGTTTAGGTAATTGATTTAACCCATTAGTCGAAATTGGCATCATGACCATTGACATACCCAATGAGCGGACCGAGTACAACATGATTAAATGAAAATAAGTGGTATGAAGCGTTAATTTACTAAAATAATAAGTTGTTATTGTCATAATCGCTAAGCCAATTACTGCCAAAATTCGACCGCCGATTATATCAAACAGTTTTCCGTTAACAGGTGACAAAACGGCCATTAAAACGGCTCCGGGCAGCAGCAATAATCCAGCATCCATCGGAGAAATACCCCGAAGATTCTGCACATAAATCGGAAGAAGAATCATCCCTGAGAACATTGCCATATTAACGACCATCGTAATAGCAGATGATAGGGCAAACATTGGGTGTGTATAAACCTTGAAGTTCAACATTGGATTTTCCTGAATGATTTGACGAATAATAAATGCCGTTAAAAAAATAACCCCAATAACAATGGTTCCATAGACCTCTGGATCGTCCCATCCTTTCCGCCCGGCTGAACTAAATCCATACAAAATTCCCCCAAAACCAACACTTGATAATAAAAGTGACAGGAAGTCAAGGCGCATACTGACTTTCTCTTTCTTATCTTTTAATAAGAAAAAGCCAATCAACACAACGATAATCGCAATTGGCGTAATAAAGTGGAACAGCATTCTCCAATCATAATGTTCAATTATCCAGCCTGATAAAGTCGGTCCAATCGCTGGAGCAAACATTAAAATTAAACCGAAAACACCCATTGCTGTTCCCCGCTTTTCCACTGGAAAGCTTATGAGCATGACATTCATTAGCAATGGCATTAATATCGCAGAACCTGA
The DNA here is from genome assembly GCA_964400595.1 of uncultured Neobacillus sp. Lineage (GTDB taxonomy): Bacteria > Bacillota > Bacilli > Bacillales > Cytobacillaceae > Neobacillus. The sequence goes on along the minus strand of CAYNUT010000004.1, from coordinate 25,167 downwards.
GGCCTGAAGCATCCGCCCTGATAATAAAATCGGAAATACATGGGCAGTACCTGCAATAATGGTGCCGATCGTAAATAACCCCATTGCAGCCAAGAAAAGCTGGCGGACAGAATATTTTTGAATTAGAAAAGCAGTGGTCGGAATCAATATCCCGTTAACCAGCATAAAGCCTGTTGACAGCCACTGAACCGTTGATGCTTCGATATCCAAATCCTTCATGATTGAAGGCAGCGCAATATTTAACAGCGTATTATTTAAAAAAGCAATAAATGCACCGATCATCAGCACCGCAATAATCCCATACGGCGGATGACCGTTTTTTTTAATGGATTGATCCATTGTTGTTCCCCCTTTAGACGCATTGTTCAATATTTTATACTACAATTCCATAGACCTTATCTTATACCTTCAGTACATTTTTTGCAACAAAAAAATATCGTGCTAATTAATGGATTTGATACCATTCGAAAAATAAGTTACTATAAAATTATAATGCCAGTCTAAAAAAATGATAGGTGATAATTATGAACGACAGAAAACAGCATGTAATAAAAATAGCCCACCAATTATTTATAGAAAAAGGTTTCCAGGCCACATCTATTCAAGATATTTTGGATGCGAGCGGGATTTCGAAAGGAACATTTTATAATTATTTTTCATCTAAGAGCGAATTATTAATTGCATTGTTTAAAACAATTTACAGGCAGTTAAATCATGAAAGGGATCAACTGTTAATTGGACAAAGTTCCTCGAACATTGACATCTTTATCAAACAAATCGAACTACAAACACATACAAACCGGGTGAATAAACTGATTGCTCTTTTTGAAGAAGTAATTGTTTCAAATGATGCAGACTTAAAGCAATACATTGAAAAAGTTCAGATAAATAACATTGGCTGGATTTATCAGCGCTTTATTGACATTTTTGGGGATAGCAAACAGCCGTATTTATTAGATTGCTGCATCATGTTTATTGGGATGCTGCGAAATAATATCAAGTATTCTGGAATGGCTTATGGCTCAAATCTCACTACAAATCAAATCGTCAGATATAGTGTAGACCGAATAATGAAGATGGTTGAGGAAGTCTCAGATTCCAGGGATCAATTAATACACCCTGACTATCTACAGCAGTGGCTTCCTGCCAAAAATCAAAACACCGAATCTTTCAAGCAAAATGTTTATCAAATTATTTCAACATTAAAAAAAGCACTTCATCACAACCCGGAACAAGAGAAATACCTCGAGCTGCTGGAATTTATCAAGGATGAGTTGCTGGATATCAAAAAGCCGCGTAAATTCCTGGTAGAAAGTGCCCTCATGTCCATCAAAACTGGCCAGGCGGTTTTTGAAAAAGCGGAACTTGAAAAACTAGAACAACTTGTAGCGGAGTTTTTTACCCAAGCAGAAGACCTAGAGGAGAATTAAAAAGAAAACACCTTAAATGGGGAATTCTCCCGCCATTTAAGGTGTTTTTTCCTGTAGAACTTATTCGTGAAAATTAATGCCATCTGTTGTTGCTTGAATGATACCTGCACGGATGACAAAGTCTCCGAAGTGCTCGCCTTCCACCCGTTCTTTTGCATATCGGGTTAAAAGTTCCCGCGATTCAATTAGAATTTCTGCCTCTCCAATATTTTCCCTATACATTTTATTAAGACGGCTGCCGTCATGAGCGGCACCAAGATACATGTTATATTTACCGACCGCTTTCCCGATAAAAGCAATTTCAGCGAGAGCCGGGCGGGCACAGCCGTTTGGGCACCCGGTCATACGAATGGTGATTTCCTGATATCGAAGACCTGCTTCATCAACAATCTCTTCCATTTTATCGATTAGCCCTGGCAAATAACGTTCAGATTCTGCCATAGCCAGGCCGCATGTTGGCAGCGCAACACAAGCCATGGAACTTCGTCTTAGAGCAGTATGGTGTTTGCCGTCTGACAAACCATACTTCTCCATCAATTCATTAATCTCATTCTTTTTCACGCTGGAAACATTGGCAATGACAAGATTTTGATTGGCGGTCAAACGGAAATCACCTATATGGATTTTAGCAATTTCCTGTAAGCCGGTCTTTAATTTATAATCCGTAAAATCAGCAACACGGCCATTTTGGACAAATAGTGTATAATGCCATTTTCCGCCAACACCTTTCACCCAGCCATAACGGTCGCCGTTATGGTCAAACTGATAAGGCTTCGCCAATTCCAAACTCCAGCCAAGGCGTTTTTCCAGCTCTTCCTTGACGGTTTCAAGCCCGAGGCGGTCCACTGTGTATTTAAAGCGGGCATTTTTCCTCACTGACCTATTGCCATAATCACGCTGAATCGTAATCGTTTGCTCCGCCAATTCCACTATTTTGTCTGGTGTACAGAAGCCGATGACTTTGGCAAGCTGAGGGTATGTTGCTTTATCACCGTGTGTCATCCCCATGCCGCCGCCAAAGGCCACATTAAACCCGATCAGTTTTCCATCCTCTACAATCGCAATAAAACCGAGGTCCTGTGAAAAGACATCAATATCGTTAGAGGGCGGAACCGCAATCCCAATCTTAAATTTTCGCGGCAAATAAAGCGGGCCGTACATTGGTTCCACATCTGCTTCCGGTGTGCCGGCCACCCTTTCTTCATCCAGCCAAATTTCATGATAGGCTCTTGAGCGAGGCAATAAATAATCGCTCAAATACTTCGCCCATTCATAGACTTCGGCGTGGATTTCCGATTGAAATGGATTCGGATTGCACATCACATTCCGGTTTACATCACCGCATGCAGCCAATGTGGTCAATAAAGATTTATGGATTTCCTGTATGGTTTCCTTCATATTCCATTTTAATATGCCATGCATTTGAAACGACTGGCGTGTGGTTAATTTAATGGTACCGTTGGCATTTTTATCTGCAAGCTCATCGAGGACAAGCCACTGTACCGGCGTCACTACCCCGCCGGGCGCCCTGACACGAAGCATAAATTGATAGGCGGGCTCTAATCTTTGCTTTTGCCTTTCATTGCGAAGATCCCTGTCATCCTGGAGGTAGCTGCCGTGATGTTTCATCAGCCGGTTATCATCTTCAGGGATTCCAGCACTGATCCGGTCCTGCATCACTTCCATCAAAGAACCGCGCAAATAATCACTTTCTTTTTTAATGTGCTCCACATCACTCGGCGGCCCATCCGGCGCTTTTAAAATATGATTTGCCATGTTGTGAGACTCCTTTCTTCGAAAAATCAATATACATCACGCTGATAACGTTTTTGCTGCTGCATATTTGCGAGGTATTCCCCGGCTTTTTCACGGCTCATTTCGCCTTCTTTTTCAATAATTTCAATAAGAGTGTTGTGAACATCATGTGCCATGTGTTTTTCATCCCCGCAAACGTAAACCGCTGCTCCTTCCTCAAGCCAGGCAAATAATTCCCTGCTATGTTCAAGCATACGGTGCTGCACATACACTTTCTCAGCCGTATCACGCGAAAAAGCGATATCCATATTCGTCAATACACCGTTCTTCAGCCATTTTTGCCATTCAGTCTGGTAAAGGAAATCGGTCACGAAATGCTGGTCACCAAAGAACATCCATGATTTTTCATTTACACCTGATTCTTCCCGTTCCTGCATAAATGAACGGAACGGTGCCACACCTGTACCTGGTCCCACCATAATAATCGGTGTTTCCTGATTTTTTGGCAGTTTAAAGTTCTCATTATGCTGAATGAATATTGGAATCGTGCCCCCTTGCTGAAGCCGTTCCGCTGCAAAAATCGAGCAGACACCCTTTCGTTCACGTCCATGTGCATCATAGCGGACCGCGCCAATAGTCAAATGCACCTCATCAGGATTAGCTTTTAGGCTGCTCGCGATCGAATATAGGCGTGCCGGTATTTTGCGGAGAACCGAAACAAACTCCTGGGCAGTATCACCCCATGGACCATAATCACGAATCAAATCAAGCAAATCTCTTCCAGCGATATAATCCTTAACATTTTCCTCATTGCCAGGCTCCAAAAGCTGATGAAGTTCCTCATTCGCTGAAAGCTGTCTCGCCTTATCTAGCAGCGGTTTTGTCAAAACTGTAATCTCATAATTAGTATAGAGTGCTTCTTTTAAAGTCAGAACCCCTCCCTGCTTATTCACTGTCACCTTTTCTTCTGGATTCCACTTCAGTTCTGCTAAGAGCTGCTCAACAAGTCCTGGGTCGTTTTCCGGATAAATTCCAAGGGCATCTCCAGGTTCAAATATAAGACCGGACCCTTCTAATGATAATTCAAGATGACATGTTTCTTTATTCGAGCCGCGACCGTTCAAATTGATATTCTCAAGTACTTCCGCCCGAAACGGATTCGTTCTTGAGTATGCAGAAGCGGCAGCTTGGGGAACATCCGAAAGAATAGGAGAGGTATTTTCTCCCTGGGTCTCACTCAAGCTGCCAAGGACTCCTTCAAGCCACTCAGAAGCCGGTTCATCGTAATCCACGTCACAATCAAAGCGAGGATATAGACGGGTTCCGCCGAGCTCCTCCAGCCGGGAATCAAAATCTTTTCCAGTCTGGCAGAAAAATTCATACGAACTGTCTCCCAACGCCAGGACAGAAAAAAGCAGTTCATCCAGTTTTGGTGCGCGTTTACTATGAAGAAACTCGTGAAATGAGAGCGCATTATCCGGAGGATCTCCCTCCCCGTGCGTGCTGGCAATGATTAGGAGGTTTTGCACTTTCTTTAAATTATTTAGTTTAAAATCACTCATGGACGAAGTGGTTACCTGAAAACCGTTCCCTTCGAGTGTTTTTCCTGCCTTTTTCGCAAGCCCCTGTGCGTTACCAGTCTGTGACCCGTAAAGTATCGTTACTTCTTTAGAAACTGCTTGAGTAGAAATGCCTGCAATTTGATCTTGTAAAGCACCTAAAACGAAAGTTGATGAAGATGCAGCCAGATAACCGCTGAGCCAGACCTTTTGCGGCTCAGTCAATGTTGGCAGAATGAGGTTAAGGAGCTCTGCCTGTTTGTGATTAAAAGGACTGTTTAAACCTTGAAGTTGCATAAGATCACCCCACAAAGGAATAAGAACGTGAAAGGAATATATTCAATCATTCCAACTATTCAGTCAAAAAATTGATTACTATAATCATAATTTCACTATTCCTATAAGTCAAGTTGGAATTAAGTTTTTACCTACTTTTATTTTGTGTTATAAAAATACTTATTTCACAATAATGAAGAAAAATGGACAGCCGTTTTTAATGAATCGGCCGTCCATTTTATTATGATTTTAAAAACTCAACCGATAATCACTCAATTTAAATTCAGGCATATTTAAAGGCCGGCCTTTTAAATATTCGATGATTGTCTTAAGCGTATGAATGGTCGGCGGTGCCAATGAGATTTTTCCATTTTCATAGGCTGCCAGCGCATCGTAAGGAGACATCCAGCAAGCATCGGCAACTTCCTTTGAATCCGGTTTAGGTTGTTGCCCTGCTGGAAGCCTGGCAAGAAAAAAACGGGTATCAAAGCGAATCGGACTCATTTTTGGTGTGATAATTTGACCAAAATAGTTTAAGCTTTCTAAATAAAGGTAAAGACCTTCATTTATTAACATATGTAAAAAAGTAATTTTCCCTTCCATAAGAAGGCTTCGGTATTTCGCAGCAATATCCTCTTTCAATTGAACAGGAACCCCATCAGCTGCGCCACAAAGCAAAATACCGGCTTCTTCAAATAATTCTCTTGCAGCCGCAACATAATAAGAAAGCTCTACAGATTCATTGCAGCACTTACCTTTAAAACAACCTGTTTCTATCTCATGATCCCCTTTTTCCACCGCTCCACCGGGGAATACATAAAATCCGCCCATAAATTTCATCGTCACGGGTCTTTTTGTCAAATAAACTCTTGACAAATCATCCATTAAAACAACAGTTGATGCCGGTTTTGGAAAAACAGTCATTTTTAATCCACCTTTAATTAGATTCAATATCAATTATATTCAATGTTTTCTTTTCATTTCCCTTTGGAAAACAAAAAAACTCTTCCGTACAATTAAGGACAGAAGAGTTAATCCTATTATAAATGGATATTTTGTTCACCACGTTTCTCCAAATTTTTCGCTGTTTTGCTTGTTTCCACTTCCTTTTGGTCTTTAAACGTACCTAATAGCACATCGTAAACCGGGTTTGTTACACCATACCAGTAGTTCTCATTTTTAAAATGGTGCCATAAATGCACTTTTTTTATCCAGCGTCCCCAAGGTGTTAGCGGCTGAAAGGGGCGATGGGCGATATAATGGACCCACTCATAATATAGTAAAAATAGAATCACACCTGTAATAGCAGCATTCGTAATGATAAGACTTCCTGTAATAAGGTATAAAATCCCTGCCACTATGAGAATGTTGGGCATGCTGTACCAAACAGGCAAAAATAACAGATGCAGATTATTTGGATCTGAGTGGTGATCATAGTGAAGCCGCTTAATAGCTTTCAATAGGAAGGCATTCTTAGGCGTTTTTATATGAAAAAGAAATCTGTGGGTTGTGTACTCAACTGCCGTATACCCAGCCATACCAAGGATAAAAGCAACCCAAGCAACAATAGATGTCATGTGTGGAACCATGAAACTAAAGCTGATTAGGAAAATAAGACTCATAATCAAAATATCGGGAAAAAACAGAAATTCCTTAATTAATTTCCCATTCACTAAAAAACCCTCCTATTAATGATTTTCCCGGGCTCTCCAAAGCACCAGACTCTCCTGCATCGTCTCCTGAACAATTCTTTCTGCTTCAAATGAATCGCCATTTAAGGCCGCTTTTAATAAGCGACGATAATATTGCAACGATAATTTCCTATTCTGGACCACGGAAAAATATCTCTTTGCCAGGTTTAGATAAAATGAATTAAAACTATTTAAGATTAAGAGATAAATGGGATTCTTTGCAAGACCCGCTAAGCTTTTTTGTAAATCCCAATCAAAGGAAGCGTAGCAGTCTGCACCATCCTGCAACTCCTCCAAATTTGCAAGCAGTGCAATTACCTTTGGCCGATTTTGTTCAATCGCATCTCGAATATAGACTGGCGTCAGCGCTTTCCTTAATTCTAATAAGTGAATAATAATATCGTCTGTGACAGTATCATGGTGTTTTACAATATTTACAAGTGTAGTCACGTTCCCGTCACGCCAATAATCACACACTATAGCTGATTGTCCCTGCCTGCCGGTAATCCAGCCATCCCCCCTTAGTCTCTGAAGGGCTTCGCGTACAGTCGGACGCCCGACTCCAAATTTTTTGGCAAGCTCTCTTTCAGCTGGGAGTGAACTCCCAATAGGATACTCACCCGCCATAATGGCATTTGCAAGGTTCCTTTCAATTTTATCCGAGGATCGTTCCTTCTCTTTCAACCTTGAGTACCTCCACAAGTTTGGTATTACATGTAAATTTAGTGGTATTACCACAACTTTACAACATTCTAAATATTCAGTCAACAGAGATATTACCCCTACTTAAACATCAAGAAGAGAGCACACTGTTTCCAGTGTGCTCCACAATATTCTTTAAAAATTTTAAAATCTTTATATCACATGATCCTCTTCAAGCTGGTTCACTTGATCAACTAATGTCGTTTCTAAGGCACGATAGGACATCCCTAATTCCATCTTACTCTTACGATTGTTAAATTTAAGAGGATAGCCGACATTTTTTCTGATAAACTTTCTTGTTACTCCAACTGATGGAGCAATTAACCATATCAAAATTTTTGATGCCACACGTTTGGGCAGAGGGTACTTTTTCGGAAAATTATTCTCAATTATTCGGGCCATATCCAGAAGCTTGGCTTCCACGCTTGTAATGATATATCTGCCCTGAGCTTCTGTAGTAAACGCAGCAAGGCGGTGGGCTTTGGCAACATCTCGTACATCCACTAATCCATTTTCGAGATCAGGCACCCCCATTTTATATTCGCCCTGTAAAAAGGATAGTATCGTGGTAATACTGGTTGAGTCGGTACGTTTTGCCAAAGAAGGACCGAGGATTAATCCTGGATTAATCGTGACCAAATCCCAGCGGTTCTGAGCATTTGCTATTTCCCATGCTTCCTGTTCTGCCAGAGTTTTAGAATAGCTGTATGGCTGATGCTCTAAAGAACTTGTTGTATTCCAGTCCTCCTCGGTAAACGCACTTTTCCCTTTCATATCCTCATTGTCCCCATAAATGGCAACAATACTGCTTGTTAAAATCACGCGTTTTACCGTATCTGCTTTATTGACAGAATGGAGCACATTTCGCGTTCCTTCAATGGCAGGCTGAACCAAACTTTGATATGCATCTTGCACTCGATAAATAATGAACGGCGATGCGGTGTGAAAAACAAACTCACAGCCATGGACAGCTTCATCAAAACTGCCTTCTTTCAGCAGGTCTGCCTCATAAACAGTAAGCTTGCCTGGCAGCCCTTTTTCAATATCCAGCAGATGCTGATATTTGTCCGTTTTTTGTTTATTCCGGACGGTCGTCCTCACATGGTGCCCTTGTTCCAATAAATCTTTTACAAGCCAGGAAGCTACATAGCCTGTCCCGCCTGTTACCAAAACGGTCGCAGTTTTTTTCATAAAAAATCACCCTTGAAATATAGAATTAATACGAGAAAATATGTATATGCTTATCTTTTATTATAGTTTAAATGAAGTGTAATAGGGAATTTTTTCATATAAAAACAGCCATCAAACGACGGCTGTTTTAATCTAGTTTACATCTTCAAATTCCCTGGCAATACGTTCAAAAGCTTCCATAATAATCGGTCTCGGAGACGGAAGACAAATTCTTTGGTATGGCAAACCTTCTTCCCCAAACATTTTCCCGTCCTCGAGGATCACATTTGCTTTGTTATATATCCGGTCATGGACTTCATCTGGCGTGAGGCCATAGCTGCTAAAATCCATCCACATGATATAGGTTCCTTCAGGCCTTCTCACCTTCACCTTTGGCATTTTTTCAGCCAAAAACTTTACCGTCCAGTCTATTGTACCATCGATATAATCCTTTAACTGCTCCAGCCAATCTCCTCCTTCGTTGTAGACGGCAATAAGAGCAGAGACGGTAAATGGGGACGGCATATGCATGCCCATCGCACGATTATAGGTTACTCTCCGCTTCAGATTGGAAATGATGACATTTGTACAATGCAGCCCCGCTGTATTAAAAGTTTTATTGATGGCAGTAAATGTAATGATGTGATCGCTGCTTTCTGCTGCTTGTGCAATCGGGATAAAGGTTTGATTTCGGCGGATTAAATCTCCATGAATTTCATCTGCAACAATTAGGACATTATTTTTTGCACAGATATCGGCTAATTTCCTTAGTTCACCCCTATTAAAAACTCTTCCTGTTGGATTTTGCGGATTGCACAATATAAACATTTTCGTATTTTCAACTTTTGCCTTGGCCTCAAAATCTTCAAAATCGATATGATAATAGCCTTCATCATCACATTGAAGTGCATTATTTTTTACGATTCTGCCATTCCCTTCAATTGCAGATGTAAATGGAGGATATACAGGGCGCTGAATGATGATGCCATCGCCCGGTTCGGTAAAGGCCTTGACCGCAACATTCAAAGCATGGACTGTTCCCGGGATATAGATGATTTCCTCTTTTTTGATGTCCCAATCATGCCGCCTTTTAAACCATTGCTGAATGGCTTCAAAATACTCAGGAGGGAAGACAGAATAACCAAAAATCCGATGATCAACGGTTTTATGTAAAGCATCAATTAATGGCTCGGGCACCGGCAAATCCATATCTGCTGTAAACAAAGGAATTGTCTCTTCATCATATCTTGTCGTAAGACCCTTCTTTTTAATGAAGTCTGCTCCATCCCATTTTACAGAATAAGTTCCCCTGCGATTGACAATTTCATCAAAATTATAGTTCATCCTGTTCATCCCTTTCATTTGTAAAAACACAAGTTTCATCCATAATTACATGCTAACTTATTCTGGTGAACTTTTCCATTGGTCCCTTTATTTTTCTATTCCCTATCCCCATTTTTCCCTTTTTTATACTCCCTTAATATTCACTCTAAGCATATTACTTATATATTTGAACAAGATTGGCTAAAATTCGAATAGAAATGGAGGTAAAATTATGTTTCGTTTTCTGATGCTCATCTTTTTTTTATTTTTATCTGCGGTATCATTACCTGCAATTGAAAAACAGTTAGCAAATACTGATAATAAAAATACTCTCTATCAATTTCGTTCTCAAATAAATGCCTTTAAAGAATACCCAGAAGAAATAAGGACTGTATATGAAAATCTGCAACAAATATTGCAGCAGCTTAACATTAGTTTAGACGAATTGCCGCAGACCCCACAAAAAACAAAACCTAAGAAATTGGATCTGAACATCCCCACTGAGCAGCCCTTCTCCATTCACAATGTTGAAATTGGCGATACTAAAGAAGTCATTGAACATCATGTAGGGAAAGCGCAGCGTTCATCCCTGAATGAATATGGGGTAAATTGGTACACCTACCATGAAAATTATCATAATTTTTTTATGGTGATGTATGATCAAAATAATAAAGTGTCCGGCCTTTATACTAACCAGGATGTCATTTCTTCTGCAAAAGAGATCAAATTGGGAACCGCGAAACAAAATGTTCGTAAAACTTTAGGAGAACCTCTAACCCAAATACAGAAAGGCCTCATGATTTATCAAATACAAGAAAAAAGCGATTATGATGTGTATCTTTTGGATGGAGTTTATGTCACGATTTTTTATGATAAATATGAAGACAACAAAGTTGCAGCCCTACTGTTAGTCAGAAAAGACATCGAGCAAAAGAAAACAGCATTCTACACAAAAGCAAGTCCAGCCTTGGAGGAAGGATTTGAATATCAGCTATTCGATTTGACGAATGCCTCCAGGCTCAAGCATCAACTTTCGGCCCTTACGTGGGACCAACATGTAAGAGATACTGCACGGAAACACAGTACAGACATGGCGGAGAATCAGTATTTTGACCACACCAATCTTGAAGGACAATCACCGTTTGATCGTATGAAAGAGGATGATGTGATATTTCAAATGGCAGGAGAAAACCTGGCCTACGGGCAGTTTAGCAGTATTTTCGCCCATGAAGGACTGATGAATTCATTAGGACATCGTAAAAATATATTGCAAAGGGATTATCAATATTTAGGAGTGGGAGTCGCCTTTAATACCGATTCACAGCCCTACTATACAGAAAACTTTTACGCAAAATAATGCCCATTTCAAAAGCCGTTTTCCAAAAAAAGAAAACGGCTTTTTTAATTTCATTTACAAGCTTTCTGGCTGCTCAGCATTTTTCTGCAATTTCGGATGATGCTGGCGCCAATAATAAAAACATGATGACACTCTATTGCATTTTTCCTCATTTTCATTGTGCTAATATAATTTTTCAAAATATCATTTTTCAACAAAAAACTACTATAGCTCAACGGCTTTTTTACGAATCCAGTCGTTTCTTATCGAGAACATTTTATTTTTTATTGTTCTTTATTAAGTTATCATTATAGTGAAATTGTAGGATGGTCAGTGCCAAACTTTGACGAAAAAGGGGGAAGGGCTATAGGTTTTCTCGATATTGGATTTTGCACTAATTTTCCTAGGGAGGTTTTTGCTTATGCAAAAACGGTTGAAAATCTTGTTTTCTATCATTTTGTGTTTACTGATGATGCTGCAGGCAAGTGGACAAAATATCAATGCAAAGGGACAAAATCAACCCCCATCCAAGACCAAAGATAGTACTGTAGTGAAGAACAAAATCAAAAATCAAGTTACAGCCGCAGACAGGAAGGCCGCCGCTGAAAGATTAGCCGTAAAAATGGAAGGGAAAACCCAGGCGGCAGCAGGAGTACTTACACCTGGGGCAACCCCTGATTACTTTGGAAATATCCCTAACTACGCGAACAGCCAGCTGCCGGGAGATGGACCTACTGTAACGATAACCGGTAATGGCACGGGTGCTGCTGCCACTGCAACAGTTGCAAATGGGGCAATTTCAGAAATTACGATTGTGGACAGCGGTTCGGATTATACAACCCCGCCTGCGGTAGAAATTTCTGGAGGAACCGGGACTGGCGCAACTGCTGAAGCGACAGTTGCAAACGGAGTTGTTACAAATATTTTTATAACCAACGGTGGAAGCGGTTATGTAAGGACAGGTGGAATCCGCAAATTCGTAGATTCCCTTCCCGGCTTGGGCGTTGACAATGCTAACGATCTTGGTCAGTATATTCCAGTTGCTGTTCCAGATACAACTACCTATCCAGGTTCGGATTATTATGTCATTGAACTCGGACAGTATACGGAAAAGCTGCATAAAGATTTACCTCCTACAACACTTAGAGGTTACAGGCAAGTCAATACCTCTGATACAAACATAACTAAATTTAGTTATCTCGGACCAATGATTATTGCTCAAAAGGACAGGCCTGTGAGAGTGAAGTTTATTAATAAACTTCCAACAGGTTCAGATGGGGATCTATTTCTGCCAGTTGATACTACTGTTATGGGGGCAGGCCTTGGGCCTCTTGGCTTGAATGTCCCGACAGGCACCTCGGTGAATTATACCCAGAACAGAGCAACCCTGCACCTTCACGGGGGAAATACTCCGTGGATTAGTGATGGAACACAGCATCAATGGATAACTCCTGCAGGAGAAAAAACGCCGTATCCACAAGGAGTAAGTGTACAAAATGTGCCGGATATGGGAACTCCAGAACCAGGGTCGCAAACCTTTTATTACACTAATCAACAAAGTGCAAGATTGATGTTTTACCATGACCATTCATACGGAATTACCAGATTAAATGTATATGCTGGTGAATCAGCAGGATACATCCTTGAGGATTCAGCTGAAAAAGCTTTAGTTGATGCCGGAGTCATTCCAGCTGAACAACTGCCGCTTATTATCCAGGATAAAACCTTTGTTCCAAATGATGCCCAATTAGCTGCAGAAGATCCAACATGGGATAAAGCCAAATGGGGCGGAGAAGGAAACTTATGGTTCCCGCATGTTTATATGCCCAACCAAAACCCATATGATATTGAAGGAGAAAACGCCATGGGGAGGTGGGATTATGGCCCGTGGTTCTGGCCGCCTTTCACGGGGATTACAAATGGTCCAGTTACCAATCCGTATTATGACCCTGTAAAGGCTCCATGGGAGCCGCCTGTTATTCCAGGCGTTCCAAATGTTTCCATTGCTCCGGAAGGATTCATGGATACTCCAGTAGTAAACGGGACAGCCTACCCTTTCCTCAAGGTTGGAAAAAAAGCCTATCGCTTTAGAATCTTAAATGCGAGCAATGACCGTTTCTTGAATTTACAGCTTTATTTTGCAAAGTCGAATGATCAGATGTGGAATGATGATGGAACATTAAATAATCCAAATGCCGGAGAGGTAAACATGGTTCCTGCTGTTCCAAAATCAGGTCTTCCCAGCACATGGCCAACAGATGGCCGGGACGGCGGGGTACCGGATCCTGCTGTGTCGGGGCCGAGCATGATCCAAATTGGAACGGAAAGCGGCTTCATACCAAATCCAGTTGTCCTTCCAAATACACCTGTAGGTTACGATTATGACCGTCGAAGCATGACCGTCCTAAATGTAACAAATAAAACGCTTTTCCTTGGACCTGCCGAACGGGCGGATGTCATTGTTGATTTTTCAGGTGTTCCTGACGGAGCTAAGCTCATTCTTTACAATGATGCTCCAGCCCCTGTTCCGGCGTTTGACTCCCGCTACGATTACTATACAGGAGACCCTGATCAAACCTCGACCGGCGGTGCACCATCCACCTTACCCGGCTATGGTCCAAACACTAGAACCATCATGCAATTCCAGGTTTCATCTACTTTGGGCCAGGGCAATACGTTCGATGTAGAGACGTTGAAAACAAAATTACCTCAAGCCTATGCCCAATATCAGCATAAACCGCTTGTCCCTCAAGCAGGATATAACAATGCCTTTGGCACCACCTACCCTGCTGATGGCTATGCGAGAATTTTTGATACTTCGATGACTTTCTTTAATGGTCCGTTAACTGCCCTTAAATTAACAAACGGCGGATTAGGCTATACTTCTGAACCTGTTGTAACAATATCAGGCGGCGGCGGTACTGGTGCCACTGCTAAAGCAGCTTTAGCGCCAAGAGCAGTTGATTCCATCAGCCTGACGAACAATGGCTCCGGGTATACAAATGTCCCGGCTGTTTCCTTATCGGGCGGCGGCGGTACTGGTGCAGCAGCCGACGCATATCTTGCACCAACATCAATTGCAGGTATTACGATTACAAATGGCGGAAGTAAATATACTTCACCGCCAAAAGTGGACATCACGGGCGGCGGAGGTACTGGTGCCACTGCAACTGCTACCGTTAAAAATGGCCGGGTCACAGCTGTTACTATTGTAAATCCTGGCTCAGGCTATACTTTTGCCCCGACTATTTCATTTAGCGGAGGCGGCGGCAGCGGTGCAGCTGCGACTGTGCGATTTGTCCCTGCTTCATTGGGTAAAATAGCAGTTACCAAAGGAGGTTCTGGTTACACTTCGGCACCAACAGTTACCCTTTCAGGCGCCGGTGGAACCGGGGCTTTAGCAACAGCAGTTTTGGCACCTGCAGCTGTTGCAAGTATCCAACTGGTAAGTGCTGGAGATGGCTATGGTTCAGCACCAACCGTCAGCATTGCGGGCGGTGGAGGTACTGGTGCAACCGCTGAAGCGCAAGGATTAACAATGGACATGCAGCCAAAATCAATTATTGAGGATTTTGATCCTGATTACGGAAGAATGAATGCCATGCTGGGTGTTGAAGTACCGCATACTAGTGCGACTGTTCAAACATCCATTCCATATACCGATATGGATCCGCCAACAGAAATTTTTAAAAACTCGGATGCAGCTGTCCCATTAGGAACGATGGCAGATGGGACACAAATATGGAAAATCACCCACAATGGTGTTGACACACATGCCATGCACTGGCATATGTTTGATGTCCAATTAATTAACCGCGTTGGTTGGGATGGAATGATAAAGGCACCAGATCCAAATGAGCTGGGCTGGAAAGATACCATACGGATGAATCCGCTGGAGGATGTAATAGTCGCAATGAGGCCGATTATTCCGAATGTTCCATTTGATCTTCCTAACAGTATACGGCCGCTTGACCCTACTATGCCGCTTGGTTCGACCATGGGATTCAGGAATGTAGACCCAACCAATCAACCTGCCAATGTAACCAACCGAATGGTGAATTTCGGGTGGGAATACGTGTGGCACTGCCACCTCCTGGGCCATGAAGAAAATATTATGATGCGCTCAATGGTGGTAACAGTTGCTCCCAAAGCACCAAGCAACCTAACTGGTTTGGCTGGAAAAACCGGAGTGACGTTAACCTGGCAGGACAAAGCACTGAATGAAACTGGTTTCTTAATTCAACGGGCCGATTCAGCCAATGGTCCTTGGACAAATGTAGGTACGGTTACTGGAAGTCAAGGAAATTCAGGGACTGTAACGTATATTGATAAGTCTGCCGGTAAGAAAAAAACCTATTATTACAGAGTTTTAGCCTCAAATACTACGGGATATACGCAAACATATACAGCCCCAACTGTCGGGTATCCAACGATGACGGAAAACTCACAGCCAACAAATACAGTTACGGTTGTAACGCCTTAAAAAAATAAACTCCAGATTACAAGAGTACTTTCCGTAATCTGGGGTTTTTATTATTCTTTCTTTAGCCTTTGAAAATAAGATTGGCTATCTCATCTAAGTCTTTTATAATAGAATTTTAAAAAGTTTAAATATCCTTTTTAACATAACCTTTAACATCATACTATATAGGCGAAATGGAGCCAGGATAAATAATGATATTAGTAATTGACAACTACGACTCATTTACCTTCAATTTAGTTCAATACATCCGAGAAATTGGAGAAGAGGTTATGGTGATTCGCAATGACCAGCTGTCGCTGGAGAATATTAATGACATGAAGCCGGATCATATTCTTATTTCCCCTGGACCCGGAAACCCAGACACAGCCGGCCTTTGCTTGGATATCGTAAAAAGGTTTTATCAGGAAATTCCCATTTTAGGTGTCTGCCTTGGTCATCAAATTATTGCCCAAGCCTTCGGAGGTACAGTGAAAAATGCTTTGCAACCGATGCATGGAAAAATATCCATGATAAATCATGACCAAACGGGTGTCTTTCACGATATTGCAACGCCTTTACAGGTAACAAGATATCACTCATTAATCGTCGATGAATCTTCACTCCCCTCTTGCATGGAAATTAGTGCAAAAAGTAAGGATGGAGAAATTATGGGGATTCGCCATAAACAGCATAAAGTAGAAGGCGTTCAATTCCATCCGGAATCCATCATGACCAAAAATGGAATGCAAATGTTAGAGAATTTTTTTTATAAAGAAAATAAGGATGATAACCAATAATGGATCAACTACCTCTCTTATCTTTTGAATTTGCAGATGCAAACGGCAACATTATACCGCTCACCTTTCTGAATCCAGCCAGGATTATCGCGGCACATTCAATCGAGGACGTACTGCCCTGCCTTCAGCTGGTCCAGGATGCTGTTGACCATGGTTCTTATGCTGCAGGATTTTTATCGTACGAAAGTGCCCCGGCATTCGATCAAGCTTATAAGGTCAGAAAAGGTGCCAGTATGCCGCTTTTATGGTTCGGAATTTTTCAGGAGCCGCTGAATCAGCCGCTTAACAGCTCTGGCATGTATACTCACACTAACTGGGAACCAACTGTTAGTATGGATGAGTATAATCAATCAATTTTATCTATTAAGCAATCAATTGAAAGTGGTGATACTTATCAGACAAACTTTACTATTCGGTTGAATTCCCATTTTCAAGGTGACGACATTGCTTTTTTTGAAAAATTAAAAAGAGCGCAAGCTTCAAGATATTGTGCCTATATCAACACTGGTAAACATAGTATTTTATCTGCCTCACCTGAATTGTTTTTTCACTTAAAGGGTGACGTAATTACCACACGGCCAATGAAAGGAACTACTAAGAGAGGCTTAACATTTACAGAGGATGCTGCAAATGCCAACTGGCTTTTGCGATCCGAAAAAAATCGTGCTGAAAATCTGATGATTGTCGACCTGCTTCGTAATGACCTGGGAATTATTGCTGCATCTGGTTCTGTTGCCGTCCCTAAGCTCTTTGAAATAGAACAATACCCTACTGTCCATCAAATGACCTCAACCATAACAGCTAAAGTTTCAAAGGAAACAAAGCTGGCGGATATTTTTAAAGCTCTTTTTCCTTGCGGCTCCATTACAGGTGCCCCAAAGATCAGCACAATGAACATCATTGCTGGCCTTGAAACAGCACCGCGTGAAGTCTATTGTGGAGCGATTGGCTTTATTACACCTGACAAGGAAGCGATTTTTAATGTGCCGATCAGAACAGTATTCATTGACCATTACTCAGGTCAAGCAACTTATGGTGTAGGCGGTGGAATAACCTGGGATTCAACTGCCAAGGGTGAGTACCAGGAAATCCTTGCAAAAGCTAGTTTCCTTGAGGCAGACATCCCTGAGTTCCAATTACTAGAAAGCCTATTGTTGGAAAAAGGTCACTATTTTCTTATAGATGAACATCTCAATCGCCTTAATAATTCAGCCAAATATTTTGGATTTCAATGTAATTTAATGAATATAAAAGAGGAATTAGAGGAATTTTCGAAGCAACATCAAACTGCTTTGTTAAAGGTCCGGCTCCTTTTAACAAAGGACGGAGGAATTACTGTTAAAGGAAATCCGATTTCCGAGCCTTGGGCTGATTTGAAGGTGATGCTCGCCGAAAAACCATTAGGGAAATATAATCCCTTTTTATATCATAAAACAACAAATCGAAAAATCTATTCCCTTTTTCAATCAATGAAACCAGCAGATATTTTTGATGTGCTCCTATGGAACGAAGATGGGGAGTTAACGGAATTTACGAATGGAAACATTGTTTTGGAAATAGATGGTGAATTATGGACACCGCCTGTAAACAGCGGCTTGTTAGCAGGCACATTTCGTGAAAGTTTACTAAAAGAGGGAAAAATCAGCGAAAAAATCTTAACTATTTCAGAATTAGAGAATTGCACGAAAATCTGGTTAATTAACAGTGTCCGCAAATGGCTGGAGGTGGAATGGATAAGGTGAAAATAATTGATGCTCTGAACAATGAAAGTAAATGCTGCAGCCCTAGTTTGACTGCAGCTTTTTTCCTTTGTAAAATTATCTGGATCCACTTTTAACCATCGGTTGAACACCCTGATTACCACTAACAGAAGAAAACTTCTTCTTATAGACATGAAAATAAGCCAATGCCATGAATACAGTTCCGCCAACGGCATTTCCTAAAAAAACAGGAACAAAATTATGCATATATTCTGCCCATGTAAAATGCCCCGCAAAAATGGCCGCTGGAATGACAAACATGTTTGCCACTACGTGCTGAAAGCCAATAGCTACGAAGGTCATTGTGGGAAACCAAATTCCTAGTATCTTGCCCGCCACATCCTCTGCCCCGTAGGAGAGCCAGACGGCAGATGCTACCAGCCAATTGCAGCCGATTCCGGAGAGAAAGGCCTGGAGGAATGGAGCCTCCAATTTATGCTGCGCAACTGTAACTGTTTGACTTAAAAATGGGCCAGTTTCCGTCAATCCGACCAGATGCCCGAAAAAGTAAGCAACAAAAATGGCACCCACAAAATTACTCAAAGTAACAAGTAACCAATTCCATGCAACTTGTCTCACCGAAACTTTTTTTGCAAACCTAGCCATGGGAACTGCCATCATGTTACCAGTTAAAAGTTCGCCACCTGCCAGCAGTGTCAATATAAGTCCAATTGGGAAAACAGATGCCCCTATTATGCTGCTAAGTCCTTGTAAATCAGCAGGCAGCGTTGCCGTCACACGGATGAACAGCAAATAGCCCAACGCGATAAACGCTCCTGCCTCAAATCCTAAAATTAACGTTTGCAGTGGAGCATATTTTGTTTTTTTGATGCCATTTTCCACTGTGATTTCCATAATTTTTTCTGGTTTGCTGAACGCCATAACATGTTCTCCCTTATGCAAAATAGACTATGTGATATATTTAACATAATCATTTTACTCTAATCCGCAGGAAAACGATGTGAACGTTTTTTTAATTTTATGTGCAAAAAACAATGTTATTTTAATTCTTGTTTTTTCCAATATTCATAAATGAATTCTTTGAACATTTCATTTAATGCCGCCTTTTTTTGTGCTTTTAACCATTCCACCTGATCAATGGGAAGTTTTATTTTCAATCCTATTTCCTCATCTGGCATTTCCACTTTCCTTATTTCATATAAGGTAATGCCTTCTTCAATATTGGGAAACCAAGAATCATTTTCGTTCACCTGATCAATATCTGCAAACTCTTCAACGTCATCCAAATCACAAAATAAATTAAGCTGCGGCAGCCCGCCTGGCAAGATTTTTACGTGCATAATGGAATTTATGATTCTGCCATTTTCTAATTCTACTTCAATAATGAGGTTTTCCACCATCTTATACTTTTTAATGACAACTTCACTTACAATTAGATCCATTTCTAACGTAAAGCCTGAACTGGATTCAAAAATATAAATGGCACTTTTAAATACGTGGATTCTCTCTCCATCTATTTTCACCGATTTTACAGTAACCATTAACCAGTCCCCCAAACAACAGCTGTAACATCCATTTGTTAACTTAGCGGTCAAATATTTAAGATTTTCTTAGTTAAGTATAATTTCTTTCTGAATCCTAAACAACATTATTAGATATTTAAATAAGATGGTTGCTATCCCTAAATCAAATTGGATAATGTCGGAAATGATATTATCCTCATGTCCAGGGTTACCATGTGCCAAAAAATTTCTTGTGTACGATATAAACAGCAAGCCAGATGCTTAAACTAAAAGATTTTCCTGTAATAAAGCTATACTCTCTAAAAACCAAACACACGATAATGGCTAAGATGTTAGATAGCATTCCTGCATAAACAAGCGATCTGATAAAAACAGGGCTAAATATCATTATTCACTCCCTTGCTTTAGAGAATTTGCGATATCCAAAATTATCCATTTTATTTCAATTATACTTTTTTGTCCGGAATTTCTCTATAAATAAGATAAATTATATTACAATCGTGATATTATTGGAGTATGCCTTAACTATTTTGGGAGTGAAAAAATGAGCGTTCATAAAGATTTGATTCAGCATGCAGAAAAGCAAAATAAAGCATTTCGTGAGTTTTTACTGATGGATCAACAGCGTGAAGGTTATATCGAGGAAGTAATTTCACTGTGCAGGCAAGGAAAACCTTTTTCCACAAATAAAATTAATGAAGTAAGCCTTAAGATTAATGCAATAAATTTGCGGATAATACCTGAAAGAAAAATCGTTACCGAAGAAATGGTCCGGAAATTTGTCCTAAGGTCTGAAAGGTCATAACATAATAAAGAAACCGCAAATGGGTTTGCAAGTAATTCAATCCCCCATTATCGTTTCTGTCAAAAGATTGTTAGCCATCCTTCTTGTTCATTTTCTTCAAAAAAGAGAACTTTCCAATCTTCAAATAAAAATGAAAGGATACCACTTTTTAGGTGGTATCCTTTATTGCAATACTGGCAATATAGAAACTTAAATCCTACTGAAAAATAGTGGTGATTATTTGATCGTAGGTCATTTCACTATCTACGACAAATACACCCGGACGCAGATTGTTCTGCAGACCCTTCTTCTCAATGTCTGTCGAGAAGTTATATGCATTCGGAACCAAATTAGCTTTTACAAGCATGTTTCCGACATCGATACTAGTCATTCCCTCTGAAACATTCACGATTACTCTGGTAACTGTTTTCGAAGGTTTGTTATCCTCAGGTGCTGTTTGTTTTTTTACTGCTGTTTTTGAAGTTTTCATTTTTTTATCGTATTCCGCTTTCGTCTCTACAACATAACCTTTTGTCTCCAGCTGCTTTTTCATTTCTTTTTCAGATGGGGCTGTGTGGTAATTGATATTTTTTGCGGAAGCTTTTGGAGTATCACTTTTATTAGAATAGTATGCCACTCCACAAATGGTAGTCGCAATAAGAAGTCCTGCTGCAAAACTGCTTAATAGGTTAATTCTCATTGGCAACTATTCTCCCTTCATCCTTTGTCTTCCGAAAGGGTGCAATCATTTGTTCAATTTCACTTACTGAAACCTGCTTTTTCTCGGCAATCCCTTCTACAGTGTAATTGCGTTTATACAAGTCTAGTACATCTCGTTTGAGAAGTCTTTCTTCTGATGAAAGCTCAATCCCCGATTCCTTCATCATTACTTCTAAATCAAGTTCCATGTTCCGAATTAACTCTTGGATGAGATTGAGTTCTTTCATATTAGAAATGTGAACCATATCAATTTCATTATGGGCAACTTTCGATACATGATGAGCCTTTAAAATAGAAATGATTAGCAGTAAAGCTGAGATTGTAAACAATCCGGCTAATGTCCATTCCATCAAACTTCATTCCTCCTTTTATGACTAACAAGCTTTTATTATACATCCAAAAATTCTTTTTTTGGCTTGGATTTTAAAAAATACGTCAAAAGTCGTAGGGATTTGACAAATTGAGGAGGATCAGGATTATTGTGATGCATTCACAACACCTTAAGTTTGTTGAGGAGGCAGACAGAAAATTTTTTTATAAGATCCGTTACCCCCTCTTTCTTCGCATTGATAATGACGATATCAATATCTTGATCTTCAAATAGTGAAGCTAGTAATGTTACCTTTACATTTGGAAGACCCATATCTACTTTAATTGTCGGTTTATCCTCATTTTTTTCACCTTTTCGCCTGTTCACTAGACTAAATTATTAAAGTGGAATTAAACAACCTCTTTTAATTTCCTTGTAAATAAAAACACCATACCAACATTTCAACGAAAATGTCGGTATGGTGTCAGGCATCTTTTTACAAAAAATCACAGTTATCCTTAGAAATTTAGCTTAGAGCTCATGAATAGTTCGGCTTAGAACTTGTCTATAATCTCGCCAAAGGAGGAATGCATTAAGAGTGGAAATAGGTCTCCGAGGACATCATGGTAGTTTTGGCCCATGCCTTTTCGTAGCGGTCGCGGGCATCAGATGACCTTTCTGTTTCCCTTCAGGACTATTTTTTGGTGTTCACGCGAATCAGATGACCTTTCTGTTTCCCGTCAAGGCTATTTTTTGCCGCTCACGGGCATCAGATGAGCTTTCTGTTTCCCATCAAAGTTACTTTTTGCCGTTCGCGGGAATCAGATGACCTTTCTGTTTCCCTTCAAAGCTATTTTTTGCCTTTCACGGGAATCAGATGACCTTTCTGTTTCCCATCAAGGCTATTTTTTGGCGTTCACGGGAATCAGGTGAGCTTTCTGTTTCCCGTCAAGGCTACTTTTTGCCGTTCACGGGAATCAGATGACCGTTCTGATTCCCACCATGACCACTTTTCAGCCTTCGCGGGAATCAGATTACAATCTGGTTTCGTCGACTTGTTTTTTGACCTTGTCAGTCACAACATGAATCCCCCAACCAAGACATAGCCCTTTCAACCATGTTTTGGATTCCTCCGCGACCAGAGAACAACCGGAATAAGCAGTAATGAAAGGACTCCCCCGCCTATGGAAAGTACCGCATAACTTGTTTGTGCGACTACCATTCCGGAAAGGACTCCCCCGGAGGCACCGGCCAAAGCAATCAGGACATCTACCGTTCCCTGTGTCCTTGCCCGGGCAGATGGGTGTGTGGCATCCACGATAAGCGCTGTACCGGTAATCAGGCCAAAGTTCCAGCCAAGTCCAAGTAAAGCGAGCGCGATCATGAGGAGGAGCATGGAATCACCTGGTGACATTGCTGCAAGAATACCGGCTGCAAGCAGAGTAACACCTGCTGCAATCCCCATTGCCCTGCGGCCGATTTTATCAGCGAGAATGCCCGTTGCAAAAGATGGCAGGTACATCGAGGCAACATGAATGCTAATGACCATTCCTACCTCATTTAAACCATGCCCATGGTGTCTCATTTGTACTGGTGTCATGGTCATAATCGCAACCATTACCATCTGAGTAAGAATCATTAAGGCTGCACCAACAGCAATTCCCTGTTGATTTACCCCAGATGAGCTAAAAGAATTCTTAACTGAAAGGGATTCCTCTTCCCTGCTTTTTACATCAGCAATGGCAGTTGCAACTACAAGAGGATCAGGGCGCAATAAGAACAAAAGCACCATACCAGCAAGAATGAAGGCTGTTGCTGCCAGAATGAATGGACCTGCTAAAGGCGGAACACCGATTGAAGTAGCAAACCGTCCCATTACTCCAACCAAATTTGGTCCAGCAACCGCACCAAAAGTGGTCGATACTAAAGTGATACTTATAGCGGTAGCCCGCTGAGTTGAACTTGCCAGATCGGTACCGGCATAACGTGCTTGGAGATTGGTGGCTGAACCAGCTCCATAGATTAATAGTGAAGCAAAAAGTAAGAGGATATTAGATATCAATGCTGAAATCACTACACCGATTGCTCCAATACCGCCGGCTAGGAATCCTAGAGCGAGTCCAAAACGCCGTCCAAACCGTTGGGAGAGCCGCCCCACAAGGAAAGCAGCCCCAGCCGATCCAAAAGTGAACAAGGCAGTCGGCACCCCCGCATATTGATCTGAACCCAGCATATCCTGGGCAAGTAAGGCTCCAACGGTAATTCCTGCCGCAAGCCCTGCACCGCCCAAGATTTGTGCGAGAACAACAACCATCAATGTCCGTTTATACAATTGTTTCTGCTTTTCAGTAGAATCTATGTAACTTTGTAACCAAACCGGCTGCTCAGCTAAAGCTACTGGATCATCAGTCTTTTGCATCTTTTTGTCCGCCTTCCCACTAAACTGGTTTTCAATATATTCATATTGTCAATCATTCGTTTGAAAATTGCAAAGAATTTTCTAAAAAAAGGTGTTCATTCACCAAATCGTGTTATATAATATAATTAATTTTAAAATACTGTTATAAAACAATAAACCACATAGGATTTTTCTTAAAATTATAGACGCAAATTTATTTAAAAAGGAGAATTGCTAAATGATTAAAACAGATGCCATTGCAAGGAGAATACTAGGTTGGAAATTAAATAGATGGGACCGCTGGTTTGATTATGAAAAAGGCATATTCATTCATGAATCTGACTTCCAGCCTGAACAAAACCTTGATCATGCCATGTTAATCGTTGAAAAATTAGAGGAGTTTGGTTATCAATACACAACAAATGGAAAATCAGAGGCCAGTTTCGACAACGTCCGGGCAACGGGAAATACCTTAGCACAAGCTATTACGAATGCCGCATACTTATTCATTGAAAAGAGCTCCATCGTTTACAGCCCTGGACTATGGCAGCGATTAACATGATACTTATTTTTTTAATATGAACTGCCCTCCCAAGTTAGACACATCTAACAATTGTGGGTGCAGTTTTTTTATGGTGAAATACTTATTGGAAATAAAAATATTGGGAAATTGTCTAGCAAACGCCGTCATGGAGAAGTTCATTTGAAGAGGATTGGCAAAACCCGGTGGTTAAAGATGCTTTTGCGGAAGTCATCCTATTTCTGCAGAAACATCTTGGATAAGCATTGGTTTCCTCAGCCTTTGTTTTTCCTATAAACATAAGGGTTATTTTTCCAAATGGGATATAAAAGCTAAAAAATGGAGTATCTGAGAGTTGAAAAATGAGGGCTGTTTTTTTATAATTATTAATACAAATAATGGAAATTACGCCGTTCGGGAAGTAGCTCAGTTTGGTAGAGCACCAGTATGGGGTACTGGGGGTCGCAGGTTCAAGTCCTGTCTTTCCGACCATTTTTAAAATGCATAATTGGCAATTTCAGCCCATCTTTATATAAAGACGGGCTATTTAGTTTCTTCCAACAGATCATCTGCCTAGCTTTCTTATTCTTCCTTTTCTTCTTCACTTTCAATGTACAAACGATGTATCACCCATCAGAAGTAATCTCATTAATTTATTTTTTGTATGGGATATTCAATAATTGTGGAACT
>CAYNUT010000003.1:0-82803 GCA_964400595.1 uncultured Neobacillus sp. | reverse complement strand
CCTAAAGAACGTGTTATTGGTTCGGGGACGATATTGGATACAGCCCGCTTCCGCTTTCTGCTTGGAGAATACTTTGATGTGGATACCCGAAATGTTCATGCTTATATTATCGGTGAGCATGGGGATACTGAGCTACCTGTATGGAGCCAAGCGGATATTGCAGGCACCTCTATTTCAAGATGGATTAATAAACGTGAAGGTTACAGCCAGGAGGACCTGGAGCAAATCTTCTTAAATGTCCGCGATGCCGCCTATCATATCATTGAGCGAAAAGGTGCGACCTATTATGGGATTGCGATGGGATTAGTTAGATTGACGAAGGCCATTCTCCAGAATGAAAACTCAGTTCTTACTGTTTCAGCTTATCTTGACGGTGAATATGGCCAAAATGATATTTATATCGGTGTACCAGCAGTCGTAAACCGCAACGGAATCAGAGAAATCGTCCAGATCGAATTAAGTGATGCTGAACGGGAAAAATTCAGCCATTCTGTTAATGTTTTAAAGAAAACAATGGAACCTGTGATTATGAATATGTAAGAATTTTATTTTACGATCCTTTTGGATAAAACTCTGTCTTCTATCACAAAATAGAGACAGGAGGGATATTCATGTCTCGCATATTAACATCTATTTTAATGATTGGCTCGATTGGTTATTTTGCTTTCCGCTATAGATACAGGATTATTAATGTTCTTCTTACTTCCGGATGGATGCGGCGGATTGCGGTTGGCTCGATCATGAGCCTGCCTGGAGTAAAACAAAAAATGATGCAATCAGTATTCGGAGGACCATCTGATAGGTGAAAACCACAGATGGTTTTTTCTTCGTCATATATCGGTGTTTCCTGCGTGTAATTTCCTAATTTCGTTTATAATGAAAGAAAGCAGAAAATAGTGATTTGGTACTTTTTATAGAGAAGAGGGGAGAAATGAATAATAGAGAGGGTTACATCTTTTGGAGACTCGCCTACACCTTGATTGCTGAGCATGGCTACAGGATCATTCAATTATTCGAGAATGAAAGGGAACTATGGCTTGAAAAGCTGGAGAATAAAAAGGTTCCCATTATCAGAATGCTTCATCATGATTTGGATTGGAGCAATGCCATGCAGAGGGATATCGAATTTACAGCAGCAAATGGAGAAAGAGTCCGCAAACAACTTGGCCGGCATGAGTTACATATTACGAATATTTATATCAGTCAATACCCGCCTGTCGATGATTATCAGTTTCGGATATCCAGTCCGTTTGTCAATCCTGAAGCCAATAAAACCACGGTCAGCTCCATTCTTTTTGCGAGCGGGGAATATGAGCGGGGGTTTCAGCAGCTTTCAGACAGATTGAAGACGGAGATAACATTTCCGATTAAGGAGGAATATTCAGAAGAAGATGCTGCAGCGCTCAAGAATGCATCTATTGATTATGCGGTCAAAAAGGTAAATACGGAAAGAGCAATCCTTACGAGCGGCAAGCCTTTTTTCACATATGTATTTTTGATTCTGCAAATTGGGATGTTTCTCTGGCTGGAAATGCATGGAGGAAGTGAAAATACCTTCACACTGGTTAAATACGGGGCAAAAGTGAATCAGCTAATATATGATGGCGAGTGGTGGCGCTTTATAACACCCGTTTTTTTGCATATTGGTTTTATACATCTAGCTATGAACTCACTTTCATTATATTATCTTGGAACGGTTGTTGAACGAATGTTTGGCAACGCCAGGTTTGTATTTATATACTTGTTCGCCGGCTTTGCCGGGGGGCTGGCGAGTTTTATTTTCAGCACCAATTTATCCGCAGGTGCAAGCGGTGCGATTTACGGCTTGGGCGGTGCACTTCTTTATTTCGGCCTCATCTATCCGAAATTATTTTCCCGGACCCTGGGCATGAATCTGATCGCAGTACTCGGGTTGAATCTTGCGGTTGGCTTTTCTGTCTCCAGTTTTGATAATGCCGCCCATCTTGGCGGACTAGCCGGGGGATTTCTTTCTGCGGGGATCGTCCATTTGCCAAAGAGCCGCAAGCCTGTTTTGCAGCTAATATTCTTCGTTGTTTCAGCCGCGATTATTTGGGGTTCCTTAACTTACGGTTTCAGTGCATCCGCAAAAGCGGATGACGAATACTCTAGCCTGCTCGCGGCACAAGCATATATAAAGGATGAAAATTACGACAAAGCATACAGGGTTTTAAAGGAAGCAATCGCCGATATACCGGAACCAAGTGAAAAAGTCTATTTCTTTTTGTCATATGCAGAAATTAAGAAGGGTATGCTCCCTGATGCCAAGGCACACCTGCAAATGGCTATTAAACTTGATCCCAAGTTTGATTTAGCCTATTATAACCTCGCCCTGATTTATGATGAGGAGAAGGATTTGAGACAGGCTAAATCGAATGCGGAAAAAGCAGCCGAAATCAATCCCAATCAAAAGGAGTATCTCAAATTAATCCAAGAAATTAATCAGGAGATTCAATCATCTGGCGGAGGAGAATAGGCTCGCCGTCCGCTGTTTCTGTTAAAACCAGTAAATGTGTATGATCATTAGCTAAAAGTATTAGCGGGATGGTGCTGCCGATAGGGGTTGCAATCGTACCATCCTGTTTTTTTATGCCCAGGGCATATTGTTTATACAGCCCCTCCCATAATTGGCCGGCTATTTTCCGGGAGGCTGCTTTTGAAAAGCCCGGCAGCCCTTTTTTTGCCTGCTTATCAAACGAATGTAATGGGAAGGCTTGGTAGCCGCGTAAATGGATGTTGTGGTGCCTGACACCTTTATTCCAGCTGTACCTGAGCATCCGCTGTGTCTCTTCATTAAGCTGCTGTTGCCCTTTCTTTTTCTCCTGTGATGTCGGAAGCACAAAGTACTGTTGTTGTTCAGACATTGCCTGGGCACTGTATATTTTATCTCCTTTTTCGTGAAGCTCTGCATGGTGAAATGTAATCGCCAGAAGAAATGCACTTTGCTTGAGGCTGATCCGTTTCTCTTGTGTCAGTTCAGCAGTATTTTGCTTCCAATCCTTGAGAATACCAATCAGTCTGCCATTGGCAAATAAGAAACCGGCATCTTGCCGCAAATAGGCTTTTCGATCAAGCGTGGAATCTATTTTCCAGTCTACCGTTCCTTTATTGGCCATCTTAAGTGAGGTTTGCGCTGTTTTGAAAGCCGCATTTGGGTCGAGAGGGAAAAAGGTAATCGTTTCTTCGGCCTTTGATCCTTTATTATAATGGAAAACCGCAGCACTAATTGCGCATATGACGATTCCGAGAAGCAGAAATATTATTCTTTTCATGGAAACCAACTTCCTTTCTGCGAATACACTGACATTAGGGATTTGTCCTACTATCTGTTATATGGAGAAAGAATGGAAGAAATGCCAGGAAAGCTCCAGGAAGGCATGCAAAAAACAATATTGCCTTGAGGAGTGATGCTGCATGCGTTATACTTTTCTAGGATGTTAATGGTTTTCCCATTAAGAGATGGAAGGAAAAAAGAATGAAAACGATCTATGATATTCAGCAATTTTTAAAGCGTTTTGGAACGATTATTTATGTCGGCGACAGGGTCGCGGACCTTGAGCTTATGGAAGTGGAGCTGAAGGAGCTTTATCAATCCCAGCTGATTGAACTAAGAGAATTCCAGACAGCGCTGTTAATCTTAAGACAAGAAATCCAATTTGAAAAAGAAAAAGCAGAAAAAGACAGGTGAATATTATGTCAGAACAATGGATTGCAGCCGTAGATTTAGGCGGCACAACTACGAAGATTGCTTTTATTTCAACCTCCGGAGATTGCATTTGTAAATGGGAAATTCCAACGGATAACTCAAATGAAGGTGAAAAGATTACATTGAATATCGCTAAGGCAATAGCTGAAAAGCTTAGTGACCTTGGTGAAACAAAAGATAAATTATTAGGAATCGGCATGGGCGCACCTGGACCGATTGATTATAAAACCGGCATCATTTTAAACACTGTCAATTTGGGATGGCGGGATAATTATCCGCTTAAGGAGAGTCTTGAACAGGCAACATCGCTGAGGGCAGCCATCGATAATGATGCTAACTGCGCAGCCTTAGGTGAGATGTGGAAGGGCGCAGGAAATGGAGCCAGCGACCTTGTTTGTGTCACGCTCGGGACGGGTGTCGGCGGCGGGGTAATTGCCAATGGCGACATTGTGCAGGGAATTAACGGTGCTGGCGGAGAAATCGGCCATATTACTGTGATTCCTTCAGGCGGCGCACCATGTAACTGCGGCAGGACGGGCTGTCTGGAAACTGTTGCTTCGGCAACCGGGATTGTCCGCTTGGCCAATGAAGAACTTGCCAAAAATGAAGCCTCAGGTGAATTGGCGGATATTCTTGCAGTCAATGGAAATGTTACCGCTAAAGATGTGTTTGATGCGGCTAAAAACGGGGACGAATTGGCTTTAAAAGTAATAAATAAGGTCACTTTTCATTTAGGCTTTACTCTCGCCAGTATTGCCAATACGCTGAATCCGGAAAAAATCGTGATCGGCGGCGGGGTCTCTAAAGCAGGTGACATTCTTTTGGACGCGGTAAACGAACATTTTACAAAGTATGCATTTTCAGCCGTTGCAAAATCAACGAAATTAGTTCTGGCTACTTTAGGCAATGATGCAGGAGTCATCGGCGCTGCCTGGCTGATTAAGAACAAAATGAATAAATAAGCATTTATATTGAAATTGCCTGCGGAAATCTGCGGGCATTTTTTGCATTCATTTTTTCTAATCTCTCTCATATGTTTTCATTAATGGAGGGAGATGCCAAATGGGGGAAGGAAAAATCAATCCTTATATAACGGGGAAGTCGCCATGTGATTATTTTTCCTTGGAGAAAATCACCAACTATTTTAAGCGGTTTTTTCCGTTTATATCCATCAGGACGATCGGCCAAAGTGTCCTTGGCCGCAGCATTCAAGAAATCCGGGTGGGAAAGGGCAGTAAAAAAGTTCATATGAATGCTTCTTTCCATGCCAATGAATGGATTACAACCAATGTTCTAATGTCCCTTTTACATGATTATTTACTTTCCATAACCAAAGGGACTTTCATAAGAGGGCGTAAGGCGGCCGCATTGTTCCAAGAAGTGGAGTTATCGGTGGTTCCAATGGTAAACCCCGATGGAGTGGAACTTGTGGTTAATGGGCCGCCACAGGGCTTAAGGGAGGAACTAATAAAAATCAATGAAGGCAGTGATGAGTTTGTTCATTGGAAAGCAAATATCAGGGGCATCGATTTAAATAATCAATTTCCGGCCAACTGGGATATTTGCCGGAAGAATAAGCAGCCGCAATCGCCTGCACCGCGGGATTTTCCCGGCTATTCACCGCTCACAGAGCCTGAAGCAATCACGATGGCGGACCTGGCAAAAAATAACCCATTTGATCGTGTTATTGCCTTTCACACCCAAGGGGAAGAGTTTTTTTGGGGTTATGAAGGACTGGAACCTCCCGAATCCGAAGAAATAGCCAAGGAATTTGAGCGGGTCAGCGGTTACCAGGCGATCCGCTATATTAACAGTCATGCCGGCTTCAAGGATTGGTTCATCCAAGAATTTAGACGTCCCGGTTTCACAATAGAGCTGGGAAGGGGGATCAATCCGCTTCCGCTTTCACAATTTCCGGAAATATTGAAACGGGCAAAGGCTGTTTTTTATGCCGCTCTTCTATCATAAAAAATCCATTTTCATGCTTTTTTCTCTTGTAAAGTACGAAATTTCTTCTTAAAATTTAATCATTAGCCATTTGAAATATTTTTGAAAAGATTGAAACATTTTTTACCAAAAAACGTACTAACCATTAGAGAAGAAAAACAAGGGGGAACATGATTAAATTGAGGAAATGGAACCATCCGATGCGTATTTTTTTTATTTTTATCGTTATTTTCTTGCCCCTTGTTTTAAGTGCATGTACAAATAAGGAACAGCAAAAACCGAAAATTCCCGCGAAAAATGATAAACCGAAGTCACAGCTGCCTGCCGATTCAGGGAGAGAGTGGAAAGTACCGATTTCCATCACTGAGGGTGAATTTTATAAGGTTGGCGGCTGGCTTTCTGATACAGAAGTCCTATATGTCACGAATCAAGATCAAACCTCGAGCGTATATAGGTACAATCTCTTGTCCGGGAAAAGTGCGCTGATTTTTAAAAGTGAACATCCTATTGTCAACGTCCAAATCAGTCCAGCGAAAAAGTACATTTTAATTCATTCTTCACCGTCTTCCTATGAAGGTGTGGTGACTGTTATCGATACAAAAGGGTCTGAAAAGCTAAAACAATCCTTTCCGTCCTATAATCTTGTATTTGAGTGGAATCCGTATAAGGAGACGGAAATTATGATATCCAAATTTGAAGAGGATTGGTCTTTTCAAATGTTTTTGCTGGATTTGACAAGTGCAAGGGCGACAGAGCTTTCTTTGCCGCAGCCGTTTATTAAATGGGTGGATGTGAAGAACGTTGCATTCTTAAATTGGGATCATGATAATCCTGCTTTATTTGCCCCTCTGAAGATAAAAGGGTTAGAAAATGGAATTGAGCAGACTGTTTTTCCAAAGGTTCTTCATTTTTCAGCCTTTCGTGATTTACGTATGACCGTTACAGTACATGACACGGATCAATCAAAAGCCATCTATTCTTTTTTTAATCAAAATATGAAAAAAGTTTTCAGCTTTTCAATCCCGCAGTTAACCAAATTTTCCGATTGGCTCGTCCCATTTTATGATTACAACGAGAAAAAAGGAGAATTTGCCAGCTTCGCACCAAAGCAAAGCGGAGAATTTGATTCCTATTTTGAGGGCTTTCAGCTTCTATCATATAATTTAAAGAAGGGAAGCAGCAAATTGATTATGGACGGCCTTGAGAATGAGCCGATTGCTTTTTCTCCATCCGGGGATCTATTGTTATATGGGAACAGCTTGGAAAAACTAATCGATATCCATGATCAAAAGGTTTATGAACTAATAAAGGAATGAAAAAAGACTGTCATCACTGACAGTCTCAGGCTGTCGAATAACTCTCGGCAGCCGCTTATTTTATTCATTTACTTCAATAAATCAGCGCGTTAATTTGATATAGTGTTATTGGTTTATAGGCTTTTAAACAGGTCGATTCGCAGGGACAATCAATAAATTTGGTATTTAGATTTTGACAGAATAAAAAATTGCCGAGAAAAATACCCCTTCTCGACAATCTTACTTTCATCACTGACAGTTTATTAATGTGTACCTGTAGGAAATCCTGATTTGATGATGGTCATAACAGTAAACCAGCCAAAAACAGCGAATGAAGCTAATCCCCAAAACGCACCTAATAAGTTCTTATTTTTCAGTGCACTAAATGCGCCGATTCCTGCAAGTATGGTTACTAAGGCAAAAATGATCACCAATCCCATGAAAAAATCCCCCTTTTTAAGTATAAGCATGTACAAAACCTGTGATTTCAAGAAAATTATGTAATTATATTATATACATTCGCTTCTTATTTTATATTTTTTTCTTGGGTTTGTCGAGAGTTAAAACGGATGTACCCTTCTTTCATTCTGTCTGAAATTTAGTGTAAAATGGAAATATCGCATTGAAATTGGAGGTAAAAAGTAATGAAGTGGCAGCAAATCCCATTAGGAACTCTTCAAACAAATTGTTACATCATAGAAAATCCCGACAAGTCCTGTTTAATTTTTGACCCGGGCGCTGAAGGAAAAAAGCTGATTCATTTATTGAATACCCGCGGGTTAAAACCGGCGGCCATTCTCCTGACCCATGCACATTTTGACCATATTGGCGCTGTCAATGAGGTCAGGGATGCCTATAAAATTCCGGTTTATATCCACAAGCAGGAAGAAAAATGGCTCAGTGATCCCGCATTAAATGGCTCTCAGTATTTCATGATGGCGAAACCCACCCGCGTTAATCCCGCTGATCAAATTATCAAAAATGAAGGTCCCATGAAAATAGCCGATTTTGCGTTTACCCTTTTTCATACACCCGGCCATTCACCGGGAAGTGTGACCTATTATTTTGAGAAGGAAGGTGTTGCGATCTCGGGTGATGCTCTGTTTCAAGGCGGGATTGGAAGAACAGACCTTCCAGGCGGCAATCAAGCGCAGCTGTTAAAAAGCATTCATGACAAACTTTTAACATTACCAGAAGAAACCTATGTCCTCTCCGGACACGGTCCCGTAACTGCTATTGGTGACGAAATGGACAGCAATCCTTTCTTAAACGGTTTTTAAACAAGAAAAGCTTAAGCGCTGGTTAAGCGGCGTAAACCGCATGCTGGACATATGCAGAAAGCCCCTTCTCTAAACCTGAGAAGGGGCTTTCTAGGGGATGTTCTATTCATATAATGGGAGGGGATATTGTTAAGCTACTATATTTACAATATTATAAAGTTAACACTATGTCAATAGTGTTAACTCAAAAAGGGAGTTTATATGATTAACTATTTAAGAAGCAGGATTGCGCATTCACCAAATAAATTACTATCCTATGCAGATTTCATCAGCACGGCCCTTTATCATCCGGAAAAGGGATATTATATGGGGGACAAGCAGAAGATTGGCCGGCAGGGAGATTTTATTACCACCAGTAATATTTCCGATGTTTATGGCCGGCTTATGGCCAGATGGTTCTCCTTCATTTGCGATAAAACACAATTGCCGCCGGTTTTCTGTGAAATCGGCGCAGGGAGCGGCCGTTTTGCCCATGCGTTTTTACAGGAATGGCAGGAAACCAGTCCATTGCCGCTGCAGTATTTTATTGTCGAGACGAGCCCATATCATCGAAAATTACAAAGGGAGCTGTTAGATGGTTATTCAGTTACCCTCCTGCAGCGTCTAAATGATGTGGAACCATTTGCGGGAATGATATTTTCAAATGAGCTCTTCGATGCGCTGCCTGTTCATGTCATTGAAAAAATGAACGGACAGCTTTATGAAGTTATGGTCGGGATAGAAGAGGACGTTTTTGTTGAACAGAATATTCCTTTAACCAATCCGGATATTCATGCGTTTTTACATGAGAGTAACGTTACGCTGCAGGAAAAGCAGAGGCTGGAGGTTCCACTAGCCATGGCAGGGATGCTGAAGGAGGTCTCAGGTGTCTTAACCAGGGGCCTTGTGGTAACTGCTGATTATGGCTATTCAAATGAGGAATGGATGGAGCCGGCACGGGCGGGAGGAAGCTTAAGAGGCTATCACCAGCATAAGATGACAGACAATGTCCTGCAAAATCCCGGTGAAATGGATATTACCACCCATATTCATCTCGATTATCTAATTCTGAAAGGGGAGCAGGAACAATTAAATTTGATAACGAAGTTAAGGCAGGATCAATTTTTATTAAAAGCTGGCATTTTGCAGGAATTAGAAAATCATTTTGATCCAAATCCTTTTTCAGAGGTCAGCAAACGGAACCGGGCTATCCGCAGTCTGATTCTGCCGGGCATAAGCACTTATTTTCATGTCATCATTCAGGAAAAAGGCATGAAGTTAAAAGAAGAAGATGTATTCGCTCATAAATAAGAAAAACGCCGGAAAATCCGGCGTTTTGTCATATTGCTTAAAGTCCTCCACCAGGCGGCATCATGAATGTCGTCCAATAGGTGAAGCCAGCGAAGAAAACAGTTAAGTATGCTCCGAATATGTACATATACATACGTTCGGAAAGTTTTAGATAGCTAAGCAGTACAAAGAATCCTGTTTGGGCTAAGAATAACATTGCGGTCTTATCCATATCACCAAGATAAAACATTACGGTAAAAATACCCGTCCAGAAACCACAAACTCTGAACATGCGATCCATATGTATCCCCCCTTTTTACCTTACGATACCATCCTTACAATATTATAAAGTAAAAAGAGGCATAATGTAAACAATGGTTTCGATTTAGTTTGTCACAAGTGCTTGGTAAGAGCAGGTTTCACAGCCGGTAATCATGTTTTCTTTTTCAATTAATTCAACTGATTCGAAGAGAGCGCCAAACATTCCTTTAAGGAATTCCTGATGCATGCTGCAAACGGTATCAGTATGATCCTCAGCCACTTCTTTAAATGGACAATTGAAAATTTGAAAGTAAATCTTTGTTTGATCGCCATTTGCTTCAAATTCAGGATAAAAACCAGCAAGTGTAGCAGCACTTTTTAATATACTAAGCTTTTCGTTGAAATTTAATGCATCAGCTGATGATCTTTTCGCCATTTCCTGTTCAATGATTTCTGTACCAAAACGTCTGCCTGTTTCAAACAAGGCCTGTCTTCCGGTTTCCCCAAGAGTAATCATCGTTTGAATCGCCACTTTGGATAAAAGCATGTAGTCACGGTATGGGAAATGCAGCTGAATTACATCATCGGATAAACGATATAATCTGCTTGGTCTTCCGCCTTTACCAGTTTTCTTTGTCTCAGAAGCCAGCATATTTACATCTTCAAGCTTTGATAAATGCAACCTGGCTACGTTTGGATGGATATTAAAGTTTTCTGCTACTTCCTGAACAGTTACTTCTTGATGGCGTTTTGTAATGTATTGATAAATGTAGTACCTTGTTGGATCTGATAAAACGTTTGTTATTTTTAATGTCTGTTCCATAATAGTTCACCTCGAACCCCCATAATTTATTCCATTATAATACAGCTATAATAAAGTGGGAATGAGGTTTACAATGTTAACACTATATGTTTAGAAAATGTTCACAATTACGGACTTTATATTGTAACAATATTTGAAAAAAACAGCCCTTTTTCAAAAAATACCAGCAAATGATAACCTGTATTATGGATAAAATGGCAAAAAAAAGAAGCGGACTTTCGATATCTGCTTCAATCAACTTTCCTTCTTCTTTTTATCTCAGTATAAAGAACATACGGGAAAATCCCAAACCAGCGATACCAAAAGGCCGCTTTCTTCTCTTTCCTCTCCATCCGCAGCCGCTTCCGTTCCTCTTTTGGCTGATCGGCATATTTCACAAGCGTCTGGGTCATATATTTCACATAATCATTTGTTTTCATGGGCACACCTGCTTTTCACAATTTCCCTTACCAAGTATGCCCAGATTTTATTATTCTAATCTAGTTATTTTAATTCCGCCCATTTGACCAATCTCTTCGTGCTCGTATCAAAAAATCCTCTTCCGATGACAGGGCCGCATGAATTCAGCTTGAGAGTAAAGTTTACCTTTTGGGTCGTTCCTACAGGCGGGTCCGCTGAATATTCCATATTCCCATTTTGAAAGGGAATCGTCCCTTTTGCCGGAATCGTTCCTCCTGTCTGCAGCAGGGTCTCGAGTTTTCTTACGGAAGAAAGAAAATAATATTCCTGCTGCAGGATCACAGACGTCTCATGGGCCATTTTTCGTTCAGTCAACAATTGTTCAACCTGCATGGAGAAAAATACTAAAAAAACAATGAGCAGGGATAATGTAAGGGGATAGGTGAAGCCATATTCACTATTTTTCATGGCCCGCCGCTCCAATTAACCAATGGGTAAACTGTTACTGAATATTCCTTTCCCCAGATGTCCCTAACTGCTACAATAACCGTATTATGTTTAATGGAAAAGGCATGCTCCGCTACATTTTGCAGAAGGATTTCATGTCCTGATGCATTAACACGCCTCCTCAGGCTGTTTTGGTATCGTTCGTACTGTATGGTTTCAGTGCCTTTCGTTAAAATCAATCGTCCCTCTGCAGCTTCTACACGTGTGGAGAGCCGGATTTCTTTTTTTATTTGATTGCAAAAAATATCCCACTGCATTGCCTGCAATTCTGCCTCGTTATCTTTAGGGTCTAGAATGATTTGAAATAAAGGTGTCATAAAGAAAGCAATGGTGGTGAATATGGTTAAAGAAACCAAAACTTCGATGAGTGTAAAAGCATTGTTATTCGAGAATACCGCATAGTTCCGTTTTTGGAAGGAATGAATTACTATCAACCCTTATACAAACCTCCATTTTTCCGGCTTGACTTGAGTTACGCCAAACTATTTTATATTCTATTCCGTTTTGCCTTACGGAATAGTCTGTGAAAGGTTGCTGGTTCATTAACTTTGTTTGCAATTCTTCATACATGAGCTGCCTTGCCTTATTTTCTATTTCTAAACGTTTGCACTGAGTCTGTATATCAATATAAATTGGTAAAATAAACAGACAAACCATGAATAATGCCGACAAGGACAGCAGCAATTCTAGTAAAAAAAAACCTTTAGGATTCCGTAACATAGAACCGGCCCTTTCCAATCAGAACGACCAATCGAAAAATCTTATTTTTTGAGTGGATAATAATGGAGCCAAATTGGTTCACATTTCCGTCATGCTGGAATTTGAAATAAAGGGGCATGGTTCCTTCAGTAATGTAAAAATTAGTGGAGTAATTTCTATCGACAATCGGTTTTTCTCCATAACTCAAAATCATGTAATAACGATATTGGTTTGGGATAACTATTACAGATACTTCATGCTGATGGGAAATCGCATAATTTTGAGCGTAATATAAATCCGCTTTCAGCTGCTTGAAAAATTTTTTCTCTTCCAGCCTCGTGTTTTGCGGTTTTAGGGAAAAAACCGTCACAGAGGCAAGTATCATAAATGCGGATAGAACGACTAATGTTTCAGTTAATGTAAATCCCCTTTGATATTGATTCATTCTTGTGTGGGCGCTTTTGCTACAGCTGTAACATTGCCCTCAGAATCAATGGTAACATCTTTTCCATTTGGACAGCCCTTGGCATTTTCCTTTAAATAACCCTCTGTTTTTAATTCCTCAAGAGTAGGTATCTTATTTTTGTCCATTTGATAGGCCTGGACTTGTGATTGAACCATTTTTATATAAGCGTCACAGCCTTTATTGTTAATATTGGAATTATGTTTGGCGACATTTGGTATGGTGATAATTAATAAAACGGAGATGACCAACATGACGATCATCATTTCTATGAGAGTGAATCCAGCTTGATTTTTCATTTTTTTATTGTTCATTTTCAATAGCCTCCATTTTTTTAAATTCCATCGAGTAAATGAAACATTGGTAATAGAATCGCTAAATACATGGACACAACAAGAAGACCAATAAATACATAAGCAATCGGCTGTATGGTTTTTAAGCATTTTTCAATCATTTCCTCCATGTTTGAAACACAATATTTACTGAAAAAATGCAGTTCCTGAGCTAGTTTTCCATTTTCTTGGCCATGTTTCATAATCATTGGAAATTCTTTTTCAAAAAATGAAAAAGCTGCTATAATCGTTTCCAGTTTTTCACCGGTTACAAGCTTTAATTTTATTTCCCTTCCTATCTGGCTGTAAAAGGGCTGCCGCTGATTTTGTTCAAATAAAAAAAGGGCTTCAGAAACCGAGATGCCACCGGATAGCAGGAAACTTAATTGTATGGAAAAATAGTGGGTAAACAGCAATTTGAGGATTCTGCCGACGATAGGAATATGGACAAGTAGCGTCCTCTGTTTTAGAATGGAATATTTTCGAAAGATGCAGAAATAATAGATTGCTGTTAATGTTAGACCTGCAAGTAATACTTCGATACCAATGGGAAAGTAGTTGTCAAAAGCATAGAGGACCTTTGTGAAAAAATTAGCTTCCAAACCGAGTGAGGTAAATAACGAAGTGAATCTTGGCAGCAGAGTATTTTCGATGAAAACGAATAGAAAACCAGTAATGGTTAGGAGCAGGATAGGATATTGAAGTAATTTTAATAGTTTCCGTAAATCCTTGTCCTTTAATAAAGCCAAGCTGCTTCCTTCCAGCAGCGCTTCTGCAAAGCTGCCATGCTGTTCGGCAAAGTAGACATAACCGATTAAATCTTTGTGAAACCCAAGACCATCAAGAACATCATGAAATGGTAAACCTTTTTTTAATTCATTTAAACAGCCATGTAACTCCTCCTTCCGATTTTTAGGTAAATGCAATGATATGGATTCAATTGCTTCAGCAATTGGATACCCCCTGGCTAATAATTCACCAATTCGCTTTAATAAATTCGCTTGTTCCTGTACAGACCATTTACGCTTTTTCATGATCATACACCAAGCGGTCGTATTCAGATTCTTGGATATAACCAAGAGCTATTCCCTTTTTAATAACATCCCGAATTGTCCGGTACCTTGTTTCCATATTTTCTCCTTTTGCGGCCTTCATTGCTGTGCTTAAATTTTTGCCTGACAGCACTTCGAACACGCTGGCTCTTTTCCATCTTCCATAGGAATAACAATAAGGGGAACATTCTCCCTCACAATATGGACATGTTAATTCAACCAGTCTCTGAGCGGTTACAGCAATTAGAGTCTGTTCTACCTCCAGCCAATTCACACCAAATTCATGCAGTCGGTATACCGCACCTTTTGCATCCCTTGTATGCATGGTTGAAAGCACCAAATGCCCAGTCAAAGCTGCTCGAACTGCGATTTTAGCAGTTTCAGCATCCCTGATTTCTCCGACCATTATGATATCAGGATCATGCCGTAAAATGGCCTTTAGACCGGCGGCATACGTTATACCGGCTTTCTCGTTGACCTGCACCTGAAGGACAGAGTCATAGTTTTTTTCAATCGGATCTTCAAGTGTGATAACATTGCGCTGAAAAAGGTGGGCAGTTTCATTTAATAGTGAATATAATGTGGTTGTTTTGCCTGAGCCGGTCGGTCCGGTGAAGATAATTAACCCATGAGCGTGTTTAAGCAGGGCTAACATTTTTCTTGTCATGGAAGGAAAAAGTGAGAGCTGGTGAAAGGGGATCTGTTCCTGCTGGGGCAGCAGCCGAATGACGAGGCTTTCTCTGTTATTGGATGGAAGAGTTGAAAGTCTTAATCCCATTAACTTTCCTTCCACCTCGCAAAAAATGGCTCCGCTTTGCGGACGTCTCCTTTCCCCAATATCCATATTGGCTGTAAACTTAAAATGGGAAATCAATCTTTCGCATTCATCTTTGGGAAGGGATAATCGCGGGATGAGCTTGTTGGTTAAGCGGATTTGAACTAGTGTGTCTTTGGGCCTTGGCATGATGTGGATATCGGTTGCCTGATTTCTAGCGGCATCAGTGATAATCCTATGCGCTAAAATTTCAATCGAACTAGCAATGATTAACACCACCTTATTTGTTATTTCAAATCTTTCGACACTATTCTATCCTATCCTTCATAATTTTTCAAATTTTTTAACTATTAATTTTTCAACTTTTTTGGGTGTCAGGCACCATGTGAAATTTTCACATGGTGCCTGACACCCAAATTCTCTGTTTAGATGGCTTTATCCGTCAGGTAGAAGAGGCCTCCGTTAATGAAGGAGATGCTGATTTTTGGTTCGTATTGCTCCTGGAGTGCTTTTTTTTCGATTTCGTAGCTTGCGTTTTGTACTTCCTCCAGGTCCTCATAAAAATGGTTTAGGAGGTGCAGGTCCTGATCCCAGCGCTGTCTTGCCTCCTCGGCCCATGAATGGTTCTCTGCTTCAATGATGAATTTTAAATAGTTTTCGATTCTGAGCATCCCGCTTTTTGGTTTGACAAGGGGCGAGAGGGTGAAGGAATAATCAGGGATTTTCGGTGTTAACGCAACCCGTTCAACTCTGTCATGAAAATCCTCAACCATTTGCCCGTTGATCAGCTGCAGGCCGATCGATTTAAATACATCCCTCTTCCGATCGCATTGATAAGAAATTTTAACATTCATACACAGCCATGGAAGAAGGGGGGTCTGGCTGTTTCCGTGGAGATGGTTTTCATAAAGCCGGATATACCTCGCCAGCTTTTTCGTTGAGTCAAAAATTTGGTGCAGCCGGGGCGAGCCAAAATGAATAATTTCACCCTTGGTATGATCTGGAGCCTTTTCTTTATTTGTGATAAAGGAGAGCTGCGCCGGATTCGGGATGCCGCCTGTTTTCTCCAGGTATTGCCAGTAAAACGGGCGGTTCATCAATTCTTTATCCATTTGGATGGTCAGCTGGACGGTTAAATAGCCCTGCTTATTTTCCAGGATTGGGCACTCGTTCGCTTTAAAATATGTAAGAAGGAAGTTATGAATTTCCTGCTGCTGCATGTTTTTCTCCTTTCTGAACGGTTTGCGCAAATTCAATCATGGATGATAAGTTCTCCATCTTTATCCGCATTTCGCCCTCTGAACAGGATTGTCCAAAAATATCAATCAGATGGTCCTCAATATTGCCGAACTCCAGTTTCGTAAGAATATCGTCAAGCTCGCCAATGACCTTTTCAAATAAATGAATTTTTTCGTAGAGCAGCTTCAAAATATGCTCCTCGACAGTATTTTTGATGGCGAAATTATAAATCATGACATCTTTTTCCTGACCGAGGCGGTGTATCCGGCCAATCCGCTGCTCAAGCCGCATCGGATTCCAGGGTAGGTCAAAGTTGATGATATGATGACAGAATTGCAGGTTGATGCCCTCGCCTCCAGCTTCTGTCGCAATTAACACCTGGGCGTGCTTTTGGAACAATTCGCGCATCCAGTCCTTTTTCCCGCGCTTAAACCCGCCGCGGAAGGGAACGGAAGTAATCCCATGCTGTTTTAAAAACCATTGCAGGTACATCTGTGTCGCCCGGTATTCCGTGAAAATAATTACCTTGTCGTTGATTTTTTGGATTAACTCGAGCGCTTTTTCGGCTTTTGAATTCTGCGTAATGGCTTCCACCTTTTTGATTAAGTACTGGATTTGTTCTTCGAAGACCATTGTTGGATTTTCCTTTTTCTGAATCATATTTCTAAGTGTATAAAAGACTGCTTCTCTGCTGCTGCATGCTTCCCGCTGCAGTGTCATGACCGAGAAGGTGCTCGCCTGCACCCAATCTCCCTCGCCTTTTAATGCGGTAATCGCCTCATATAGGTCTCTTTCCGGTTCCGAAAATTCAATCGGAATCGTCTCCACATGCCGTTTTGTCCATTCTATTCCTGTATCGGCACGGCGGTTGCGGATCATTACCTTGTTTACCAGCTGTTTTAAATGTTCGTCATCATTCAATGAACGTGAATCCCGTTTATATTTTTCATAAAAGACTGTCTCGCTGCCTAAATGACCGGGCTTTAATAAAGAAACCAGGTTAAAAATCTCCTCAATCCTGTTTTGGATTGGGGTCGCTGTCAACAACAGACAAAATTTCTTTTTCAGATTTTGCACAAATTCATAGTTTTTTGTTTTATTATTTTTCAGCTTATGAGCCTCATCGATAATGATGAGGTCATAGTCCTGCTGATAAATAATGTCCCGGTGCGGGTTGCGTTTTGCTGTATCAATCGAAGAAATGACGACATCACACTGGTCCCATACATAGCTTTTTCGTTGCGTTATAGCGGGAATGAAAAATTTGCTGTTCAGTTCCATTGCCCATTGGGTAACAAGGGAGGCTGGAACGAGTATCAGCACCTTTTTTACTAAGCCGCGGATCATATATTCTTTTAAGATTAAACCTGCTTCAATCGTCTTTCCCAAGCCGACTTCATCAGCCAGGATGGCTTTGCCGTTCA
The DNA here is from genome assembly GCA_964400595.1 of uncultured Neobacillus sp. Lineage (GTDB taxonomy): Bacteria > Bacillota > Bacilli > Bacillales > Cytobacillaceae > Neobacillus. The sequence continues at coordinate 65,314 of CAYNUT010000003.1, read as the reverse complement.
TGTTTTCAATGACTTGTTTTGCGGTTTCAAGCTGATGCGGCAGCGCGGTTAAATGGGGCAGGTGGTTAGGCGCCTGCAGGCCCTCAAAATCGGGGATGATCAGATGTTTTTCAATCCCAATCCCTAGTTTAAAAAGCTCCCAATTTCCCCATGGGCCGTCGTTGTCAATTTTATGCAAGAAATCATCCTGCCAGGAGGAATCAAATACAATTTCGACCGACACTTATTTCAGCTCCTTTACCTGCAAAAATTATTGCTCAAAACAAGGTTTTAATGGTAGGATGATATTAGCTTTGAATGTTTAAAAAATTTTAATAAGGTAGTTTATTTTTTAAGTATTTTTAGTATGACCCAGTTGGAAAATATTATAAATGCGAATGAGAACAAGGGGAGAGACTACCTTTGTAGCGCCGAAGGAGCAAGCAGAAACGTGAATCTCTCAGGCAAAAGAACTCTTGTTTGACGCAGCTCTGGAGAGCGCTGCATATATTGGCAGCCACCAAAGGGGAAAGCCTATCCAGGTAAACTTTCAGGTGCAAGGACAGAGACCTTCTTACTTTAACAGGGAGGTTTCTGTCCTTTTTTGCGTGAAATGGGGCTGTGCGCCGCTCCTTGAATTATGGGATTTACAAGGCTGTCTAATTTTCCAGCGGGTTAGGTTTAAGTTTTACAAAAATTGATACATACAGAAAAACTAAGGGGGATTTTTGATGAGTGAATTGAAACACACTCCGCTTTTTGAAGTGTACAAAGAATATGGGGGGAAAACGATTGATTTCGGCGGCTGGGAACTGCCGGTGCAATTTTCGAGTATTAAGGAAGAACATGAAGCCGTCCGCAATCGCGCTGGCCTTTTCGATGTATCCCATATGGGGGAAATCGAAGTAAAAGGCCCTGACAGCTTAGACTACTTACAAAAAATGTTGACAAACGATATTTCCAAAATTAAGAACGGCGGAGCCCAGTATACGGCCATGTGTTATGACAACGGCGGTACGGTGGACGACCTGCTTACCTATAAAATCGAGGATGACCATTATTTATTGGTGGTGAACGCATCTAATATTGACAAAGATTACAAATGGCTGGAAGAACATCTCGATGGTAATGTCACTCTCGTCAACTTATCAGAAAAAACTGCTCAGCTTGCCCTGCAGGGGCCGCTGGCGGAAAAAGTATTGCAAAAACTGACCAAAACAGATTTAAGCGAAATAGGCTTCTTTAAATTTCAGCTGGAAGTAAGTGTTGACGGCAAGAAATCGCTAGTCTCCAGAACAGGGTATACCGGTGAGGATGGCTTCGAGATTTATTGCGATTCTGCTGATGCAGTCGGGCTTTGGAAAGCGATTTTATCCGCAGGCGAAGAGGAAGGCATTCTGCCGGTTGGCCTAGGAGCACGCGACACTCTTCGCTTTGAAGCCAATTTAGCCCTTTATGGACAGGAATTATCACCGGAAATTTCTCCGCTGGAAGCAGGCATTGCTTTTGCCGTCAAATTGAATAAAGACGCTGACTTTATTGGCAAAGAAGCGTTAAAGCAGCAAAAGGAAATTGGGCTGCCTAGAAAGTTAGCAGGCATTGAGATGATTGACCGTGGCATTCCGCGCCACGGCTACCCTGTTTATAAAGGGGAAGAGCTGATTGGCGAGGTTACTACCGGTACCCAGTCACCGACATTAAAGAAAAATATCGGACTTGCCCTGATTAAAACGGAGTGTGCGGGACTCGATTCTGAAGTGGAAGTCGAAATCCGCGGCAAACGCCTTAAAGCAGCCGTAGTATCAACACCATTTTATAAAAGAGAAAAGAAATAACAGGAGGGAGTCAGGTTTATGAAACATCGCTATTTACCCATGACTGAGCAAGATAAGAAGGCTATGCTTGAAACCATTGGTGTCTCTGACATCGATGAGCTGTTTAGCGATATTCCCGAGCAAGTAAGATTCAAGGGAGAATACGATATCAAACCGGCCAAGTCTGAAACCGCTCTGATGAATGAACTTTTTCAAATGGCAGGCCGCAATTCTGACCTGAAAAACAATGTCTCTTTCTTGGGAGCCGGGGTGTATGACCATTACATACCAGTCATTGTCGACCATGTTCTTTCCCGGTCCGAATTCTATTCAGCCTATACTCCATATCAGCCTGAGATCTCACAGGGTGAGCTGCAGGCGATTTTTGAATTCCAATCCATGATCTGCGAGTTAACAGGAATGGACGTCGCAAACTCCTCCATGTATGATGGGGGAACCGCTTTGGCCGAAGCGGCCATGCTTAGCGCCGGCCATACAAAAAGGAACACCATCCTTGTTTCAAGTGCAGTTCATCCCGAGTATCGTGATGTTCTTAAAACATATGCCAAGGGTCAAAACCTTGATGTGGTAGAGGTTCCGGTTCTTGACGGAGTGACTGACACAGAAGCCTTAAAAGAATTAGTAACTGCTGATGTGGCAGCTGTGATTGTTCAATATCCTAACTTCTTTGGCAGAATCGAACCATTAACAGAGCTCGAAGAAATCATTCATGAAAATAAATCAATGTTTGTTGTCTCTAGTAATCCATTAGCATTAGGCGTATTAACGCCTCCGGGCAAATTTGGCGCGGATATCGTCATTGGTGACGCCCAGCCGTTTGGAATCCCAACGGCATTCGGCGGTCCGCATTGCGGTTATTTCGCGGTAACCAGTAAGTTAATGCGTAAAGTGCCGGGCCGTCTTGTCGGACAAACAACCGATGAAGAAGGGCGACGCGGATTCGTGTTAACGCTGCAGGCCCGTGAGCAGCATATCAGACGGGAAAAGGCGACCTCCAATATTTGTTCGAACCAGGCGTTGAACGCGCTAGCCGCATCCGTTGCCATGACTGCCATCGGTAAAAAAGGTGTCAGGGAAATGGCGGCAGCCAACTTACAAAAGGCGCATTATGCCAAGAATTCTTTTAAGGAAGCAGGATTTGAAGTGATTTTTGACGGCTATTCCTTCAATGAATTTGTCGTGAAGTTAAACAACCCGGTTAAAGAAATCAATCAAAAACTGCTGCAAAAAGGCATCATAGGCGGCTATGATTTGGGACGCGATTATAAAGATCTGGCAGGACATATGCTGATTGCTGTGACAGAGCAAAGAACGAAGGAAGATATCGATACACTTGTGAAAGAATTGGGGGATTTGCATGCATAACCAAGACCAGAAGCTCATTTTTGAACTTAGTACACCTGGCCGCATCGGATACAGCCTTCCGGAAATGGATGTACCGGAAATGGATGTAAGCGGTCTTCTTCCTGACGGTTATCTGCGTGTAGAGGAGCCGGAGCTTCCAGAGGTTTCCGAGCTTGATATCATGCGTCATTATACAGCTCTTTCAAGAAGAAACCACGGGGTCGATTCCGGATTTTATCCGCTGGGGTCCTGTACGATGAAATACAATCCAAAAATTAACGAAAATGTGGCCCGTTTTAACGGCTTTGCCCATGTTCATCCACTTCAGGATGAAAGCTCTGTTCAAGGTGCCCTTGAGCTATTATATGACCTGCAGCAGCATTTAATAGAAATTACCGGTATGGATGAGGTAACACTCCAGCCTGCAGCAGGCGCACACGGGGAATGGACCGGATTAATGCTAATCCGCGCTTACCATGAAGCAAATGGCGATTTGAACCGGACAAAAGTGATCGTTCCGGATTCTGCGCATGGAACAAACCCTGCTTCCGCGACGATCGCAGGCTTTGAAACGATAACGGTAAAATCAACTGAAAACGGCCTTGTCGACCTTGAGGATTTAAAACGGGTTGTCGGGGACGATACGGCAGCACTTATGCTGACGAACCCAAATACACTTGGTTTATTTGAAGAACATATTCTTGAAATCGCCGATATTATTCACGAAGCAGGCGGAAAGGTTTATTACGACGGCGCTAACCTAAACGCTGTTTTATCAAAAGCAAGACCGGGGGATATGGGCTTTGATGTGGTTCACTTAAATCTTCATAAAACCTTTACTGGTCCGCACGGCGGCGGCGGTCCTGGTTCCGGCCCTGTCGGGGTGAAGGCGGACTTGATTCCATTCCTGCCAAAACCAATTATTGCGAAACATGGCAGTGAGTTTGTGTTTGATTATGATCGCCCGCAATCCATTGGCCGGGTGAAGCCATATTACGGAAACTTCGGCATCAACGTCCGTGCCTATACGTATATTCGCTCCATGGGTCCAGACGGCTTAAAAGCGGTAACAGAGTATGCAGTATTGAATGCAAATTATATGATGCGAAGGCTGGCCGAGTATTACGATCTGCCGTTTGACAAGCATTGCAAGCATGAGTTTGTTTTAAGCGGAAAGCGCCAGAAAAAATTAGGCGTCCGCACATTGGATATTGCCAAGCGCCTGCTTGATTTCGGCTACCATCCGCCAACCATTTACTTCCCGCTGAATGTGGAAGAATGTATCATGATTGAGCCGACTGAAACCGAATCAAAAGAAACACTTGATTCGTTTATCGAGATTATGATTCAAATCGCCAAAGAGGCTGAGAATAATCCGGAAATCGTTCAGGAGGCACCGCACACAACCGTTGTCGGCCGTTTGGATGAAACAACCGCTGCAAGGAAGCCTATTTTAAAATTTCTAAAGAATTAATGTATGACGGGGAGGATAGACCTTTTTGGGATATCCTCTCTTTTTTTTGTATTTTGGGGGAATAATAGAGAAAAATAGGTATAGCCGAGGAGTATTACTGTTTTTTTTGGTCTAAAATAAATAATAGAAAAATACACCGAAAAAAGCCCAGCCCCACTAACAATTTGTTAGTGAGGCTGGACTCTATTCAAAAATTCTCATGTGTACTTACTTCTTTGCTTTTACTTTGCCTGTCCATTTTTTGAACCCGCCCTGAAGCTGAGTTAGGTCTTTATAGCCTTTTTTGTATAAAAATTGGGCTGCACGTGCACTGCGCATGCCGCTTTGGCAATAGAGATAAACCGGCATGTCCTGGCGGATTTCCTTCATGCGCATTCTTAATTGCGACATTGGGATATTACGTGCACCTAAAATGTGGCCGCCTTCGAACTCATTTGGCTCACGGACATCTATTAATTGTGCCTTCCTGTAGCCAGCACGGAATTCTTCCTCAGTTGCCGTTTTCACAATCTTTTTCTGATAAAAATAAGTGTAAACGGAGTAGATGATAATTGCTGCAATGATGATTAATAAGACATAAAGTGAATTCAATTCCTTTTGCTCCCTTCAAGCTTTACTGCACTATTGTTTATTATATAAGCCCTTAGCTTAAATATAAAGATGGATTGAAAAATTTATTGCCATACTGCCTAAAAAATTTACCAGAAACATCTTATTTTGAATTCCTATCGGTTTTTGGTAGACTGAAAAAGTGAATTTTGATAAACGAGGTTTGCGTGATGAATAAAGAAGTTTGGCGTTTTATTGACAGCGGTGATTGCTCACCATCTTTTAATATGGCATTAGATGAGGCTTTGCTCGATTGGCACAGCGAAGGAAAAATCCCTCCGGTTATTCGTTTCTATGGCTGGAATCCGCCAACCTTATCTGTTGGTTATTTTCAGAGAGTAGAAAAAGAAATTGATCTGGATGCTGTCCGGACCCATGAACTTGGCTTTGTCAGAAGACCTACAGGTGGCCGCGGAGTCCTCCATGATCATGAGCTTACATATAGTGTCATAGTTTCAGAAGACCATCCGGAAATGCCACAATCCGTTACTGAAGCTTATCGTGTGATTTCTGAAGGGATACTAAAAGGATTTCGCCATTTAGGTCTTGAAGCCTATTTTGCCATCCCGAAAACGGCTGAAGAACGAGATGCTTTGAAAAATCCCCGGTCAGCCGTTTGCTTTGATGCCCCCAGCTGGTATGAGCTTGTCGTGGAAGGCCGGAAAGTGGCAGGGAGTGCCCAAACGAGACAAAAGGGCGTCATTCTCCAGCACGGCTCGATTTTGCTGGATTTGGATGAGGATAAGCTCTTTAGTTTATTCAAATATCCCAGTGAACGGGTAAAAGATCGGATGAAAAAGGCTTTTAAAGATAAAGCGGTTGCCATTAATGCCATTAGTCCAAGAAGGATTACGCTCGAGGAGGCAAAAGAAGCTTTTTATAAAGGCTTTAGTGAGGGGCTAAATATTGAGCTAAAGCCCTATGAGTTGTCAGAGGAAGAGCTTGCATATGTTCAAAAAATTGCCACAGAACGATATGAAAGTGATGAGTGGAATTTTAAAAGGTAAATGAAGCGGCCACGCCGCTTCTTTGTTTTTTAAAAAACAGCAAGCTGCGAAATTTGTTAAATATTCCTGTTTTTTAGCGAAAATCATCAGTTTTCTTCTGCTAACTTTAAAATCTAGTCAATTTTAAGTTTGACAAAATAGTTTTTTCATGCTCCGCATACAATATGTAGTGGTACAGAAAATATTTTCGGTACTATATATTGATTTTTTGGTTGATTTCTTCCGTAGGCCTGTGTAAACTAAATTTATTAAGTCAACTAGATATGGTAAAGATTGCTAGATTTTAATACAAGATTTAGATTTGATTTTTGGAGGAGTTGTTCTCATGTCTGTAGTTTTTAGACCAAAGATGAATATTGATGTAGAAAGGTTGAATGAGGATATCCGCCTTTTTCCCCAGGTACACCCTATCACCCCGGATATGAAAATAACTCATAAGGGTGTTTCCCGTTTGGTCATGCTGGACCGGTACACCTTTAAAGACACTGAAAAAATTACTCTCACAATCGGAGACTTTGTTGTTCTCACCATTAAAGAAGATCCGAAATTCCCTGCGCGCGGTCTTGGCTGCATCGAAGAAATTGACTGGGAAAGCAAGAAAGCGAAAGTGCTAGTGGAAGAGGAATATAGAGGAGTGCTTGATGACCCTGAAGAAGCCCGTACAGGCTTAATTTGGAGGTCGCTGGACGTCATTGAAAAGCCGCTGGAGCTATTTTATGAGCAGATTGCGAAGCGTAATGCAACAGGCATTGCGGCAGTGGAGGAGACAGAAGAAAAGCGGCTGGAATGGACGGAGAAGTTTTATCAGGAGTTAGTGAATTTAAACTTCATTCCAGCAGGGCGTGTTCTTTACGGAGCAGGAGCCGAAACGGATGTAACTTATTTTAATTGTTACGTGATGCCTTTTGTTCCGGATTCACGTGAAGGGATTTCTGACCACCGGAAGCAAGTGATGGAGATTATGAGCCGCGGCGGAGGTGTGGGGACGAACGGTTCCACATTAAGGCCAAGAAACACCTTGGCAAGGGGTGTAAACGGCAAGTCATCCGGGTCAGTTTCATGGCTGGATGATATTGCGAAATTGACTCATTTGGTTGAGCAAGGCGGGAGCCGCAGGGGTGCCCAAATGATCATGTTGTCGGATTGGCATCCAGATATTATTGAATTTATTATTTCTAAGATGCAAAATCCTAGAATTCTAAGATTTTTACTAGAAAACTCAAAAGATGAAACAATTAAAAAGCATGCGAAGGATAAGCTCAAATTCACACCTATGACTTTGAAAGAAACCGCCATGTACCAGGGGATTGTAAATTATAAAAACATACCTGGATATGGTGGATTTGATGAAAATATTATTGCTGATGCTGAAGAAAAGCTGGCAACAGGCGGTACGTATTCAGTCCATAACTCAGAATTCCTGACGGGTGCAAACATTTCGGTATGTTTAACGAAGGAATTTATGGAAGCCGTCGAAAATGATGATCAATACGAACTGCGTTTTCCATATGTTGAACACTATGACCAAGAGGAAATGGATATTTATAACAAAGAGTGGCACAAAATCGGCGATGTCCGCGAGTGGAAAAAAATGGGCCACGAAGTCCGGGTTTACAAAAAAATCAAAGCAAAAGAATTATGGAATTTAATCAATATTTGTGCAACCTACTCTGCTGAACCAGGGATCTTTTTCATTGATAACGCCAATGACATGACCAATGCCAAAGCCTATGGACAGCAAGTGGTAGCGACAAATCCGTGTGGTGAGCAGCCTCTCGCGCCATTTTCTGTGTGTAACCTTGCTGCGGTCAACCTTGCGGAGATGGCTGACAAGATAACTAAAACAGTTGATTTTGAAAAACTAAAACAAACTGTGGCTGTCGGTGTGCGGCTACAGGACAACGTCATTAACGCAACACCGTACTTCCTTGAAGAAAATAAAAGGCAGGCCCTTGGTGAGCGCCGCGTTGGCCTTGGAGTAATGGGTTTGCATGACCTTCTGATCTACTGTGAAACAGAGTACGGTTCACCGGACGGAAATAAACTTGTTGATCAAGTTTTTGAAACGATTGCAACTACAGCTTATAGGACGTCGATCGAATTGGCGAAAGAAAAGGGAAGCTTCCCATTCTTGACCAGTGATACCCATGAGGAAACTAATCGCTTGCGAAATGCTTTCATCAATACAGGATTTATGAAAAAAATGCCTGAAGATATCCGTCAATCTATCTTGGAATATGGCATAAGAAATTCCCATTTGTTGACTGTTGCACCAACGGGGTCCACTGGAACAATGGTTGGGGTTTCCACCGGGTTAGAACCTTACTTCTCATTCTCTTACTTCCGGAGCGGCCGCCTTGGTAAATTTATTGAAGTAAATGCAGATATTGTTCAAGAATATCTTGAGAAGCACCCAGAAGCAGATGCACATAACCTGCCAAGCTGGTTTGTCACCGCAATGGAACTTCCTCCTGAAGCCCATGCGGATGTTCAATGTGTCATTCAGCGCTGGATTGACAGTTCCATCAGTAAAACGGTTAATGCTCCAAAAGGATATAGTGTTGAGCAAGTTGAGAAAGTTTACGAACGACTATACCGCGGCGGTGCAAAAGGCGGTACGGTTTATGTTGATGGCTCACGCGATTCCCAGGTACTAACTCTCAAAGCTGAAGAAAATACAAGTGAACAGCTTTCCATTTTTACTGAAAAACCAAAGCAGCATGTTGTCCTAGTCGATACAATCCGTGACCTGCGTTCAACGGATGTAACCATCGGTTCCGAGGTCGGCAACACTTGTCCTGTCTGCCGGAAAGGAAAGGTTGAAGAAATCGGCGGCTGTAATACATGTGGGAACTGCGGCGCCCAGTTAAAGTGCGGTTTATAAAAAAATAAAGAATTTTTCCTAGATGGGTGACTAGAGATCTTGTAGTCACCCATTGTCATATTTTTTTCGTCCTAACGGGTGAGTAGAGGACATGTAGTCGCTCAATGGGCGCATTTTTTGCCCTAACGGGTGACAAGAGGGCATGTAGTCGCCCAATACCCGTATTTTTTCGTCCTAACGGGTGACAAGAGGGCATGTAGTCGCCCAATACCCGCATTTTTAAGCCCTAACGGGCGACAAGAGGGCATGTAGTCGCCCAATACCCGTATTTTTAAGTCCTAATGGGGGAGTAGAGGGCATGTAGTCGCCCAATACCCGCATTATTAAGCCCTAATGGGTGACTAGAGGGCATGTAGTCGCCCAATACCCGTATTTTTAAGCCCTAATGGGTGAGTAGAGGGCATGTAGTCGCCCAATACCCGCATTTTTAAGCCCTAATGGGTGACTTGGGATCTTACAGCCCGCCGATGCCCTATAAGAGCAGTGGATTTTAGTGAAATCTCACAACTTAATATAAATTATATTAGAATAACATTGTAATCGAATTGTAATCTAGCTGTGATGTGCCTGTTATCCTTTCCTTGTATAGTATAAGTATCAAATCACTCCAAGGGGGAATGGGAAATGTTAAAGAAAATCATCGCAGCATTAGCTATGACAGCCACCTTAACAGTATCTTTGTTTACCACTGCGGGTGATAAGGCAGAAGCAGCATATTATCATACAAAAGCAATTTCAGTAGCAAAAGCAAATATAGGAGTACCTTACAGATGGGGCGGAATGTCACCAGCAGGCTTTGACTGCTCAGGTCTTGTAAAATACTCCTACAGCAGAGCAGGAAAGGTTTTACCACGCACGGCAGCCGACATGTTCTATACAAAAGGTTACCGCGTAAGTTCATTACAAGCTGGAGACCTAATGTTCTTTGCGCCAACTAAAGCAAGCAGACCAACACATGTTGCCATCTATATTGGAGCCGGCAGGATGATTATGGCTTCATCATCAAAAGGAGTTATGATTACCTACACCAGCAACAGCTACTGGCATCCGAAATATATCGGAGCAAAACGCATCTAATAATCCAATTTTTTTAAAGAGCATCGGAATCGCACCGATGCTCTTTTTGCACTAAAATCCCGAACCTAATTTATTATTAAGGTATTCTTGTTTTTAATGGTATTTGTTTGTGTACAAATTATGAAAGTTATGATTTGGGATGAAAAATAACTTTACATAGGATAGGGGGGTATTGTAATTTTGATATAGAAACAAAGCAATTCACCCCAAAATCACAAACGAGAAAGGGAGAACGAAAATGGAAAAAGTAACATTAAATGTAAAAGGAATGTCATGCGGTCATTGTGTAAAAGCAGTTGAGGGCAGCGTAGGCCAACTTAACGGTGTCAGCTCCGTAAAAGTAAATTTAGATGCAGCAACCGTCGATGTGGAATATAATGGACAAGTCATCACATTAGATGCCATTAAAGAAACAATCGATGATCAAGGCTATGATGTTGTCTAAAAATCTCCTATCTCTAAATGAGGAGTCGTTCCAATATGAGCCAAACTTTTAAAGAAACAAGTCTGCAAATTTCCGGGATGACCTGTGCAGCCTGCGCCACAAGAATTGAAAAAGGCCTTAATAAACTGGCAGGAGTAGAGTCGGCAACAGTTAACCTGGCGTTAGAAAAATCAGCTATCACCTATGATCCCGCACAAATAAAAGTAGAAGATATTCAAAATAAAATCAAGGATTTAGGCTATGATATTGTGACAGAAAAGGCCGAGTTTGACATTGCCGGAATGACCTGTGCAGCCTGTTCTGCCCGTATCGAAAAAGGGTTAAATAAGCTCGATGGCGTTGTCAAGGCAAATGTCAATTTAGCACTTGAAAAAGCAGCAGTCGAGTACAATGGTTCGCTTCTTAATCCAAGCGATATTATTAAAAAAGTAGAAAATCTGGGTTACGGTGCCCGTCTTAAGGAAGAAGCAAAGGATTCAGCGGATCATCGTCAAAAAGAAATTGAAAAGCAAACGAAAAAGTTTATTTTCTCAGCGATTCTTTCCCTTCCGCTGTTATGGACAATGGTTGGACACTTTTCGTTCACCTCTTTTATTTGGGTGCCTGAAGCTTTTATGAATCCATGGGTTCAACTGCTTCTTGCAACACCAGTTCAATTTATTATTGGCGGGCAATTTTATAGAGGTGCCTTTAAAGCCTTAAAAAATAAAAGCGCCAATATGGACGTTTTAGTCGCCTTAGGTACATCTGCGGCCTATTTTTACAGCTTATATCAATCGATTGTCTCAATTGGTGCAAGTACACATATGGTTGAACTTTATTATGAGACTAGCGCTGTCCTTATCACTTTAATTTTATTAGGCAAACTGTTTGAAGCGAAAGCTAAAGGACGCTCATCAGAGGCCATAAAAAAATTAATGGGGCTGCAGGCGAAAACTGCGACCGTAAACCGCGGCGGAGATGAAATGGAAATACCAATTGAAGAAGTAGTCGTCGGCGATCTCCTATATATTAAACCAGGAGAAAAAATCCCTGTCGATGGAATCATACAGGAAGGCCAATCTGCCATCGATGAATCGATGCTGACAGGAGAAAGTGTTCCTGTTGATAAAAAAATCGGTGATGAAGTTATTGGGGCCACCATCAATAAAAATGGTTTCTTAAAAGTTACAGCGACCAAAGTCGGCAGAGACACTGCGTTAGCACAGATTATTAAAGTGGTGGAGGAAGCCCAGGGTTCTAAAGCACCTATACAGCGTCTTGCCGACAAGATTTCCGGTGTGTTTGTACCAGTAGTGGTTTCTCTTGCGGTTATTACTTTTATTATTTGGTATGTTTGGACAGCACCAGGCAATTTCCCTGAGGCCCTGCAAAAATTAATCGCAGTTCTGGTAATTGCCTGCCCTTGTGCTTTAGGGCTCGCTACACCAACTTCGATTATGGCAGGTTCGGGACGTGCAGCGGAATACGGAGTTCTTTTTAAAGGCGGGGAGCATTTAGAGATGACCCACCGGATTTCAGCGGTTGTTTTAGATAAAACTGGTACAGTCACAAATGGAACGCCGGTTTTAACAGATGTTCTGCCTGACAATCCGAATAACCAGGCTGAATTTTTAGCCTTAGTCGGTTCTGCCGAAAAGCTGTCAGAGCACCCGCTTGCCCAAGCCATTGTGCATGGAATTAAGGATAAAGGTATTTCGTTAAAGGATCCTGAGGAATTTGAAGCGATACCTGGCTTTGGGATCAAGGCAGCAGTAGATGGAAACCAATTATTGGTGGGAACAAGAAAATTAATGCAGCAATATAACATCAATATTACCCGCGTTCTCCCGCAAATGGAGGAGCTTGAGAAGGCAGGAAAAACAGCGATGCTGGCTGCGATAAACGGTAAATATGCAGGTATTGTGGCAGTTGCGGATACCATAAAAGAAACGTCGCAAACGGCGGTTGAGCGCCTGAAAAAAATGGGCCTTGAGGTCATAATGATTACCGGTGACAACCAGCAGACTGCCCAGGCGATAGCTGCTCAAGCCGGCATTGATTATGTGATTGCCGAAGTCCTCCCTGAAGGTAAAGCAACTGAAATCAAGAGGCTGCAGGCCCATGGGATGAAAGTGGCAATGGTGGGCGATGGAATTAACGATGCACCGGCACTTGCGGTAGCCGATATTGGCATGGCCATTGGCACTGGGACGGATGTTGCCATGGAAGCAGCTGATATCACACTGATTCGCGGCGATTTAAACAGCATTGCCGATGCCATCTTTATGAGTAAGAAAACGATTACGAATATTAAGCAAAATCTTTTCTGGGCGCTTGCCTACAATTCGCTCGGTATTCCAATTGCTGCCCTTGGCTTCCTGGCTCCATGGCTGGCAGGTGCGGCAATGGCATTCAGTTCTGTATCAGTTGTTCTTAACGCACTAAGATTACAAAAAGTGAAATTATAGCTAAAGAAAAAAGGCTGACACATAATTGTCAGCCTTTTCTTTCGTTTTCACTATTTGCAGCTAGTATACTATTTTTATAAACCTATTTCATATAAATGGTGATAAAAATGAACAATATTCTATTGATTGAGGACGAACATAGCGTATCCGGTGTGATTACAGCGTATTTAGAAAAAGAAGGGTACCGTGTTTATTGCGCACCTGCCGGATTAGAAGGAATTGAAATGTTTAAAACAAATGAGATTAATCTTGTCATCCTTGATTTAATGCTTCCGGATATCAGCGGCGAGGAAGTTTGTAAAATTATCCGCCAGTCGTCAGATGTTTATGTTTTTATGCTGACGGCAAAAGGTTCTTTAAATGAACGAATCGAGGGCTTAAATATCGGTGCAGATGAATACTTAATCAAACCGTATAGTCCTAGAGAGCTGACGGCGAGAGTCAATGCCCTGTTTCGCAGATTAAATGGGGGAATGCATTCGGCCTCGATTGTTTTTAATGACGGATACCTAATCATTGATTGTGATAAGCGGTCTGTCAAAATTCAGGGAGAAGAGATTCCGTTTACCCCTAATGAGTTTGATATTTTATCAACATTGGCTGTCAATAAAGGAAAGGTTTTATCAAGAGAACAGCTGATTAATAAAATTTATGGTGAAGATTTTTACGGGTTTGACAGAACGATTGATGTCCACATCAAAAATATTCGTAAGAAAATCGAAAAGGACACAAGGAATCCTGTTTATGTCGTAACTGTTTTGAAGGCCGGTTATAAGTTTGGCGGTGAATGTTAGGTGCATTCCATCAGCCGAAGATTAAGTACTTTACTCATAATCTGCACAGTTGCTGCGATTCTGCTAGTTACTTTGTTTGTCAATCTAACGGTGACAAGTAAGTTTGATCAATACATGGTTGATATCCAAAACAAACGGTATCAGAGAATTGTTGCTTATTTTGAAGATATCTATAAAAAAGAAGGAAAATGGACGGAAAATACGGGTATCGAACTGATGCATGAAGCTTACATGGGAAATTATTGTTTAACACTAATGGACAATAATAAACAACCCATTTGGGGAATGAACCCGAATGAACTTAAAAATCAGCTAAGCAAGGGAACAATGCCCGTTCAGGACAAAGGGGTTTATACAACCAAGCGGTTTAAAATAAAGGTCGACAACAAAGTTGCAGGGTATGTTGACATTGGCCAATATTCCTCTGTTCTCATGACGGAAGAGGATCAAAATTTTAAAATATCCATCAATAAAAGTATTGTTGCCAGTGGTGTTTTAGCACTCATCATCATTATTTGTGTCAGCCTTTATTTTTCAAAGCAATTTTCGAATCCGATTAAAGAAGCAGCCAGGATGTCTGTCCGCTTATCTGAAGGGGACTTTGATGCAAAGTCAACAGTGAAAAGCAATATAAGAGAATTGGAGGACCTTAAGGAAAGTGTCAATGTCTTGGCCGGCAAACTAAAGTATCAGGACATGCTGAGAAAAAGGCTCATATCTGATATATCTCATGAGATTCGGACTCCATTAAATATCCTGCAAAACAATCTCGAGGCGATGATCGATGGGGTATATCCGGTAACGAATGAGAAATTACAATATCTGAATGAAGAAGTGATTAGATTCGGTAAATTAATTAATAACTTAAATGTCCTCAAAGATTTTGAATCAGCCAGTTCAAAGCTTCACTATGAAACCATTTTTCTGGATGAATTAATCAGCGACATCTGTAATGATTTTTATTTGGAAGCGGAGAAAAAGAATATTCATTTTGAATTAACGATTCAGCCAAATTATAAATATCGCATGACAGGGGATAAGGACCAGTTAAAACAGGTATTTATCAACTTAATTTGTAATGCCTTCAAATTCACAAATATGGGGGGCCAGGTATCTTTAGCACTGGCTGAAACGGAAAAATACATTGTTGTAAAAGTAATTGATAATGGAATGGGAATAAAGGAAGAAGATTTACCCTTCATTTTTGAGAGGCTCTATCGGGGAGATAAGAGCAGGCAGCAAATTGAAGGAAATGGGATAGGCCTGACGATTGTAAAAAATATCCTGATGCTACACAATGCCGGCATTGATGTGAAAAGTGAAGAAGGAAAAGGAACAACGTTTGCAATTAATTTTCAAAAAAACGAAGAAGAGCATTGATCCTGCGGTCAACGCTCTTTTTTAAAAGTTAATTAAAAAATTTGCTTCTAACAGCCTCTAAGTCCACTGCGTTCAAATCATCCACGCCTTCAATTACTCCAATTAAATCCTGTTCATTTAGATAAATTCCGTAGGTGGTCGATTTGTCTAAAGTAAATTCGATCTCAACAATTCCTTTCTTGCCGGTGAATTCAGTAACGATTTGTTTTGTGTTGGCATTCATAATCACAAAGTTTCCATCCGGCTGGTCAAATGCTGAAAAGTCAAAGGACATTTTTGTTGTCATGCCGTTTTTCGCAACGATGATAAGAGGCTCTAATTCATGCCCAATCGCTTTTACAGCCATCTGCTGTTCGTTATTAACGATCTGTGCTTTTTTAACAAGTCTGCCAGTTGGCGCTTTGCTGATATCATCACCATAAATACTAGGTTTTGATGGCTCTTGTGCTTGAGCATTTGCTTTCGTTGAAGAATCAACGTCTGCTGCATCGCTGCTTTTGGCCGTAACGGTCTTTAAATCATCGACTACCTTAATGACTCCGCGCTTCATCCCCATCCAGCAGCTGAATGGAATATCTTCATCGCCAGGTGTGAATTCGATAATGTTTTTACCGTCCTGCAGCTTTTGCTGGATATTCATATCCGGAATAACAATTGTACTATTACAGCCAGTTAACTGCTCAACGTTAACAAGCCATTTAACAGGTACTCCCTTTTTCACATAAAGTGTATTTGGGGTATAGCCGTAAACATTAGCTGTCATATTTAAGACCTGGACGCCATCTTTTTCGGTTGCTTTTATAGCACTGTCTGAATTATTGTTTGCTCCGCCAGATTTTCCATCCCCGGCAAGCATGCCTGTTGGTGTTATATTCATGCCTGCAAGAGCTAAGCCGCGGTTGCTCATGATTAGTCCCAGAACTACTATGAGAATGCCGCTGAATTTGAGAATTTTTTTGGTGTATCCCTTGCTTAAGAGGCTGGATAACACTCCAAAGCTTAACATGAGCGGAACGGTGCCTATCGCAAACATGAACATGGAAAGGGCGCCGCTGATGGCGCTGCCGGTTCCTAAGGCATAGATTTGCATGATTTGCAGCGGTCCGCAGGGCATTAACCCATTTAAAAGCCCTACGAAAAATGGTGTTCTAGGTTTTGGTTTCTGCAGCAGTTTTACGGCTGAAGCCGGCATTGGTATTTTAATATTGAACTTTCTAAAAGCATTGAAACCGGCCATGTTGAATCCCATCAATATCATAAATACTCCGGCAAATATTTGCAGACCGGCCTTTACATGTAAGGATAGGGCGAAAACAGAACCAATAGCACCAATGATGCCGCCGATTAAGGTGTAAGCGGCGACTCTGCCAAGGTTATACAAAAGCGCTGGCTTCATTGCTTCCATTTTGCTTGTGCTTTTATTTGTTATGGTTTGAGACAGCATAATCCCGCCGCACATGCCGACACAATGTAGTGAGGTAATAAGACCGACAACAAATAAAACAGCATAGGAAGCATTTTTCAGTTTATCCTCCATATTAAAACTGCCAGTGTTCATGCCAAGGAGGATCACTGCTGCAATCACGATCAGGATTCCAATAAACTTATAACCCTTTGAATTTTCCGTACTGTAGCCCACACGATTAATCACTTCTTTTATTTGATTGATAGTGCAAATTTCTTCGTTAAATTCAATTTCTGCCCATTGACCGCTAAAACTAGCTTTTGCATCGGTGACACCATTTAATTTTTTGACTGTTCTCACAACCCTGTTCTCACAGGATGTACAGGTCATATCATACACCTTTAGCTTTATCCTTTTCATACTCATCTTGTTCCCTGCCTTTACGTCATAACTACGTGTAATTGATAGCTAAATTATAAGAAATACATATGTTGCCGGTATGAAGAAAAGTAGCGGCCAGTGAACAAATTGTGGATAAAAATTTAATACTTCATGAACTTGGCAGGGAAAGAGGGGCTGTCAAAAATTTTTGCATAATATCCTTTTTTGAAAAATATACTTGTCTCCTGTACTATTTTCTAATTGAGCCGCTTAAAGATGTAACAATGAGTTTATCTTTGGGAGTGGCTGCCATGAATATAGACGGGGTTTTTTCCGGTGGAGGAATGAAAGGCTTTGCCCTGATTGGTGCCTATGAGGAAATTGAAAGGAGAGGTCTGCAGTTCGTCAGAGTTGCAGGAACAAGTGCCGGCTCCATTATTGCCGCTTTCATTGCAGCGGGTTATACGAGCAATGAAATTTATCAAGCCATCAATGATTTGGATTTAGGTAAAATGCTTGATAACCGAAAAACATTTATTCCTTTTCCACTTGCCAAATGGCTGCTAGTGTATTGGAAGCTTGGGCTTTATAAAGGAAATGAATTTGAAAAATGGATGAAACAAAAACTTGAAGCAAAAGGGGTAAGAACATTTGCGGATTTAACCCCTCAATCCCTAAGAGTCATTGCCTCAGACCTCTCTAATGGCCAAATGGTGGTAATACCAGATGACCTGCAAAAATACGGAATCTCCCCCAGTACATTTCCCGTTGCCAAAGCGATTCGCATGAGCTGCAGTATTCCTTATTTTTTTGAACCCGTTAAATTGCGGTCACATGATGGACCGAGCGTTGTAGTGGATGGCGGCGTGTTAAGCAATTTCCCAATGTGGCTCTTTGATAAGGAAAATGTAAAAAAAGTCCGGCCTGTCTTGGGTATTAAATTAAGCCCAAATGAGTATGAGCATGTAAAGCATAATGTAAAAAATGCCGTGCAGCTGTTTGGAGCGTTATTTGAAACCATGAAGGATGCTCATGATTCAAGATATATTTCCAAAAAACATGCAAAAAATATTATATTTATACCTGCCGAAGGGGTGGGGCTCATTGATTTTCAATTGACCGAGGAGAAAAAAAGCAGGCTGTACTCTATAGGGAGGGAGTATGCCAAACAGTTTTTAGACAAATGGAATTATTAATGAAAAAAATCGAGTGTCAAAATGACGCTCGATTTTTCTTTTTCCCTTTTTTTCCATCGATTACGGTGAGATGAGCAGGTGGTTTCTTTTTTGTCTTGCTGCTTTTCTTTAATGTTGCTAATGTCCCAAGAGAAGAGCTCTTCACATTGGAATCTCCACTCTTTTGCTGTAATCGTTTTTTTGACTGTTTCGCTGCTTTAAGAAATGCCCGCTGCTCTCTTTTTTGAGGGTTGGAATTTGATAATTTTCGGACTATGAAATAGATTGCTAAAACGACCAATGCAATGACAGCCAATTTCTGAAAAAAGGCCGTTGGATTTTTGGCAAATGTTCCAAAAAAACCAATGATGGCAAAAATAATCAAACTGCCGAACAAAGGAACGGAAATCCGTTTTCTCAAGAAAGCCACCTCCCTAAGAGCATCTTAAGCATTTTATGAATCTTTTAAACGCTTTTTAACGAAGATTTAGACAATTTCTTTGTTTTCCAATTGGCGTTCTGATTCCTCTTCTTTATTTAACAGCTCTTTAAAGGAAAGAATCGCCACTTCCACTTGGTCATTATTTGGCTCCTTCGTTGTTAACAGCTGAAGCCAAAGCCCCGGAAGTCCTAAATATTTCAATACAGGTACCTCTCTTAATTTATTCGTCAACTGAAGAATTTCAAAAGCAATTCCCAGCACAACCGGAATGAGGAGAAGCCTGTCGACAACGCGCAGCCAAAGCGGTGAGGTAGGAACAAGTAAATAGACAAACATCCCGACGATGACAGTAAATAAGATAAAACTGCTGCCGCAACGATAGTGCAAACGGGAGTTAGTCAGAACATTTTCCACCGTCAGCTCCACACCGGCCTCGTAGGTATTTATTACTTTATGTTCAGCCCCATGGTATTGAAACACTCTTTTGATTAAAGGGGTAAGAGAAACAAAATAAATATAGGAAAGCAGAAGAATTAGCTTAAATAGACTTTCAATCATGACCTGGGCAAAGTCAGATGGAAAAATAGGCTTTGTTAATTCCGCAAGAAAAACAGGAATTAATGTAAAAGCAAATTTCCCAAAAAGAAACGAAATAACCCCGATTACTGCTACTCCGAGATACATGGTTAATTTTGAGCCTTCTTTTTCCTCAATTTTGTCGTCTTCCTTTGGGTCAACGTCAAATCTTTCAGTTGAGAAATTTAAATGCTTGGAACCATTTGCACTGGCTTCAATGATTGAAATAATCCCACGGACAAACGGGATTTTCTTTAAAGCTGCAAAAAAAGGGTTTACTTTCCGCGGCAAATGGAAATATTCAACAGAATGGTCCTTTCTGCGAATAGCGGTCACATAATGATGCTTTCCGCCAAACATAACTCCTTCAACAACGGCCTGGCCGCCATAAACGGGTTTTTGAGAATTAGACATGTACACTACACCAACCTATTACAAAGTTGCACAATAGCAGAGAAAGAAAATCTGTATGTACTTAAATGTATTCTACTAGAAAAGCGAAAAAACCTCTATAATGACAGATTATTTCCAATCAAAAATTTTGAAAAAATTTTTTATGCAAGGGATTGGATTCACATGGGCATATTAATCATGGAAATTATTCTACACTGCGAAGATTTGTAAACATAAGTATATTAAGCCAGGGTAGGGAGGATATTGGAATGACACAGGAACATGGAAACGAAAATTATCCAAAACCGATGCCATTTATGACTATGGTTTTTTGGACAGGACTTTTTGGTGGAATTTTCTGGGGACTGATTGGATTTATTGCCAATTTCTTAAGTTTTACGGAAATACGCCTAAATGTCATCATTGCATCATTGGCACTGGGAGATTGGAAAAGAGAGTGGCAGGGAACAATCGTTTCGATCATTATATTGGGATTGCTTTCAGTTTGTACGGCCTATATTTACTCAGCAGTTCTTAAAAAATTCCCTGGTTTTTGGGTTGGCATCGGGTATGGAATGGTTTTGTTTTTTTTGGTTTTTATTATTCTAAATCCATTTATTCCGGCAATGAAGCCCTTTTCGGAATTAAGCAGGGATACCATTATTACTTCTATATGTATATACATCCTTTATGGAATCTTTATTGGTTACTCCATTAATTATGAATATCAAAATAATATTGCCCAGGAGAAAGAGGCTTCATCCTAATTTGGCATTGGTCTAAAAATAGCTTGGTGTGATAAAATATTTGTGTCCTGTAATGGAACTAATAAGGAGAGTGGGAACATGGAGAAAATAGAAAAATTAAGATCTAGCTTTTCTGAGCATGGAATTGATGGGATTCTCATTACCAGCCCCTATAATCGCCGCTACATATCCAACTTTACCGGCACCGCCGGCGTTGTATTAATCAGTGCAGATCAAGCTCAATTTATTACCGATTTTCGTTATATTGAGCAGGCATCCAAGCAGTGCCAGGGCTTTGAAATCATTAAATTTACTGATACCATCCCAAAAGAAATTGCCGTACAGGCTAAAAAAATGGGGATTCAAAAGCTTGGGTTTGAAGAGGATTTTGTCACATATTCTGCTTTTAAGGTATATGAGACTGAAATAGAAGCTGAGCTGGTTCCTGTTAAGGGCTTGATTGAAAAGTTGCGCTTGATTAAGAGCGATGCAGAGATTAAGATATTAAAGGAAGCAGCGGATATTGCTGATGCTGCATTTAAACATATTTTAGACTTTATTCGTCCCGGCAAAACCGAGCTTGAAGTATCGAATGAGTTGGAGTTCTTTATGAGAAAAGCAGGGGCAACTTCCTCTTCCTTTGATACGATTGTTGCATCCGGTTATCGTTCTGCCCTTCCTCATGGTGTAGCGAGCGACAAAGTTATTGAAAAAGGCGATATGGTAACCCTTGATTATGGCGCATATTATAAAGGGTATGTTTCTGATATCACAAGAACTCTTGCTGTAGGGGAGCCGGAGGCTAAGCTCAAAGAAATTTATGAGATTGTCCTAGAGGCCCAGCTTCGTGGTATGGATGGAATCAAACCAGGAATCACCGGCAGAGAAGCTGACGCATTAACGAGAGATTACATAGCTGAAAAAGGGTATGGCGACTATTTTGGGCACTCAACTGGTCATGGCATTGGTCTTGAAGTGCACGAAGGTCCCGGACTTGCGATGAAGTCGGATATTGTTTTAGAGCCTGGAATGGTGGTGACCTGCGAACCGGGTATTTATATTCCTGGACTTGGCGGCGTACGGATTGAAGATGATACGCTGATTACGAAAGACCATAATGAAGCGCTCACCCATTCAACAAAAGATTTGATTATTTTGTAAGGTATATAGGAGGATTTTTTCATGATTTCTGTTAACGATTTTAAGACAGGTTTAACAATTGAAGTAGATGGCGGTATTTGGCGAGTCATGGATTTCCAGCACGTCAAGCCGGGAAAAGGAGCTGCGTTTGTTCGTTCTAAGCTGCGTAACCTGCGTAACGGAGCGATACAGGAAAAAACATTCCGTGCCGGTGAAAAAGTGGAAAAGGCACAAATCGATAACCGTAAAATGCAATACCTTTATGCAAACGGTGATCAGCACGTGTTTATGGATATGGAATCCTATGAACAAGTCGAGCTGCCTGCAAGCAACATCGAATATGAATTAAAATTCTTAAAAGAAAATATGGAAGTTCACATCATGATGTTCAATTATGAAACGCTTGGAGTAGAACTGCCAAATACAGTTGAATTAGAAGTAACAGAAACGGAACCGGGAATCAAAGGGGATACTGCTTCTGGCGGGACTAAGCCTGCAACCCTTGAAACCGGGCTGATTGTTCAAGTTCCATTCTTCATTAACCAAGGAGACAGGTTGATTATTAATACTACAGAAGCTAGTTACGTTTCAAGAGCTTAATTTTAACGGAAATAAGCTTTAGTCCGCTATTGCGGAACTAAGGCTTTTTTTTATATCACAATTTCTCCAAATTTTCTCCTAAATTTCTGCACACTTTTTTTATAAATTTATGGTGTGAATAAAATAAAGGAGAAGATGAACATGAACATGACGCATTATATGGGACTGCTCGCTGCCAACCAGCCTTGGAACCTGATTATTTTTATGGCCATTCCGGTCATTTGTGCCGAGACGATTGCGGTAACTGAACTAGCTATTCTTTTTACCCGCAACTTAGATGGCAGCTTAAGAAAAGTGAATAAGGCAGTCAGTATCTTTGCCGGTTTATATTTTACAGGAATTTTCGTTTATTTAATGAAGACGGCGTATATTCCACTTACAGTCAATGGCGAATGGAAAGGCTGGATTGATGTTGTTGCCGTTACTTTCTATCTTCTCGGAATTGTGCCGTTACTGGGCATGGCATTACTCGATTTAGGACTCATTTACAAAAATAGGACATCTGTTGAAAAATTAAAAATCCACGCAATCTTTGTTGGTATGTTCCTGGTAGTAGCTCACATTGCCATGATTTTAGGAATGGTCGACCCAACGATTGTATCCAGTACAAACGCAGGCCATAATCCGATGAATATGTAAATTATCATCGCTGGGAATCTTTTTATGGGATTTCCAGCTATTGCTTTATCTTTGAAAAGTTTGTGAAAATTATATTATTGAAATTTGAACAATTTAGCAAACTGACACTTTATTACTAGTTTGTTCAATTCATAGAGAATAGAATGAAGATATTAATAACTTATTAATAGTAATTTTATGTTTCTTTTAGCTTCAAGAAATTTTATGGAAAAGCTGCACATGAGTAATCTGGTTCAGGCTGCTGCATTTGCGCTGCAGGGGGTCTTGCTTGAAAAAGCATAAGAAAATGCTGTTTTTTTCAATGATGAAAGCTTCACAAAATAGTAGGAATTTGTCGCTTTTTGGAGAATAGTTTTTGCTAAAATGAAATAAGTCAAATTATTTAAAGGGAAGGGGTGAAACAGAATATGAAGCGCATTGCATCTCTCTTGTTCCTTGGCATCGTTATGGCTATTGTGGCAGCTGGCTGCAGCTCGAAAATCGAGGGTTTACAGCTGGATAAAAAACATAAACCCCTGCCTGACTATGTGTTAAATTCTTCTGAGAAAATTCAAGAAACTTATGTTATGGCTGCAACATACCCTGAGGTATTAGCGCAGGTTCCTTGTTATTGCGGCTGTTATACCTCAGATGGTCATGAAAGTAATCTTGATTGTTTTGTTGATCAGTTTGGTGACAATAAAGCTGTATCCGAATGGGATTCAATGGGTATATCCTGAGACGTTTGTATAGATATCGCCCGGGAGGCGGTAGAAATGCATCTTGACGGAAAAGATTCTAAGAAAATTTACCAACTTATCACAGAGAAATATAAAGATTTTGGGGAACCAACTCCAACACCTGAACCAAAGTAAGGAGCAGCCATGAAGAAAATATTAATCGGATTTTATGTTTTGATTTTTATTGGAATTATTTTCTGCATTGGCAACAGTCGCATCTTTGATAACAAAAACTCCAAAGCCGTTGCTGCGGGAGAAAAGGTATATAATAAAAGCTGTCTTATCTGCCACGGAGATACTGGCAAAGGTGAAGGGGCAAAAGCCGGGACAGCTCTTAACAATCAGCAGTTTCTAAGCTCTGTTTCAGATAAGGATCTATATAATTATGTAAAATACGGCAGAGAAGGTACAGGCATGCCTGCTTACGGCCCAAGATTAACGGAAAAAGATTTGAAGAATCTTGTCGCCTTTATGAGAAATTGGCAGACCGATGAGCTCGAATTAGATGTTCCAAAAACCATTTCCGGCAACGCGGAACGCGGTGAGAAACAATATAATTTGTATTGTCTTAGCTGTCACGGAGAAGCCGGTGCCGGTAAGGTGAAGATGGGAACGGTTCTTGCTAATCCGGATTATTTGAAATATACCACGGATAAACAGATATGGATAAGCACAGCTTATGGCCGTGAAGAAACCCGGATGGGTCCATCGTTAAAAGGGCTGGAAGGCGCCCGCCAGCTGGACAAGCAGGATGTTACCGATATCGTAACGTATTTACGGTCTTTGGAGAAAAAATAACTGAATCAAAACCCTGAATCTATAATAATAGATTCAGGGTTTTTTTTTGTCCGGTTCATGTGCCTAGCTGGCACTTTTCTAATTTGTCAATTGTTCTTAACAAAATGTTCAATTTCCCCTAGGGTAGTAAAAAAGGATTAGGTTTATAGTACACATAGAGAGTAATTTTCAAGGAGTTATTACAATGAAGAAAGTTCAGGCAAATAAAAAGCTGATTTTTCGTTAGGATAAAATCTTTAAAATATATAGGGACTTTGATAGAAATTGAAATTCCCGCTGCCAGTTAGTTCGGGGTAAAATGTGAACATTTTGTGGTGGTTTTTTGACGAAATCGCAACGTTTTTAAGCCTTTAACAAAATGTTCAAGAGTAATTCATCCATTAAGAGTAGAAAAAGATTATATTTATTTCAAAGAGGACTATAGTGAAAAATAGTACTTTCTAGTGATTAGTTTTCGAAAGTCAAGGAGGGTTAATATGCTTAAAAAGAAGTTGTTGGCATTATTCGTCATTGCATCATTTTTATCCAGCTGGATCATTCCGAAAGCCAGTGCCGAGACAGCATTTCAAGCGGACAAATTCCCATTTAAGGAAATGCAGATTCAAGTAATGCCAGAGTTTGATTACCCTGAAGGCTGGGGTTCAAGAGAGGTTCCTTCATTACTAGTAGGCCAGTACGGAACAATCACCAACAAGAGCGGTCAAGATTATGATGGGAAAATTGAAATAGCGGTCCCTGCAAGTGATAAGGGATTTGAAGCTAGTTTAGTGGCAGAATTTCCAGAAGAAAATAAGCCGGAAGTACAGCGTCCATATGATGTGGATAAAGAAAAAGGAATAATAAGCTGGAAACCATCCAAACCTCTTAAAAATAATGCTACATATAAATTTGTTATTGAATATTACACAAAAGCAATTGATGTAAAGGATACGAAAAGTTTTACATACGATTTTAAAACTAAAGCCGGAATTGATGCATTAGATGTCATTTTTTATGCACCAATGAATGCAAAGGAAATCAAACTAGAGCCAAAAGCACAGGAAAATTCTAAAAATGAATACGGTGAAGAGCTCTATTTCTATCAATACAAAGATGTTAAAACAGGCGATCCATTAAAATATGCCTTCTCCTATAAAAAAGACGGGACAGAATCCACAATGGAAGTCATCAATAAGCAGCAGCCGCCAAATGATGAAAACCATACAGGGGTAAACGGAACTGCTACTGACCAAGTGTTAAACGGAGGAAAAGACAGCTCCAAGAGACCGATTATTACACTCGGCGGTGCATCAATTATCGGAATTGCGATTATTATTGCCAGTGCGTTCGTTTACTTGGGATTAAAAGGGAATGCCCACTCCAAATCCGCAGCTAGATCTACAAAGTCAGCGAAAAATCAGCCTAAGAAACCTACCTCGACGAAAAAAGATAATAAATCTGGTAATGCAGAAGCCAAAAAGGAACTCCGCAAAAAGCTACTAACTGGGAAGATAGATCAGGAAATGTATGACGAAGAAATGAAAAAATTAATTTGATGAGGTGAGAAGGATGAGGTTGAAAAAAAACACACTCGTAATGCTCGGGGGATTTATTATTGCCGGAGCCATTGTTTTTCTCTTAATGGCTGCCACCCCGGGGTCAAGCGGCGTCGAATTGACGATGAAAGAACTTTTGGCTACCCAAGATCAGCATAAAGACGATTATGTAACGGTTGAAGGACTATTAATCGAAGACTCAATTAAATGGAATCCTGACAAGATTGAATTAAAATTTGATGTAAAAGATAACGATGGAAATCAAATGCATGTTATTTATAATGGAACAAAGCCAGATAACTTCACAGATGGAGTTATTACAATTCTTCAAGGAGCACCTACTAAGAAAAATACCTTTGTAGCTGAAACGGTGAAAACTAGATGTCCTTCTAAATATGAAGGAAAAGATATGAAAAACTATGATCCAGAAAAACATAAAAAATTGTTGAATCAACCACCGAAAGAAAAATAACAGGCAGACTTAAGAAGGTGACGAAATGTATTTATTTGCTAATGCAACAATTTATATAGGTTTGGCAGTTGCCATCTATTCACTCCTCATTATCACGCTGGGGATTAGCACGAAAAATCAAAAGCTAGTAAACAGCGGTAAAGGCGGAATGATTGCATTATTCGTTTGTGCTGCAATGGCAATGCTTTCCTTGTTCTACTTGCTTGGGAAATCACAATTTCAATATGAATATGTTGCTGATTATACAAGCAGCGACCTTCCACTCATTTATAAGCTCACTGCTTTGTGGGCAGGTAATGCAGGTTCCTTACTGCTATGGACCTTCTTCTTGACACTTTACGCTGTTATGATTGCGTTTTCAAGGAAATTGAAAGGGAATCCAATGATTCCCTACATTTCCGCCATTCTATTAGCCAATGCCGTCTTCTTCTTCTTCATCCTTGGATTTGTTGCAAAACCATTCGTTTTATTGGATACAATACCGGTTGAGGGTAAAGGCTTAAA
Organism: uncultured Neobacillus sp.; assembly: GCA_964400595.1. Taxonomy (GTDB): domain Bacteria; phylum Bacillota; class Bacilli; order Bacillales; family Cytobacillaceae; genus Neobacillus. The sequence goes on along the minus strand of CAYNUT010000003.1, from coordinate 38,511 downwards.
TCCAATGCTGCAAAACCCTGGAATGATTATACACCCGCTTACATTGTACCTTGGTTATGTAGGTCTTGCTGTACCATTTGCGTTTGCCATGGCAGCGTTGATTTTGAAAAACGTCGATGACTTCTGGATTAAAATGACCAGACGCTGGACGATTGTTGCTTGGTTATTCCTAAGCCTTGGAAATATTTTTGGCGGGCAATGGGCATATGTTGAGCTTGGATGGGGCGGTTACTGGGCATGGGATCCGGTTGAAAATGCATCCTTCATGCCATGGTTAACTGCGACTGCCTTCCTCCATTCCGTTATGATTCAAGAGCGGAAAAACATGCTGAAAATTTGGAATATCAGCTTAATCATTGTGTCTTATGCCTTAACCTTATTCGGTACTTTCCTGGTTCGAAGCGGCGTTTTAACATCTGTTCATGCCTTTGCCGATTCAAATCTAGGATTATATTTCTTAATTTTCATGGGTGTTGCCGTCATCCTCGCCCTTTATGTGTTAATGAGCCGCTACAATATGCTTAAGCGCAGTGCCGGTGAGTTTCAATCATTTGTATCAAAGGAAAGCAGCTTCTTAGTTAACAACCTGTTGCTGGTAGGTGCTGCATTCGCGGTATTCTGGGGAACGATTTTCCCGCTTGTATCTGAAGCAGTCCGTGGAACGAAAGTAACAGTCGGGATACCGTTCTTCAATAAAGTGGAAGCGCCAATCCTTTTATCTATGATGTTTGTCATGGCGGTTTGTCCGCTACTCGCATGGCAGAGATCATCAGTAAAAAATCTTGTGAAAAACTTTTTAATTCCGACCATCCTCGCCGTAGCTGGCATGATTCTCATGGTCGTTCTAGGCATCCAAAAAGCATGGGCCGTCATCGGTTACGGGGTTATTATTCTATTAATCATCACCCACTTCTTAGAGTTTTATAGAGGCGTCAAAGCAAGAAGAAAGATGACGAAGGAATCACCGCTCGTTGCTCTTTACCGCTTGATGATTCGAAATCGCCGTAGATATGGCGGATATATTGTCCATCTTGGCATTGCATTTATCACAATGGGAATCATCGGTTCACAGAACTACGATGTAGAGACGATGAAAACCGTGCCGCTGGGCGGTTCAATCGAATTAAAAGATTATCGGATCAATTATGAGCGTCTTGATCAGAAAAAAGAGGGAATTAACGATATCGTCTATGCAGATGTTACTGTATTTCGAGATGGTAAGAGATTAGGTACCTTCCAGCCTGAAAAAGTATTCTACGGAAACTGGGAACAGCCCTCTTCAGAAGTAGCAATCATCTCTTCTCTTAAAGAAGATTTATACATTGTCTTGAGCGCTTGGGAAGATGATGGCAAGGCCACATTCGTTGTCAAAGTGAACCCAATGATGAACTGGTTATGGTTTGGTTCCTTTATGATTGTGATTGGTGCTCTATTTGCTATTTGGAATGGAAAATTTGGAAATGTCACTCCGAGATACACAGGAGTACGTAGAGAGGTGTCTTAATATGAAAAACAAAATTTATATTGGACTCCTTATTATTGCGTTTATCTTTCAAGGTTCATTCTTTCGTGTTGAAGCAAAACAGTTTGACTACAAGTCTCCTGAATTTAAAGCAGTAGCCCAGCAGTTTGCCTGCACTTGCGGCTGCGGCCAGGACCACTATGAATGTGATCCGAATACATGTCAATTAACGACTGAGTTTAAAAAAGACCTGGCTGCTATGATGAACAAAGGCTGGGATAAGGATAAAATCCGTGAGTATTACGTCAATATTTATGGTGAAGAGATCCTGACATCTCCAGAGAAAAGCGGTTTCAGCCTGACAGCATGGGTACTGCCCTTCGTCGTACTAGGCTTAGCAGCAATTGCCGTGTTTATTGTCATCCGCAAATGGGTGAAGAAAAAAAGAACAGAGGGACCGGTCATTGTTAATCAGAGCACGGAGAATGAGGTTGAAGAAGAAATTCTATCTTCCATGATTGATGAAGAACGCAAAAAGTATCTTTAGGATGTGAACATAATGCATGATATCTCTATAGTATCGTTGATTTTTACAGCCGCTTTGGGTCTGACCTGCCTTTTTCTAATGTTATCACCGTTTTTTAAGTGGGATACGTATTTACAGGCTGCCCCATTGGGTCAAGATTTGGGTGCCACGAAGGAAGCATTGTTAACTACCCTTAATGAGCTGGAATTTGAGTACAAAATGGATAAAATCTCTCATGCCGATTACAAGCATTTAAAGAAACAGTATGAATTAGAAGTAGCTAATATTATGAAGGAAGAAGAACAAACACTGAACAAAAAAGTTGATAAAGATTTAATGGCAGAAGTGGAAAAAGAAATCGAAGCGCAAATGAAAAGCTATAAAAACAAAAAGGGGGAAGGAAAGTGATCAAGAAAATCACCGTTATCCTCCTAGGATTGATGCTGCTAATCCCGATTAAGGGATTGGCGGCTTCTGAGTCCCAGATTATTATCGATATGCAATATATTGTTGTAGGGCAGGCTGAAGATGGCTCTACTTATTTGAACAATAGAGGGTTTTACACAAACACATCTGCAGAGGAATATAAAGGGACCGGAAAAAGTGAAGCTGTGTTAAATGTAACCATTCCTAAAGAAGCTAAGGATCTTACTTTTACAGAAAACAAAATTGCTTCCAAGCAGGTGGATACCGGTTTTATTACCACCGATCCCATACCTGCAAACGAAAGAATCGAGCTTCCTTATACTTACAGGGTCGAAAAGGGTAAGGAAATTAATTTATCATTTGACTATCCAGTACAATCCTTAATTTTCTTAGTCGAAGAAGGTAAAGGCAGTATTGAGATAAAAGGGGTGCAATCGGTCAGTCCGGAACTCCTCAATATGGATGGTAAAAACTTTTGGATGTATACAATAGAAGCAATGAAAGCTAACCAGGCATTCTCATTTACCTATAATAAGGACATTCAACCGAAAGCAGATGAGTCCAAGCAGGCCCAGGCCGATAGTTCAACCAGTAATAATACAAACGTGACGCATGATTCACCTGGATTCCATAATGCAGGCCACCTGAGAATGTGGGCTCAATCACCGCTGCATAGTTTTAATCCGCATGTCTTCTTAATTATTTTAGGTGCGATCATTATCGCTGGTATTTCCTATTTTGCTTACTTTAGAAGAAAAGCAAAAATAGAAGAAGAAAGGCTTGGAGCTGACAAGGAAGAGAAAGCTTTTAAAATGTTAATGGCAAAGCAAAAAGCGATTATGGATAAAATTATTGAGCTTGAAGAAACGTTTGGAGACGGAAAGCTTTCTGAAGAGGAATACAATGCTAAGCTTGAGGCCTATAAGCAGCATTTAGTACAGGTGAAATTAAATTTACGGAATTTTGTAGAGTAACAGCTGGGATGGGAGGGACTGCTAATGATCGAAATAAAGAAGCTGACAAAGCAGGCAGATAATAAGGTGATCTTACGTGGTGTAGACCTCTCAATTAAAAAAGGAGAAACGATAGCGATTCTTGGACCGAACGGTGCCGGGAAAAGTACACTGCTTAAGGTACTTGCCACCTTAATTAAACCCACATCAGGACTTGTAAAGATTAATGGGTTAGATTTGAAAAAAGATCATATTGAAATTAAAAAGTTGTTTGGTTATTTACCTCATTCCAGTTTGCTTTACGATCAATATTCACCACTTGAAAACCTGGTTTTTTTCGGAAATATTTATGGGGTTAAAGATGTCGAGCAAAGAGCGATTAAACTTGTAAAAGATGTTGGACTATCCTTCTTTTTAAATGAACCGGTGAAGAATTTTTCCCGCGGGATGATTCAAAGGATTGCTATTGCCCGTGCCATTATTCATGAGCCTGAGGTTCTCCTGTTAGACGAACCGCATACAGGTCTTGACCAAGGGGCTATCTCCATTCTTAACAATGTGATCCTATCGATGAAGGCTAAGGGAACGACAACATTGATGGTCACCCATGATTTCAAACAGGCAGCAGAGATATGCGACCGGATCATCATTGTAAAAAATGGAAAGATTGTCGATGATTTTAAAATCGAAAATCGTAATCTAGGCTTTTTGTCTGAAAAATATGAGCAGCAGGTGGAGGGTGTATCATGAATCTATTTCGCACAGCTTTCCTGCTGGCTAAAAAGGACTTATATTCAGAGCTTAAAACGAAACAGGTACTTGTCACACAAATTATTTTTGCCGCTTTGGTCATCGTTGTTTTCAGCTTTGCCTTTGACCCGGCCAATAACACAACTAAGGCTGTTATTCCGGGGGGTATCTGGGTCATTATCGTATTTGCCGGCATTTTAGGGTTGAACAGATCGTTTATTTCCGAACAGCGAAACGATACGCTGCAAGGTCTGCTGGTGGCGCCAATGGAGGCTGCAAGTATATATATTGGAAAGTTTTTGGCGAATTTCACGATGATACTCATCGTTGAATTAGTTTCAGTTCCATTTTTGTTCTTATTATTTGATTTTAAATTTATCGGCAGCCTTCCCTACTTTATCTTAGTCATCTTTTTGGGCAGTTTTGGATTTATCGCCATCGGAACGTTTTTAGCCGCTCTCGCTGCCAATTCAAAAAGCAGTGAAATGCTGCTTCCGTTATTGCTTTTTCCGATTACTACCCCAATTTTAATCGGTGTTGTGCAGGCAACGAAAATTATCTTAACGAATATGGATAAGTTTGAAAGCGCCCTGGCGTGGATCCAATTAGTTGGAGCCTATGATGTCATTTTCTTTGTAGTTTGTTTGCTATTAATTGATTACGTGCTGGAGGTTTAAAACATGAGTATGAATCTCGAACGAGAGAAAGCGGTTCTTCCCGGAACTCCATTGGCCGAAACTAAAAACTCAAATCTATCGAAGATTTTATTAGGTGGAACAGTCATTTCCATGCTGGTATCAATTTATTTTATCTTTATCTATGCCGCAGAAGAAAAAACGATGCATGCAGCGCAAAAGATTTTTTATTTCCATGTAAGTTCAGCATGGCTTGGCTTTATGGCATTCTTTGTTACCTTCGTTTTTAGTATCTTATTTTTAATTAAGCGGAAGCGAATCTATGATATCTATGCCTATGTATCTGCTGAGATCGGTATTGTCTTTACGATTATCGTTTTAACTACTGGTCCGATTTGGGCGAGGTCAGCATGGAATACGTGGTGGGTTTGGGAGCCTCGCCTCATCACCACTTTGATTCTATTCTTTATCTACATTGCTTATATTATGATTCGCCAAATGGATGGCGTCTGGGAAAAGAAAGCCCGCTTGTCAGCTGTGTTTGGCATCATCGGCTTTGCTGACGTTCCGATTGTATTCTTTGCGATTCGCTGGTGGCAGACAAAATTCCACCCAATCGTTTTTGGTGATGGTCCTTCTCAACAAGGCGGAGGCATTGATGATACGATGCTTGTAGCCCTGCTTGTGAGCATCACAGCTTTCACGATTTTTTATGGCTACCTTCTTCACAAAGGTGTTTCTTTTGAGAAAATGAAGCTGAAAGTTGAACGCTATAAAGAAAAATTAAGAGAACAATTGGATAAATAGGAGGAATCAACGATGAATTATGAATACATGTTTGGTGCTTATTCGGTTGCCTGGGTTGTGATTTTTGCTTATATGTTCATTATTGGAAAAAAACATGATAAGTTGAAAAAGGAAATCGAATTCCTGAAGCAGCTCGGGGATGAGTAAACCTCTATAAATGAATGGATAGGCTGACCGGTTATATAACAGCCATTTGTACAAAACCTTGCGGTGTCAGGAGGAAATAAAATGAACCAGCGAGTCATTAAAATACTCGTATTCGTTCTTTTAATTGGAATGTTTGGTTTCTTTGGATACAGTATGATCAGTAAAGCCAAGCATACTGATGTTGGTGATAAAGCATATAGTTTTGAAATGCCAAATTATGATGGGGGCAAAACTAAGCTTTCCGATTATAAGGGTAAGGTTGTAATCTTGAATTATTTTGCAAGCTGGTGTGCACCGTGTAAGGATGAATTCCCAGAACTTACAGCCTTCCAAAAAGATTATGGAGATAAATATCCGCTCCTTATGATTAATCGCGGCGAGACAATCGATAGGATAAAAAAAGCCACAGAAAACAATAAAGAAGGAATGACCTATCTTTTCGATTATAATGCCAAGGTTTCCAAGATGTATAATGTAACAGGACAGCCGGAAACATTTGTGATTGATAAACAGGGCATCATCCGGGAGCATTATAACGGTCCGATAACTGAAATGCAGTTATACAACTGGGTAAAAAAATACGATAATTAATAGAATGAAGGGGATTGAACCATTTTCGGTTCAATCCCTTTATTTTTAATAATTACGGAATTCCGCCGTGATAATAGCCTTAACTAATATTTGCCCTGGTTCGATTTGAGTGGAACTGACTCCTTTGACAAATGTTTCATTATGATGATGAAAGGGAATAGCTTCTTGACCGCCTTCCACTACTAAAACAGGAATGGGGTTTAAGGTTACATTTAGAGAAGCAGCTATTGTCTTTGCTTTTTCAATCGCTTGATTGAGCGCGAGTGTTAGTGCCATCTGATAAACAGCATCCTTATTTTTAGCTTTAAATTGAACATTGGAGACATAGTTTACTCCGTTTTGAACCGCTGTATCCACCACCTTTCCCACAATTGCTAAATCTTCTATTTGCGCCTGAAGTATATGGGTGATTTTATAGCCCCGGAAAATTTGTTTTCCCTGTTCATAATCGTAATCAGATTCAATTCGGTAATCGAAGGTTTGAATTAAATTTTTAGGAATACCAAGTGAAATAAGCGAATTGATAACTTTTGCCGATTCAAGTGAATTTTGCTGTTGAGCCGGCAGCAGTTCTTTTTTTTCTGTAATAACGCCTAAGTTTACAGATGCACTGTCAGGCTGGACTGCAAGTTCTCCTTCCCCCGTAACTTTGATCAAATTCCCCTTGCCTGGGTGTCCATTTCTAATTGGAGGCTGATAATTAAACAATTTCTCTCCCTCTTTCAGATGCTTTTCTTTTCTATAAAATACGTATAACCGCTTAAATAGTTCCTTATTTGGATTCTATATCCTTCCCTATTAAAAGAGGCAAAAAAATAGAATAAAAGGATATTTTGAAAGAATTGCCAGTTTTGCAAGTCATATTGTGTCCAGGCAGGCATACATTTTAATTAATGAAACATCCTTGGACAGGAGGAATGCATGTGGAAACAATTCTAAATATTTTACCAAAAAATATTGCCGGCCAAATCAATCAAATCCCTCCTAAACAAAAAGAAGAACTGGAAGAAATTCGAATTCGCATCAATCGGCCAATAGAAATCACCCTGAAGGGAGCACCAAGATTTTTATCGTATATGATTCAGCCGGAAGATGCGGTGCATCTGTTAAACAAAATAAGCCAATTCTCTATTTATACCCTTGAAGAGGAACTGAAACGCGGGTATATTACCGTTTCCGGAGGACATCGCATTGGGCTTGCCGGGAAGGTCATCCTTGAGGAGGGAAAGGTAAAGGCCATCAGGGACATTGCTTCCTTTAATATTCGAATTGCCAGGGAAAAAATAGGAATTGCCGAACCGATCATTCCTTATATTTTTCAGGGGAATTGGCTGAATACGATGGTAATCGGTCCGCCGCAAACCGGAAAAACAACGCTGCTGCGGGATATAGCGAGAATCATTTCTTCAGGAAATGGAATCATTCCAGCATGCAAGGTCGGAATTGTCGATGAGCGGAGCGAAATTGCCGGGTGTGTGAATGGAATTCCACAGCTTACATTTGGGGTTCGTGTGGATATTCTAGATGCCTGTCCTAAGGCTGAGGGAATGATGATGATGATACGTTCAATGAGTCCTGACGTCCTTATTGTCGATGAGATAGGCCGAAGAGAGGATGCAGAAGCCATTTTAGAAGCTGTCCATGCCGGCATCAAACTAATTATGACGACGCATGGAACAAGCTTAGAGGAAATAAGGAACCGTCCATCCTTAAGGGATATCCTCAATCAGGAAATTTTTCACCGGTTTATTGTCTTAAATCGAAAATCTGGGCCAGGGACCGTTACCCATATTCTAAATGAAAACGGAATGAAACTGAAACTGAAACAAAAAGAGAGCGTGACATAAATGTTAAAGGTAATTGGAGCCATTTTCATTATTGTAGCAACGACTGTCATCGGGTTTGAAGCTGCAAGGCATTTAAGTGAACGGCCTAGGCAGCTGAGAACCTTAAAATCTGCTTTACAATCATTAGAAGCAGAAATTATGTACGGGCATACCCCTCTTCATGAAGCAGCCAGGAGACTGGCGGAGCAGCTTCCAAAGCCTCTATCCTTATTTTTTGCTGCTTTTGCCAGAAAACTCACAAACACGGAAACAACTGTAAAAGAGGCTTGGGAAACAAGTTTAATAGAGATTTGGAAGTCTACGGCATTAAAACAGGGAGAATTTGAAATTATGAAGCAATTCGGGGAAACCCTCGGCCGCCATGACCGCTTTTCCCAGCAGAAGCATATCATGCTAACACTAACCCATCTCGAAAGAGAAGAAGCAGACGCGATTCAAGCACAGGCAAAATATGAAAAAATGGTAAAGAGTCTCGGATTCTTATCGGGATTATTATTGATCATTTTATTATTTTAGGGGGAAAAGCAATGGGTTTAGAAGTCGATATAATTTTTAAAATTGCCGGAGTGGGTATCGTTGTCGCGTTTTTGCACACAGTCCTTGACCAGGTAGGGAAAAAGGAATATGCCCAGTGGGTCACACTGTTTGGGTTTATCTACATTTTATTCCAGGTTGCATCCATCGTGGATGATTTATTCCAGAAAATTAAATCTGTGTTTTTGTTCCAATAGAAAGGGGGGCTTTGCCATTGAAATGATTAAAATTGTCGGCGTAGCTCTTATTGCCACCTTTCTTGCCTTAATCATTAAAGAACAGAAGCCAAATTTTGCGTTTCTTTTAATTGTATTTACCGGCTGTATGATTTTCCTTTTTTTGGTGGACAAGATCTATGAAATCATTCATATGCTAGAGAGGCTTGCCGTGAACGCAAAGGTAAATATGGTTTATGTCGAGACGATCCTCAAAATCATTGGAATCGCCTATATCGCGGAATTTGCTTCACAAATCACCAAGGATGCTGGTCAGGGAGCCATTGCTTCAAAAATTGAATTAGCAGGGAAAATTATCATTCTCGCCATGGCGATACCGATTTTGACAGTGTTAATCGAAACCATTATCAAACTAATTCCAAGCTAATATCGGTCTAAAAATGAGGTGTAAAAATTGAAGCAGAGGCTGCAGTTTATTCCGATTATGATTCTTTTATTATTCTTTTTTTATATTCCGGGTGTACAGGCTGCCGAAGAAGAATCTAAAAACACCTCCACATCGCTATCACCCCAGCAGCTGGTAGATGCACAGTTAAAAACATTGGATTTAACAGAGCTGAAGCAATTTTGGGAAGATATTACCAATAAATATGGAGGTTTTCTCCCCGAAAGCCAAAAGGGCAGTTTATATGATTTTGTCAAAGGTGAAAAAAAATTCTCTTTTAAAGAGTGGGGAAAAGGAATTTTAAAATTTGCCTTTCAAGAATTTGTTGCTAATGGCAAGTTATTAGGATCGCTGATTATGCTGACGATTTTCAGCATGTTCCTGCAATCAATGCAAAATGCCTTCGAAAAAAGCACAATCAGCAAGGTTGCTTACTCAATTGTTTATATGGTCCTGGTGATTCTGGCTTTAAATAGTTTTCATATTGCCATCAGCTATACGAATGAGGCTATTGGAACGATGATTTCCTTTGTTCTTGCCCTGATCCCGCTTCTCCTTGCCCTAATCGCTGCTTCAGGGGGACTGGTATCAGCGGCATTCTTTCATCCGGTGATCTTATTTTTAATGAATATGAGCGGTTTATTTATGCAGTACATCATCCTGCCTCTTCTTTTTTTAGCCACGTTATTGAGCATTGTCAGTACGATGTCTGAACAGTATAAGGTTACGCAATTAGCAGCGCTGCTAAGAAACTGGAGTATAGGATTGATGGGGCTGTTTTTGACCGTGTTCCTGGGGGTTATCTCAGTCCAGGGAGCCTCGGCAGCCGTTACGGATGGAATTACAATCCGGACAGCGAAATTCATTACCGGTAATTTTATCCCTGTAATCGGAAGGATGTTTACAGACGCAACTGATACAGTCGTCAGCGCATCAGTCCTTTTAAAAAATACGGTAGGAATTGCCGGTGTCGCGATTCTCCTCATTATTGTGGCTTTTCCCGCCATTAAGATATTAATGATTGCCTTTATCTATAAATTTGCTGCCGCAATCTTGCAGCCCCTCGGAGGCGGACCGGTTATCACTTGTCTTGATATTATCAGCAAGAGTGTCATGTATGTGTTTGCCGCGCTTGGGATTGTTTCTTTGATGTTCTTTTTAAGTATTACGGTCATTGTTGCTGCCGGTAATCTGACGATGATGATGAGGTAAGGGCGGAGGTACTTGAAATGGATTTTTTAAAAGAATGGGTAATGAATATCATTCTATTTATTCTGCTGGCAACCGTTATAGATATGCTTTTGCCTAATTCGGCCATGCAAAAATATACGAAAATAGTGACGGGTCTGCTTTTAATTGCCATCATCCTTACCCCGATTTTTAAATTAGTCTCGAAGGACTTTGAATCAGCTTTGGCAGGGATTCCAGCATTTCAGTCTCCTGGAGAAAAAAATATGAAAAATTTAATAGATTCAAAGAAAAAAGAAATACAAGCCTCGCAAGATGCATATATTTTAAAAGAAATGGCTGTCCAGCTGAAAAAGGGTGCAGAGGAGGAGTTGATGGAACAATACGGATTGGAGATTGCGAAAATAGACCTTGCAACGAATAAAGAAAGTGACCTAGCTTTCCCTGAGAACCTCCAAAAGGTGATCGTTCTTTTGAAGCATCCAGATTCACAAGTGAAGACAGTCGAAGTAGTTAAACCTATCGAAATCAACACAGATACACCTCTTCCATCCCAAAAATCAACAGAAGAAACAGAAAAAGTGGCCGCATTTTTAGCGAAAAAATGGAAAATAACCAAAAAAACAGTTGAAGTTTCGATTGAAGGGGGGATCAAGAAGAATGGATAACAACCAAGGGCCGTTTTTCTGGATAAAAAAATGGCTCAAGATGGAAGGAAATTCAGATAGAAAACCGGGGAAATACCCATATATGCTCCTTGTTCTATGTATTGGCGCCGCCATTATGCTTGCAGGCAATATCTTATTTAAGAAGAATTCGGCCCCTGCTGACATACCGGCGGGAACGAATGAAAAAGCAGGAAGCAGTAATGTTCCGGCATTCGGATTGAAGAAAAGCTCAGGAAATAAGGCCATTGCTGAATATGAAGAAAAATATGAGGATCAGCTAAAAAAAGCGCTCCAGGAAATGCTGGGAGTGAATGATGTTACGGTGGTAGTGAACATCGATTCAACAGATAAAAAGGTATTGGAGAAAAACAAAGTGACAAAATCGCAAACAACTGACGAAACAGACCGGGAAGGCGGGCAGCGTAAAGTGCAGGAGGTTTCAACTGACGAACAGCTCGTCATAATCCGGAACGGTGAAAAAGAGATTCCTATTGTCGTAGAAACAAAGAAACCGGAAATCCGCGGTGTGCTGGTGGTCGCTAAGGGGGCAGAAAATATCCAGGTGAAAAAGTGGATTGTTGAAGCAGTCACAAGGGTTTTAGGGGTCCCAAGCCACAGGGTCGCTGTTATGCCTAAACAATAAAAGGAGGATGTCAAAATGCTATTAAAAAAGCAAACGGTTTGGTTATTAACGATGTTAAGTTTAGTGGTTGTCCTATCAGTTTATTACATTACCTCTCCGGAACAAAAAAATACCGATCTCACAGCAGTGGAGCAAAAAGCTAAAGATCAAATGGATCAAAAACAAAGCAAAACAACTGCAAAAACGAAGGATGGCAAAACGGTCGTTTCTACCGTGGCAGGGGATTCGGCATTTGAAGAGCTTCGCATGAAGCTTGAAGATCAACGCAGTGAATTGCAGGAGGAGCTGACAAACAAGCTGGCCTCAACAGATCTTCCTGCAGATGAGAGAAGCAAAGTGAAAGATCAAATGGACAGATTGAAACAAACCGCAAACAAGGAAGAACTTCTGGAATCGATCATCAAAACCATGGGATATGAAGATGCCCTTGTCAGAGCAGATGGTGAAAAGGTAAGTGTAACTGTAAAATCTAAGAAGAAGCCTTCTGCATCAGAGGCCAATAAAATTATTCAGGAAGTCAAGAAGGAAATTGATGATATCAATTACGTCGCTGTAACCTTTCAGCCATCTAAATAGGGTAAACGAAAGCAAACCTTCCAGTCGGCGGGTTTGCTTTCGTTTACAAATAAATAAATAGGGTAAAATAATATTTTGAGTCGTCACTGAGCAGAAAATGTTACACATGTGACATTAAGATTATTGAACTTTTATAAGGTATTATCGTATAGTATTAGTAGTAAGTCCTAATTTTAGTTTTACAAGGAGTGTTACTCAATGTTAAAAGTACAAGAAATTCGCGAATTAATAAAGCTAGTAGACCAATCAAGCATTGATGAATTTGTATATGAAAATGAAGGCTCAAAAATCAAAATGAAAAAGAATGGGGCCCAAACTGTCGCAGCAGTGCATCCTGTTGTCCAGGCAGCTTCTCCAGTTGTGCCTGCTGTTCAAACCATTGCTGTCCCTGCAGCTGCTCCCGCACCAGCAGCCCTACAGGAAGTAAAACCTGATACTCCAAAGGCTGAAGATGTTCAGGATACAGATACAACTAATTTACACAAAATTACCTCACCAATGGTAGGGACGTTTTATTCCTCACCAACACCTGATGCAGATGCCTATGTAAAAGCAGGATCAAAAGTATCGAAAGATTCCATCGTGTGTATTGTGGAAGCGATGAAATTATTTAACGAAATCGAAGCAGAGGTTAACGGTGAAATCGTTGAAGTACTGGCGAAGAACGGTCAATTAGTTGAATACGGTCAGCCGTTATTTTTAGTTAAGCCAGAATAAGGAGCGGTAACAGATGATTAAGAAACTGCTAATTGCAAACAGAGGAGAAATTGCAGTCAGAATAATACGCGCCTGCAGAGAGATGGGAATTGAGTCAGTTGCTGTTTTTTCCGAGGCTGACCGTGAGGCCCTGCATGTACAGCTTGCAGATGAAGCCTACTGCATTGGACCTACTTCATCCAAAGACAGTTATTTAAATGTGACAAATATTATTAGCGTTGCCAAACTGACTGCCTGTGATGCCATTCACCCTGGTTACGGATTTCTTGCCGAAAATGCCGACTTTGCTGAGCTCTGCCGGGAGTGCAATATTACTTTTGTCGGTCCAAGCCCGGACGCAATCACTAAAATGGGTACAAAGGATATCGCAAGGGAAACGATGCGGAAAGCTGGCGTCCCAATTGTTCCAGGTTCCACAGGTATTATAAATGATATCGACGAAGCACTTGAACTTGTTAAAAAAATTGAATATCCTGTCATCATAAAAGCAACAGCAGGCGGAGGAGGAAAGGGAATCCGCGTTGCCAAGAACGAACAGGAACTAATTAAAGGTATTAATATCACTCAGCAGGAAGCCTTAACCGCATTCGGGAATCCAGGTGTCTATATTGAAAAATACATAGAAGATTTCCGCCATGTTGAAATCCAGGTTCTTGCAGATAATTTTGGCAGCGCGATTCACTTAGGTGAAAGAGATTGCTCTATTCAGCGAAGACTGCAAAAGCTGCTTGAGGAAACTCCTTCTCCAGCTCTTGATGGTGAAATTCGTTCAGAAATGGGAGATGCCGCCGTAAAAGCTGCAAAAGCTGTTGCTTATTCAGGTGCCGGGACGGTAGAATTTATATATGACTACCGCAATCGTAAATTTTATTTTATGGAAATGAATACGAGGATTCAGGTGGAGCATCCGGTCACTGAAATGGTCACAGGAGTTGACCTGATCAAAGAACAAATCCGCGTGGCAAACGGCGAAAAATTATCTTTAAAGCAGCAGGATGTTACTTTTACAGGATGGGCGATCGAGTGCCGGATTAATGCCGAAAATCCAGAAAAGAAATTCCTTCCGTCCGCTGGAAAAATCCATATGTATTTACCTCCCGGCGGTCTTGGGGTCCGCATTGATTCAGCTGCCTATCCAGGGTACACAATTCCGCCTTATTACGATTCCATGATTGCGAAGGTAATAACATATGGCAGCAGCAGGGAAGAGGCCATTTCAAGAATGAAACGGGCGTTAAGTGAATTTATTGTAGAAGGGATTCAAACAACCATTCCGTTTCATTTAAAACTGCTTGAGCATGAAAAATTCGTTGAAGGAAAATTTAATACGAAATTCCTTGAAATGTATGATGTCATGAAATAGTCTAAAATTGGAGGTGTTATAGATGAATGAGTATAATATTTTAGAAATGGAACAAGGCAGCAACAGCCACGGGAAAATTGAAATAGCTCCGGAAGTCATTGAAGTCATTGCTGGTATTGCAGCATCAGAAGTAGAAGGGGTTGCCGGAATGCGCGGCAATTTTGCGACGGGTGTGGTAGAACGCCTAGGGAAGAAAAACCATGGCAAAGGTGTAAAAGTGGAACTGTCTGAGTCCGGAATCAAAGTGGATGTCTATTGCTTGATGAAATTCGGAATCTCCATTCCAGCTGTCGCCGGAAAGATTCAGGATAATATTCGTCAGGCTCTCCTTAATATGACCGCTTTAGAGGCAGAAGAAGTAAATATTCATGTTGTCGGCATTCAATTTGAAACTGCAAAAACCGAACCGGAAATAGAAACAGAAGTATAATTAAGAAAAACCAAAGGAGATTCCTTTGGTTTTTCTTTGTCTATTTCATTAGTTATGCTATTATCTTTTTATGTGTAAGGTTATTTTAATACTTTAATACTATATCTTAGATAAAAAATAGACAAAAATTACTTATTATCTCTAAAGGAGTTAACGGTATAATGAAAAGAAGAACAGCTAGGGAAAAGGCATTACAGGCACTATTCCAAATCGATGTAAGCAATACTGAACCAGCTTCAGCCATCGAACATGTTTTAGATGGGGAGGCGAAGGACGAATACCTCTCAAAGCTTGTTTTAGGAGTGGTGGAGCACAGGGCTGAGATAGACAGTCTAATTATTGAAAACTTGGAAAAATGGTCGCTGGAGCGGCTGGCAATTGTCGATCGAAACCTGTTAAGAATTGCTGCTTATGAGTTGAAATTTTTCCGGGATGAGATTCCGGAAAATGTGATTTTAGATGAAGCCATAGAGATAGCGAAAATTTACGGAGATGACCAATCAAGCAAATTTATCAATGGTGTCCTTTCAAAAGTGAAACAAAAGCTTCTTAACGATTAATTGATTGGGTCTCTCCAAACAAGGGAGAAGAGAAAATGACGGCTGAACTAATTAACGGAAAAGAAATTGCTTCTAAAAAAAGATTGGAAATTGCTGAAGAAGTTAAAAAGTTAAAAATGCAAGGTGTAACGCCGGGGTTGGCCGTTATTCTTGTTGGAAATAATCATGCATCCCGCACGTACGTGACCAATAAGCAAAAAGCATGCCAGGAACTAGGTATGTACTCCCTTTTACTTGAATTGCCGGAAATGGTTTCGGAGGAAGAATTACTTTCCGAAATTGAAAAATTAAACGGGGACGAAAAAATCCATGGGATTTTAGTTCAGCTCCCTCTGCCAAAACATATTGATGAAAAAAAGGTCATTGAAGCCATTATCCCCTCAAAGGACGTTGACGGTTTCCACCCGGTTAACATCGGCAGGATGATGACAGGGCAAAATGCCTTTTTGCCATGCACCCCTTTCGGCATCATGGTGCTCCTTGAAGAATCCGGAATCTCCATTTCCGGTAAACATGTGGTAGTCGTCGGCCGAAGCAATATTGTCGGGAAACCAGTGGGTCAATTGTTTCTAAATCAGCATGCAACCGTCACCTATTGCCATTCAAGAACAAAAGATTTAAAGCATCACACAAATCAAGCTGACATCTTAGTAGCCGCAGTCGGTATTCCGAACTTTATTAAAGCGGAACATATTAAAGAAGGCGCTGTTGTCATTGATGTTGGAATTAACCGCAATGAAGCTGGAAAGCTCTGCGGCGATGTGGCATTTGATGAGGTGGTGGAAAAGGCGGGCTATATTACCCCAGTACCAAAGGGAGTCGGCCCGATGACAATTACCATGCTTATGTATAATACGTTAAAATCAGCTGCTGAAAGTATCGGCCGCTAAAAGATGCAATGTCCTTATCTTTTCGTATTTTTGGTGCCTTCCTGCGGTTTTAGCAGACAAAAAGAAGGGCTAAATATATAATAGATAAGGACAGTTTTTTTTACCGAAAAAAAGGGGTTAGGGTTATGCAGGAACAACGATATTTATCTGTGGATGCTTTAACAAAATACATAAAAAGAAAATTTGATGCAGACCCGCATTTGAGTGATATCTATGTACGGGGTGAAATCTCCAATTTCAAGCAGCATTCAAGCGGCCACATGTATTTTACCTTAAAGGATGACAAAGCACGCATTCTTGCTGTCATGTTCTCGAGTCAATCAAGGACCCTGAAATTTCTGCCGGAAAACGGGATGAAAGTGATTGTAAAAGGGGATATCAGCGTTTATGAACCAAGCGGTCAATATCAAATCTATATCAGGGAAATGCGTCCGGATGGAATAGGTGAATTATTCCTCGCCTATGAGCAATTAAAAAAAAGGCTTGAAGGGGAGGGCTTATTTGCACCGGAACGGAAAAAGCCGCTCCCGTTATATCCAAGAACTGTCGGGGTCATTACCTCACCAACCGGAGCTGCAATCAGGGATGTAATCACCACAATTAAAAGGCGTTTTCCAATTGTTAATATCCTGGTCTTCCCAGCTCTTGTCCAAGGGGAAAATGCCGCAGCGTCGATTGCAAATGCCATCAAACAAGCGAATGCGCATGGAGAAATCGATGTCTTGATTGTTGGGCGCGGCGGCGGCTCGATTGAAGAATTATGGGCATTTAATGAGGAGCTCGTAGCCAGGGCGATTTATTCATCAACCATTCCGTTAATATCAGCCGTTGGCCATGAAACTGATTTTACCATTGCCGATTTTGTTGCAGATTTAAGGGCACCGACGCCAACTGGTGCGGCAGAACTGGCTGTTCCTCACATTGAGGAGCTAATGGAAAGAGTTCTGCAGAGGCAAACGCGAATGCTTCGGGCAATAAAAGAAAAATTCCGCTATGAAAATGGGCGGTTAATCCGGGTGCAAAAATCCTATGCTTTCCGTTACCCGCATCGTTTATATGAACAAAAGCTTGAGCAGCTTGATAAACTGACGGAACAGCTTGTCCGCGGAACGGGCAGGCTGACGATCGTAAAAAGAGGACAGCATGAAATGCTGCATAAGCGTTTGTGGCGAAACCACCCAAGCGAAGCATTGCGTCAAGGGAAAATAAAATTTGAACGGACACAAAAAGATTTAAACCGCGCCATGCTGCAAATTCTTACAAAAAAGCAAACGGAATTTGACCGAATTATTTCGGCACTAAGAATACTAAACCCGCTCAAAATAATGGATCGAGGCTATAGTTTGGCTTATACAGAAGATAACCGGCTTGTGAAGAGTGTTGATCAGGTAAAAGCATCCGATCAAATACAGGTTCAATTAACGGATGGAAGACTCTTCTGTATAGTTGAGAATATAAAGGAGAAAAACAAAGATGGCGAATGAAAAGAAATGGTCGTTTGAAGAGGCAATGGCGAAGCTTGAGCAAATAGTTGAAAAGCTGGAAGAAGGAGATGTTCCATTAGAAGAGGCAATTATCTTCTATAAGGAAGGCATGGAATTATCGAAACTTTGTCATGATAAACTGAAAAATGTAGAAGAGCAATTAACCCAAATTATTACGGAGGATGGCCGGACGGAAAGTTTTACCATTACCGAGGAGGAATAGTTTTGGAAACGAACGGTTTAGATGTATTCGCACAGCAATATAAACAGCTGCTGGATAAGGAGCTTCGCGCGCTCGTTGAAAAACTTGAGGCTCCTCCCGTACTGAAGGAATCCATGATCTATTCCCTTGAAGCAGGCGGAAAGAGAATCCGTCCACTTTTGTTGTTTGCCACTTTAGCTGCTTTTGGAGCAGATCCGCAAAATGGACTGCTTCCTTCTGCAGCAATCGAGATGATTCATACCTATTCCTTAATCCATGATGACCTGCCAAGCATGGACAATGACGATCTCAGACGAGGAAAACCAACTAATCATAAGATATATGGAGAAGCCATTGCCACTCTCGCTGGTGATGCCCTGCTTACTTATAGTTTCGAGGTAATCGGAAGGATGCCGGATGAGCATGCGGCTCCGGATGTAAAGCTGAAATTAATCATCGAACTGGCCAAAGCGGCTGGAACGGAGGGAATGGTTGGCGGGCAGGTAGCTGATATAATAGGTGAAGATCAATCACTGACCATTGAGGAGCTGGAATATATCCATATTCATAAAACTGGCAAGCTGTTGGGATTTAGTATTTTAGCCGGAGCGATTATGGCAGGAGCCAGCCAAACACAAAAAGAAAATCTTTCGGCATTTGCCCACCATCTAGGACTGGCGTTTCAAATTCAGGATGATATTCTCGATTTGGTCGGAAATCAACAAGTAATCGGTAAACCTGTCGGCAGCGATACAGCCAATCGTAAAAGCACCTACCCCCAATTGTTAACATTAGCTGGGGCCAGGGAAGCACTAAATAGCCAGATAATCCTGGCAAAGGATTATTTGCTGCGAACAGGCTTAAATACGGAACTTTTAATGGAGATAACGGATTTAGTTGCTTCAAGAGATCATTAAAAAGGGTTATTTGAGGCAACGAAATAAGTGTGATATAATTGTTTTCAATGCAGAAAATGCAGCCAATGCCGTTATCACGTTCGTGTTAGCGGCTATTTTTGCAACAATCATGTCATCATTGTTGCAGCCTTTTTAGAAAGAAAAAGTATGAAAGCGAGTGGTCCAAGAATGGATCTATTATCAATAAAAGACCCTTCCTTTTTAAAAGGGATGACAAACAAAAAACTGGAGGCCCTAAGTCAAGAAATCCGTCAATTCTTGATTGAAAAGCTGTCAGTAACGGGAGGCCATATTGGACCGAATTTAGGTGTAGTCGAATTAACGATTGCTTTACATAAATGCTTTGATAGTCCCAAGGATAAGATTATTTGGGATGTCGGCCATCAATCATATGTTCATAAGATTTTAACCGGCAGAGCCTGTGAATTTGATACATTAAGACAATTTAAGGGGCTTTGCGGTTTTCCAAAACGGATTGAAAGCGAGCATGATGTTTGGGAGACGGGACACAGTTCCACATCACTATCCGCTGCAATGGGAATGGCCATTGCAAGAGACTTAAAAAAGGAAAACTACTTTGTCCTCCCTGTTATCGGTGACGGTGCCTTAACAGGTGGAATGGCGCTTGAAGCCTTAAATCATATTGGCCATGAGAAAAAGGATATGATTGTCATCTTAAATGATAATGAAATGTCCATCGCACCAAATGTCGGGGCTCTTCATAATATTCTTGGCCAGCTGAGAACAGCTGGCAAATATCAATGGGTAAAAGATGAACTGGAAGTCCTGTTGAAAAAAATCCCTGCAGTGGGCGGCAAACTGGCAGCGACAGCGGAACGGGTAAAAGACAGTCTGAAGTATCTGTTTGTTTCAGGCATGTTTTTTGAAGAGCTCGGATTCACCTATTTAGGCCCGATTGATGGTCATAATTTTGAGAATTTATTTGAAAGCCTCAGCTATGCTAAAAAGACAGAAGGACCGGTACTCCTTCATGTCATTACGAAAAAGGGAAAAGGCTATCACCCTGCCGAAAGTGACAAAATCGGTACATGGCACGGGACAGGCCCGTATAAAATGGATACCGGAGATTTTGTCAAACCGGATAAAAAACAGCCACCTGCCTGGAGCAGCCTTGTGAGCGAAACGGTCCGCAGACTTGCCCGCGATGATGAACGGATTGTTGCTATTACACCTGCTATGCCAGTAGGCTCGAAGCTTGAAGGTTTTGCGAAAGAATTCCCTGACCGGATGTATGATGTGGGGATTGCGGAGCAGCATGCAGCAACGGTCGCAGCTGGTTTAGCCACACAAAATATGAAGCCGTTTTTAGCGATTTATTCAACCTTTTTACAACGTGCCTATGACCAGGTTGTCCATGATATTTGCCGGCAGAATCTGAATGTTTTTATCGGAATAGACCGTGCCGGTTTAGTCGGGGCAGATGGAGAAACCCATCAAGGTGTTTTTGATATTGCCTTTTTACGGCATATCCCTAATATCGTCTTAATGATGCCGAAGGATGAAAATGAAGGGCAGCATATGGTTTATACGGCCTTGAACTATGATGATGGCCCGATTGCCATGCGTTTTCCGCGCGGCAATGGTGAGGGTGTACCGATGGATGAGGAGCTGCACAGCATACCGATTGGAACCTGGGAGGTTATAAAAGATGGCGATGATGCCGCGATACTAACCTTTGGGACCACGATTCCAATGGCGATGGAAGCAGCCTCCATCCTCGAAGAAAGAGGTATTTCTGTGAAGGTGGTCAATGCCCGGTTTATTAAACCACTTGATGAAAGAATGTTAAGTGAACTGCTGGATAGTAAAATTCCATTGCTTACTATTGAAGAAGCGGTTTTGCAAGGCGGATTTGGAAGTGCTGTACTTGAGTATGCCCAGTCGAAAGGGTTTTATGAAGCCTCCATTGACCGGCTTGGAATTCCGGATCAATTTATTGAACATGGTGATGTCAATTCTCTTCTTGAAGAGATTGGCTTAACAACAGAGGAAGTAATCAAGCGGGTTTCGGTATTGGCCCGAAAAAAACAACAAAGGGCTTAAATAGCATGAAAAAAAAGGAACGCTTAGATGTTTTATTAGTGGAAAGAGGCTTATTCGAGACCCGGGAAAAAGCAAAACGGGCCATCATGGCAGGAATTATCTATACGAATGAGGAACGGCTTGATAAACCTGGGGAAAAAGTGGATGCCGAAATCCCGCTGAATGTTAAGGGAAATCAAATGCCTTATGTCAGCAGGGGAGGGTTAAAGCTCGAGAAGGCTCTTCAGGTGTTTGATGTAAGTGCTGCGGATAAGGTGTTATTAGATATTGGCGCTTCAACCGGCGGTTTTACCGATTGTGCCCTGCAAAATGGTGCAAAAATGTCGTATGCCGTAGATGTCGGGTACAATCAGCTGGCATGGAAGCTGCGGCAGGATGAACGTGTTAATGTCATGGAGAGAACGAATTTTCGTTATGTGACACCTGCAGATTTAAAGGGTGAAATGCCCAATTTTTCCAGTATTGATGTGTCTTTTATCTCTTTAACCTTAATATTGCCGGTCTTAAAAACACTGCTTGTTCCGGGCAGCGATATTATTGCCCTTGTGAAACCACAATTTGAAGCAGGTCGCGAACAGGTTGGGAAAAAAGGAATTGTCCGGGATGAGAAGGTTCATCTGCAGGTCATTGATAAAATTGTTGAATTTGCTGTTCAACAGGGCTACAATGCTGTTAACCTTTCCTACTCGCCGATTACCGGCGGGGATGGAAACATTGAATTTTTACTGCACTTGAAATGGATGGGAGAACGGGAAGATGGTATAAATCAATTACCAGTCACCCCCTTAGAAGTGGTAAAAAAAGCGCATAAGGAATTCCATACAAAACAAATCTAGAAAGGATAGGCACCGGGCTTATCCTTTTATTAATTCATGTATAAATATAACATTGGAAATTGTCCAGCTCCAGTGCCCAGCGACTATTGTACTTCGCTAAATGGGAGCTTACGCTTTTCGTTGTATTTTTATGTACAAGGAACATAAAATGGGCTAACATATGTGTATAAGGTTAGGACAAAATACTCAGATGTTTTAAACTACTATGAGGTGGAAAAATGAACAAAGGCCAACGCCATATAAAAATAAGAGAAATAATTGCATCCAATGATATTGAAACGCAGGACGAGCTGGTAGATGAACTGAGGAATGCCGGCTATAATGTTACGCAGGCAACGGTATCTAGGGATATCAAAGAATTACATCTTGTAAAGGTTCCGTTAATTGACGGACGCTATAAATACAGTCTGCCTGCAGACCAAAGGTTTAATCCATTACAAAAATTAAAAAGATCGTTAATCGATGCCTTCGTCAGAGTTGATTCAGCAGGGCATATGCTCGTGATGAAGTGCTTGCCAGGCAATGCGATGGCGATTGGGGCGTTAATAGATAATCTCGATTGGGAAGAAATATTGGGAACCATCTGCGGTGATGATACAATGCTTATTATTTGCCGGACACCCGAGGATACAGAAATAATTAAAAACCGATTCCTTGATATGCTGTAATTTGGGGGAATGTTCCTTGTTAGCAGAACTATCAATTAAAAATTTCGCTATTATTGAAAAACTATCCATTTCTTTTGAAAAGGGACTCACCGTTTTAACCGGTGAAACCGGTGCCGGGAAATCCATTATTATTGATGCGATTCATTTGTTAGTAGGCGGCAGGGGTTCAGCAGAATTTGTCCGTCATGGTGAGGAAAAAGCAGAAATTGAAGGATTATACCAGCTTGATGATCCAAGTCATCCCATATATCCAAAAGCAATGGAGTTCGGCATTGAAATTGAAGAAGGAATGGTCGTTTTACGCCGCGACATTTCACGGTCAGGAAAAAGTGTCTGCCGAATTAACGGCAAACTTGTGACGATTGCCGTCCTTCGCGAAATCGGCGCAACCCTCGTTGATATCCACGGGCAGCATGAACATCAGGAATTAATGGATGAAACAAGACATTTACCATTGCTTGACCAATTCGGGGCCGAAGAAATCCTCCCTTCCATTGAGGAATACATCGAGGTTTTTCACCGTTACGAACATACATTGAAAAAGCTGAAATCCCTCAGTGAAAATGATCAGCAGACAGCGCATCGGCTCGACTTGATTACCTTTCAATTAGATGAGATCCAAAAGGCGAATTTAAAGCTTCATGAGGATGACATGCTTCAGGAAGAAAAAAGAAAATTGGGGAATTTCGAGAAAGTGTTCGAGGCAATGCAATCAAGCTATACTGCTTTACACGGTGAACAAAAGGGCTTGGACTGGATTGGTGTCGTGATGGGGCATCTTGAGGATGCGGCTTCTCTTGATACCACTTATAAAGAAATATATGAGGCTGTTTCCAACAGCTATTATCAATTAGAGGATGCCGCCCGTTCTTTAAGACAGGAACTGGATGGATTAGAATACGATCCCAAGAGGCTGAATGAAATTGAAGACCGGCTCAATGAAATGAACCAGTTAAAACGAAAATACGGCAAAACGATTCCCGAAATTTTAGAATATGCTGCTGCGATAGAGGAAGAAATTGAAACATTGCAAAATAAAGAAACACATATCGGCGAATTGGAAAAAGAATTATCTTCTTTAAAGAAGGATTTAGTATTGGAAGCCAAACAATTATCTGAGCTTCGGAAAAAATGGGCAGTAAAACTTACAAAGCTGATTCATAATGAACTAAAAGAATTATACATGGCGAAAACAGTTTTTGAAATCCGCTTTGAAACAGATTATAATCATTTTTCAAAAAATGGCACTGATTTTGTCGAGTTTTACATTACCACCAATCCCGGCGAGCCGTTAAAGCCTTTATCAAAGGTAGCGTCCGGCGGAGAATTATCACGTATTATGCTGGCGTTAAAGAGTATTTTCTCCAAGCATCAAGGGGTCACATCCATTATCTTTGATGAGGTTGATACGGGTGTAAGCGGCAGGGTCGCTCAGGCGATCGCTGAAAAAATTTATAAAGTTGCAAATGATTCTCAAGTTTTATGCATTTCCCACCTGCCGCAGGTAGCAGCGATGGCAGATACCCATTTATATATTTCCAAGATCATTAGGGGAGGCAGAACGTCTACATCTGTGGCTCCATTAAATGACGGTGAAAAAATTAAAGAAATCGGCAGGATGATTTCCGGTGTCGAAATTACCGATTTAACAAAAAAGCATGCAGAAGAATTGCTGTTATTAGCTGCAAATAATAAAAAAACATGAAAAGCTTCCCATTCAGGGCAGCTTTTTTTATGTAGAACGAAGTTATAAATGCTTGTCAAGGAGGCAAAATTATAGATGTAGCCATTTTAAAGCAGTGACTAGAAGCGAGGAGAGTGAAAAGTTTGAAAATAGAGATAATTAGAAGAATTATTGGTGGAATTCTCCTTGTTTCATTAATCAGTCTTATTTTTTTTCAGCCCATGCGACAATATTTAAGTGTTCCAAAAACGATAATGGTTTTTGAAGGTCAGGAATATACCTTTAAAAAGGCTGCCCCGGTTTCAGCCGCTGTAAGTTCTCACAGCCCCAATATCACACTTGATCAAGAAAGACATTCGGTTTCATTGAAAGCAGCGGAAAAAGGCAAAAATGAAATGATTCTGGAATTTGCCGGCATTCCGATTAAAAAGGTCGATGTCCATGTTTTAAAGGATTTTCGTGTTATTCCAGGCGGTCAGTCCATTGGTGTTAAATTAAATACTGTCGGTGTTTTGGTTGTAGGACACCACCTAGTGAACACGGCCAGCGGCAAGAAATCACCCGGCGAAATGGCAGGAATAAAGGTCGGAGATATTATTACCGAAATTGATGGAAACAAAATTGAAAAAATGACGGATGTTGCTCCATATGTACAGGCAGCCGGTCAAAACGGAAAAGCATTGGATATGGTCATCAGCCGTGAAAATGGAAAATTCACAACAAAACTAACCCCCTTAAAGGACAAAGGGGAAAATACCTTTAAACTTGGTTTATATATTCGCGATTCGGCTGCAGGAATTGGTACCATGACATTTATTCACCCGCAGTCTAAAAAATATGGTGCCCTTGGACATGTCATTTCAGACATGGATACAAAAAAACCTATTGTTGTCGAAGATGGTCAAATTGTCCGCTCAACCGTAACATCCATCGAAAAAGGGAGTAATGGTGACCCTGGTGAAAAGCTGGCGCGATTTTCTCCCGACCGTGAAATTGTCGGCAATATCAAAAAGAACAGTCCGTTTGGAATTTTTGGCGAATTAAATAAAGCGTTAAAAAATGGCGTTTTGGATAAGCCGCTCCCGATTGCTTTATCGCATCAGGTGAAGGAAGGACCTGCAAAGATTTTGACAGTCGTGAATGATGACAAAGTGGAAGCATTTAATATCGAAATCGTCAGTACAATCCCACAAAAGTTTCCTGCTACAAAAGGCATGGTCATTAAAGTAACCGACCCCAGACTTCTTGAAAAGACAGGAGGAATTGTTCAGGGGATGAGCGGCAGTCCGATTATTCAGGATGGAAAGCTTATTGGAGCTGTTACTCATGTTTTTGTTAATGACCCAACCTCAGGTTATGGGGTTCATATTGAATGGATGCTGGATGAAGCAGGAATTAACATATATGATATGCCAAAAAATAAAGCGAGTTAACGCTTGGAGCAAAATAGGCAAAATTCCCTATTTTGCTTCTTTTTTTTACATAAATATTTTTCGACAAAACTACGTATAACTTTAAAAACTACGCGAATTGCGTCGAAAAGAAGAGAAAAACAAAGAAAAGATAAGATTTTCTCACTATTTTAAGAAATATTAAAAAAATGAGAGGAATTTTTGTTGCATTGTCGAATTTCTAATTTAGAATAGAATTAAGAGCAAACAGACTTGGTAAAGGTTTATATGAAATAGAGATTTGACTTGATTGAGGAGGAAGCGGAGTTGAAAAAAATAAAAGTTTGTGTCGTTGATGATAATCGTGAACTGGTCGGATTATTAGAGGACTATATTTCGTCCCAGGAAGATATGGAAGTCGCGGGAATTGCTCATAATGGCCAAGAGTGTTTGGATATGTTAGCAGCAACAGACCCGGATGTTCTTGTGTTAGATATTATCATGCCTCACCTAGACGGTCTTGCTGTTCTTGAACGCCTCAGGGAAATGAAAAAAGGCGCTCTGCCAAATGTCATTATGCTGACTGCTTTCGGCCAGGAGGATGTGACGAAGAAAGCAGTTGAACTGGGTGCCTCCTACTTTATATTAAAGCCATTTGATATGGAGAATCTGGGCAATCATATTCGTCAGGTCAGCGGCAGCACAAATTCATTTATCCGTAAAACTCCTTCAGTAAGCTACCGGACGCAGTCTGAACAAAAACCAAAGAATCTGGATGCAAGTATTACTAGTATTATTCATGAAATCGGTGTACCGGCTCATATTAAGGGTTACTTATACTTAAGGGAAGCGATTTCAATGGTTTATAACGATATCGAACTTTTAGGTTCGATTACAAAAGTGTTATATCCAGATATCGCAAAAAAGTACAATACAACCGCCAGCCGTGTTGAACGTGCGATCCGCCATGCCATTGAAGTGGCTTGGAGCCGAGGCAATATCGACTCGATTTCCTCTTTATTCGGCTATACTGTCAGTATGTCAAAGGCAAAGCCGACGAATTCTGAGTTTATTGCCATGGTGGCTGACAAACTGCGTCTAGAGCACAAAGCAAGTTGAAAGAACGAGTAAATAAATACTAAAAGCCTCCATTTGTATGAATGAAGGCTTTTTTTTTTTATATGTTATATAGTAAAGAAAAATATGCCTGTATAGGAAGTGAGACGATGACAGATATTTTTGCCCACCGGGGATATTCCGCTTTATTTGCGGAAAATACAATGGGTGCCTTTATTGAAGCGGAAAGGGCGGGTGCTGACGGATTAGAGCTCGATGTTCAATTGACCAAAGACGGGGAAATCGTCGTCATTCATGATGAAAAGGTAGACAGAACTACGACTGGGAAGGGATTTGTAAAGGACTATTTATATAAGGACATAAGGAAGCTTAATGCCAATAAAAACGGTCTTAAAAAAGAACCTATACCAGCATTAACAGAGGTTCTTGAATGGCTAAAGACAACCAGCATGGTATGTAATATTGAGCTGAAAAACGGCTTGATACCATATGAGGGCATGGAGGAAAAGGTCATCAGGCATATTCGAACTTATGGATTATCAGACAGGATTATCCTTTCTTCCTTCAATCACTACAGTATTGTTTTAAGTTACCGGCTGGCACCGGATGTTGAAACCGCCCCTCTTTTCCTTGAAGGAATCTACATGCCTTGGATCTATTCCCAGTCCATCCGGGCAAAAGGGATTCACCCAAAGCATTCTGCTATCTCTGATAATATCATCATTAACACACTAGAAAACGGGATTGCAGTACGTCCCTATACGGTCAATAAAGATGATGATCTGCACCGGTTATACCGTCTAAACTGCAGCGCGATTATTACCGATGATCCAGTAAGAGCCCTAAAAATAAGAAAGCAATATGAAAAGAGGCCATAGCAAAGGCCTCTTTATTTTTTAAAACGGGCTTGTACTTTATTTCTTTTTTGATCCCGATGGAAGATAAAACCTGCCACAAACCCGAGGCCACCGATAAAAAAGACCAGCCCGGCAAGGAATTGAATCGCTAGATTTGGGAATAGTGCCTGGTGAATCCCAAATGTCATATCTCGCATTAATTTTATCCCAATAATCGCCAATATACCTGGAATCACTAATATAAGAAGAGCAATAATCCGCTTCATAAATTACCCAACCACTTTCTGATGAAATACTAGCTTCATGATACCACTTTTCTAATCTCAAAAAAACCGTTCTGCCCGGATAAAATTTGTCAGCGGACAAAATTAGAGATAAAATAGAAATGAAAAAAGTTGCAGGCTTTTTTTGGATGGGATTGAAAAATTTTTCTTGGAAAAATTAAAGGGGATCAAAAAAATGCAAAATGTGATGATTGTTGGAGCCGGGAAGGGCGGTACGGCGATCTTAAAAATTTTAAAAGAATCGGAAGTGATGAATGTCTATGTGGTCATTGACAGGAATGTCGATGCGCCGGGAGTAATACTGGCTGAACAAGAAGGAATTATAACCGGTACGGATTGGAAGCCTTATTTAACTGATCATATTGATATCATTATCGAGGTTACAGGCAGGGATGAAGTTTTTCAGGCATTACGCAATGAAAAAAGCAAGGATACCATTTTAATTCCCGGAAGTGTAGCCTTTCTTGTCGCGAAACTAATGGAAGAAAAAGAAGAATTACTCGAAAAGCATCAATACGAGTCCTATCTTCAGGAGCTCATTTTTAATGCCACAAATGATGGAATGGTGGTCATTGATAAGAGCGGGAATGTCATATTATTTAACCGAAGAGCGGAAGAAATGATGGGAGTAAAGAAGGAACAGGCGATTGGCGCATATGTAACCGAGGTCATCCATCAAAGCCGCCTGCCGGTTATTTTACAAACACAGCGAATAGAGACCAATCAGGAAATGGTATTGAGAAACGGGCGGAAAATTATAACGACCCGCATTCCGATAGTTGAGGAAAATGGCACCCTGATTGGAGCGCTTGCTGTTTTTAAGGATATTACCGAGGTTGTCAATCTCGCTGAGGAAATTACCGATTTAAAGGAAATTCAAACGATGCTCCAGGCGATTATTCATTCGAGTGATGATGCCATTTCTGTAGTTGATGAAAATGGACGCGGAATCCTGATTAATCCCGCCTATACAAGGATAACGGGCCTGACAGAAGAACAGGTGATTGGCCAGCCGGCGACAGCTGATATTTCTGAAGGTGAAAGCATGCATATGAAGGTGCTGCAAACCCGGAGAGCAGTGCGTGGAGTCCCTATGAGGGTGGGGCCGGGCAAAAGGGAAGTCATTGTTAATGTTGCCCCCATCATTGTCGAAGGAAAATTAAAAGGCAGTGTTGGAGTTATTCATGATATGTCGGAAATGAAATCCCTCAGCAGGGAATTGAACCGGGCAAGACAGCTGATTCGCAAGCTGGAGGCCAAATATGCCTTTGAAGACATCATTGCGAAATCTGAAGAAATGATGCTGGCAATCGAACAGGCCAAGCTTGGAGCTAAGACCCCTGCCACCGTGCTTCTTCGCGGGGAATCCGGAACAGGGAAGGAATTGTTCGCCCATGCCATACATAATGCAAGCGACCGAAAATATAACAAATTTATCCGCGTCAATTGTGCAGCTCTTTCAGAATCATTGTTGGAAAGTGAATTATTTGGCTACGAGGAAGGCGCTTTTTCCGGGGCCATCAGGGGCGGGAAAAGGGGCTTTTTTGAAGAGGCTAATAACGGCAGTATTTTTCTTGATGAAATCGGTGAGCTTTCAGCAAACACGCAGGCAAAACTGCTGAGGGTGCTCCAGGAAAATGAAATCATCCGTGTGGGCGGGACAAAGCCAATTACGATCAATGTCAGGATTATTGCTGCTACCAATGTCAATTTAGAAAAGGGTATTGCGAAAGGAACGTTTAGGGAAGACTTATACTATCGCTTAAATCGAATGCCGATTCACATTCCTTCTTTACGGAAACGTAAGGAAGAAATTCCTTACCTTTGCGAAAGATTAATTCAGAAAATTAATCGTGATTATGGACGGAATGTCGAGGGAATTACCCAAGCCGCATTATTGCAATTAATGGGGTATGACTGGCCGGGAAATGTAAGAGAGTTAGAAAATATTCTTGGCAGAGCGATTATTTTTATGAATTATTATGAAACCCTTATTGATGTGCAGCATTTGCCGGAATTAAAAACTCGAAAAAACCCTAATGAGCCTGATGCTGATAATGGCAATGAGCCTTTTATATTGGACAGGTCCCTGTCTGAAATGCTGGAGGAGTATGAAGCAACGATTATTCAGCAGACGATGAACCGCTTAAATGGAAATAAGACGCTGACGGCAAAGGCACTTGGTTTATCAGTAAGGAATTTATATTATAAACTGGAAAAATATAAACTTGAAAAAAACATCATGCAATAAATTTCATACTAGAAAAAAGTTGCATATAAAGCACGGGTAAATAAAGCGTTTTCATAAAGAAATGTTTTGGCACGATTCTTGCAATTTTATTATTGGAGTTGCAGGAAACAGAGAAAGGGTTGATGGAAACTTGTTGCTGGATATGCTAATTGCAAAAGCAACCCAAATGAATAAAAAAACCGTTGCCGTTGCTGCGGCTGATGACGAGGAAGTTTTGGAAGCGGTTTTGGATGCTTCCGAAAGAAATTTAGCAAATTTTATTCTTTTTGGCAGTCAAGAAAAAATCGAGACCATCATTCAACGAAAAATCCCTGAGAATGTAAAAATTATTCAGGCGGATTCCCAAAGGGCTGCAGCTGAATTAGCCGTTAAGGCTGTTTTTAACAAAGAAGCAGATGTTTTAATGAAGGGAAATCTCCCAACCAATGTTATTTTAAAAGCCGTTTTAAACAAAGAATACGGCCTGAGGACTGGCAATGTATTATCACATGTTGCAGTCTTTGATGTTCCGGGGTATGACCGATTCATTTTAGTAACAGATGCCGCCATGAATATCGCTCCTGATTTAGAGCAAAAGGCACAAATTGTAAAAAATGCTGTATCCCTTGCTCATTCCATCGGAATCGAGAATCCAAAAGTAGCTCCGCTTGCCGCGGTGGAAGTGGTCAATCCGGCGATGCAGGCAACATTGGATGCAGCAGCACTTACGTTGATGAACAAACGTGGACAGATTACAGGCTGCACCATTGATGGTCCGCTCGCATTAGACAATGCTGTTTCAAGTCTTGCAGCTGAGCATAAAGGAATTCACAGTGAAGTGGCTGGTAATGCCGATATTTTACTGGTTCCCGCAATAGAGGTTGGAAATGTCTTATATAAATCTTTAATTTATTTTGCTAATGCGAAAGTAGGGGCTGTTATTTCTGGCGCCAAGGCACCCATTGTCTTAACTTCAAGAGCTGATACTGCCGAGAGTAAACTTTATTCCCTTGCGCTCGCGTTATCATGCGTTACCAAATAGACAGCTAAATTTGAGGAGGAATAGGAAAATGGAGATTTTCAAGTACTTAGAAAAATATGATTACGAGCAAGTGGTTTTCTGCCAGGATAAGCAATCAGGTTTAAAAGCCATTATTGCCATTCATGATACAACGCTTGGGCCTGCTTTAGGCGGCACACGCATGTGGACATACGAATCTGAAGAAGCAGCCATTGAAGATGCTCTTCGCTTAGCAAAAGGCATGACCTATAAAAATGCTGCGGCAGGGTTAAACCTTGGCGGGGGTAAAACTGTTATCATCGGCGATCCTCGCAAAGATAAAAATGAAGAAATGTTCCGCGCATTTGGCCGTTATGTTCAAGGTCTTAATGGCCGCTATATCACTGCAGAAGATGTGGGAACCACAGTTGCAGATATGGATTTAATCCACGAAGAGACTGATTTCGTAACAGGAATTTCACCGGCATTCGGTTCTTCGGGGAATCCATCCCCAGTTACTGCTTACGGAGTCTACCGCGGGATGAAAGCAGCAGCAAAAGCTGCGTTTGGCACTGATTCGCTTGAAGGAAAAGTGATTGCCGTTCAGGGTGTCGGAAATGTGGCTTACAACCTATGCCGACATTTACATGAGGAAGGCGCCCAGTTAATTGTTACGGATATCAATAAAGAAGCGGTACAGCGCGCAGTTGAAGAATTCGGTGCCCGTGCGGTAGATCCAAATGAAATTTATAGCGTGGAATGTGATATTTACGCACCATGTGCATTAGGTGCGACTATCAACGATGATACCATTCCACAGCTTAAGGCTAAGGTTATTGCCGGTGCTGCAAACAATCAATTGAAAGACCCAAGCCACGGCGACATGATCCATGAAATGGGCATTATCTACGCTCCTGATTATGTCATCAACGCCGGCGGTGTCATTAATGTTGCCGATGAGCTTTATGGGTACAACCGTGAACGGGCAATGAAAAAAGTTGAACAGCTTTATACAAGCATTGAAAAAGTTATCGAAATTTCCAAGCGTGACGGCATTCCTACCTATGTTGCTGCAGACCGGATGGTTGAAGAAAGAATTGAAAGAATGCGCAATTCCAGAAGTCAATTCCTAAGAAATGAACATCATATCTTAAGCAGAAGAATTTCAAGATAATATTATAAAAAAATAAGGCAGGGCGAAGCGCTGAATGGAGAATTCAGCGTCTTTGCCTTTCATACAGCGCATTTCTCAAATGGGGGGTCAATACGGTGCCATATAAAGGAGATCGAATTCTCGTTATCAACCCTGGCTCAACATCCACAAAAATCGGAGTCTTCGATAATGAAATTTCCATTCTCGAGAAAACTATTCGTCATGATTCAGATGCAATCAACGCTTTTCCTACTATCATTGATCAATATGAATTTAGAAAAAACACTATATTGGAAACACTGGATAAAGAAGGAATCAATATTTCCAAGCTAAGTGCCGTTTGCGGCCGAGGCGGTTTGCTCCGCCCGATTGAAGGGGGAACCTATGAAGTCAATGATTTGATGCTCGAAGATTTACGTAAAGGGTACTCAGGGCAGCATGCCTCGAATCTTGGCGGAATCATTGCCTATGAAATTGCCTCGGGACTAAATATTCCCTCCTTTATTGTCGATCCAGTCGTTGTCGATGAACTGGACCCGATTGCAAGAATTTCCGGCTTTTCCTTAATTGAAAGAAAAAGCATCTTTCATGCATTGAATCAAAAAGCAGTGGCGAGAAGGGTTGCAAAGGAATTAGGAAAAAAATACAATGAATCGAATTTAATTATTACCCACATGGGGGGCGGCATTACTGTTGGCGTCCATAAGCAGGGAAGGGTTGTTGATGTCAACAACGGCCTTCACGGTGATGGTCCTTTCAGTCCGGAACGTTCCGGAACAGTGCCTGCAGGAGATTTAATTGCCCTTTGCTTTTCCGGTGAATATTACCGTGAAGAAATTATGAAAAAGCTCGTTGGCCAGGGCGGTCTTGTCGGTTATCTTGGAACAAACGACGCTGTAAAAGTGGAACAGCGAATTGCTGCGGGGGATCTTGAAGCAAAGCTCATTTACGATGCAATGGCCTATCAGGTGGCAAAAGAGATTGGGGCTGCAAGTGCTGTTCTATCGGGTAAAGTTGATGCCATCGTGCTGACGGGGGGACTCGCCTATGGGAAGGATTTTGTCAAATCGATTACAGACCGGATTAATTGGATTGCTGATGTCATAGTCCACCCAGGGGAAAATGAACTCCAGGCGTTGGCTGAAGGGACTCATCGCGTTCTAAGGGGAGAAGAAAAGGGAAAGATTTATCCAGGTAATTATGAAACGGCTAAAATTTAAGTTTATGGGGAGGAATTCACTGTGGCACTGGAATATGATTTGGTCATTCTTGGCGGAGGAACAGGCGGTTATGTAGCTGCCATTCGCGCCTCACAGCTCGGCCTGAAAACAGCAATTGTCGAAAAAGCAAAGCTTGGCGGTACCTGCCTGCATAAAGGCTGTATTCCAAGCAAAGCACTGCTTAGGAGTGCTGAGGTTTATGCGACAGCAAAGAAGAGCGGCGAATTTGGCATCAATGTTGGTGAAGTGTCGGTTAACTTTGGGAAAGTGCAGGAAAGAAAAAATAAAATTATCGACACCCTTCATAAAGGTGTACAGCATTTATTGAAGCAAGGAAAAATTGATGTTTATGAAGGAATTGGCCGGATCCTTGGCCCATCAATTTTCTCGCCAATGCCTGGGACCATTTCTGTCGAAATGAATAACGGGTCAGAAAACGAAATGCTTATACCGAAAAATGTTATCATTGCTACCGGCTCAAGACCAAGAACGCTGCCAGGTCTTGAAATTGACGGGGAATACGTCATGACATCCGATGAAGCCTTGCAGCTGGAAAATCTCCCAAGCTCGATCATCATTGTCGGAGGCGGCGTTATTGGCATTGAATGGGCCTCCATGCTGTCTGATTTCGGTGTTGAAGTAACGGTTATTGAATATGCTGACCGCATCATCCCAACAGAAGACAAAGAAATTTCAAAAGAAATGCAGCGCTTGATGAAGAAAAAGAAAGTAAAACTTATCACAAGCGCAAAAGTTCTGCCAGAGACTCTTGTCAGGGATAATGGGGTTAAGGTATCAGCAGAGGTTAAAGGGGAAATAAAGGAATTTAGAGCGGAAAAACTTCTCGTCTCTGTTGGCCGTCAAGCGAACACGGAAGGAATCGGCATTGAAAATACAGATATCCAGCTGGAAAAAGGAAATATCGTCACAAATGAATTTTACCAAACAAAAGAATCCCATATTTACGCCATAGGTGATGTTATCGGCGGACTGCAGCTGGCACATGTGGCTTCGCATGAAGGAATTGTCTCTGTTGAGCATATTGCTGGAAAAGACCCTTCACCGATTGATTACAAATTGATTTCACGTTGTATTTATTGCAGCCCTGAGGTCGCCAGTGTGGGGATAACCGAGGATGAGGCTCTTGAAAAGGGCTATAAAGTAAAGACCGGTAAATTCTCTTTCAGGGTGATTGGTAAAGCGTTAGTTTTTGGTGAATCAGATGGTTTTGTCAAAATAGTTGCTGATGAAGAGACCAATGATATTCTAGGGGTGCATATGATTGGTCCGCATGTAACTGATATGATTACAGAAGCGGGTCTTGCGATGGTGCTGGATGCAACACCATGGGAAATTGCTCATACGATACACCCTCATCCAACCCTATCAGAGGCAATTGGCGAAGCTGCGCTCGCAGTGGATGGGAAAGCCATACATTCTTAAAGGATATTCTTTGTAAAAGTGGCAGTGTCTAGCTACAGCGCCTAGGGGCTAAAATATAAGCCAATCACTTCGAAATGCAAAAAGCGCCTTCTGTCAGCGCTTGTCTTATACTTGTCGCCCCTGGGCAAGGCGCTTCCGCTTTTCTACGAACAAACGGGAGGTATTTAATTAATGGTTGAAAAGCGTCATGAAGCTTTAGGATTAAACGACAGCAAAGTATTAGAGATGTATGAAACGATGCTCTTGGCACGCCGTATTGATGAACGGATGTGGTTATTAAACCGGGCTGGGAAAATTCCGTTTGTTATTTCCTGTCAAGGGCAGGAAGCTGCGCAGATTGGGGCCGCATTTGCACTAGACCGCGAAAAGGACTATGTCCTTCCATACTACAGAGACATGGGTGTCGTGCTGACTTTTGGGATGACCGCAAGAGAATTAATGCTTTCCGGTTTTGCGAAGGCGGAGGACCCGAACTCAGGCGGCCGGCAAATGCCAGGTCACTTTGGGCAGAAGAAGAATCGGATTGTCACGGGGTCATCCCCTGTCACAACCCAAGTGCCGCATGCTGTCGGCATTGCTCTTGCCGGAAAAATGGAGAAAAAGGATCTTGTAACATTTGTGACCTTTGGCGAAGGCTCCTCCAACCAGGGGGATTTCCATGAAGGAGCCAACTTTGCCGGCGTCCACAAGCTCCCTGTCATTTTCATGTGTGAAAATAATAAATATGCGATTTCCGTGCCAATTGAAAAGCAGCTGGCCTGCGAAAAAGTGTCAGACCGGGCAATTGGTTATGGCATGCCAGGCTTTACGGTTGATGGAAATGATCCTTTAGAGGTTTATAAGGTGGTAAAAGAAGCAGCAGAACGCGGCCGCCGCGGCGAGGGACCGACATTGATTGAAACGGTTTCCTACCGCTTAACACCGCACTCTTCCGATGATGACGACCGCTCCTACCGTGCTCCGGATGAAGTGGCAAAGGCAAAAACACAAGATCCAATTATTACCTTCGGGGCTTATTTAAAGGAAACCGGCGTCATGAATGATGAGCTGGAAAAAGAAATCAATGACCGCGTTATGAAAATTGTCAATGAAGCGACTGATTATGCTGAAAATGCTCCGTATTCATCACCGGAAAATGCCTTGAATTATGTTTATGCGGAGGGGATGTAAGATGGCGGTCATTTCATATATTGATGCGGTCACAATGGCCATTCGGGAGGAAATGGAAAGAGATCCAAAGGTTTTTGTCCTTGGAGAAGATGTCGGGGTTAAGGGCGGTGTATTTAAAGCGACCCAAGGCTTGTATGAGCAATTTGGCGAAGAAAGGGTTATTGATACACCGCTTGCTGAATCGGCGATTGCCGGTGTCGGAATCGGTGCAGCAATGTACGGAATGCGCCCGATTGCGGAAATGCAGTTTGCTGATTTTATCATGCCTGCTGTTAACCAAATCATTTCTGAGGCGGCAAAAATCCGCTACCGCTCCAATAACGACTGGAACTGTCCGATGGTCATCCGTGCACCTTACGGCGGCGGTGTTCACGGGGCGCTTTATCATTCGCAATCAGTTGAAGCTGTATTTGCCAGCCAGCCTGGCTTGAAAATTGTCATGCCTTCCACGCCGTATGATGTGAAGGGCCTGTTAAAAGCAGCAATCCGCGATAATGACCCCGTGTTATTTTTCGAGCATAAACGGGCCTATCGTTTAATAAAGGGAGAAGTACCAACAGATGATTATACGCTGCCAATCGGAAAAGCCGATGTCAAGCGTGAAGGTGAAGATATCACGGTCATAACCTATGGTCTATGTGTTCATTTTGCCCTGCAGGCAGCTGAAAAATTAGCGAAAGACGGTATTTCGGCACATATTCTCGATTTGCGGACCGTCTACCCTCTTGACAAGGAAGCCATTATTGAAGCGGCATCGAAAACAGGCAAGGTATTGCTTGTCACGGAAGATAATAAAGAAGGAAGCATCATCAGCGAGGTTGCGGCGATTATTGCTGAAAATTGCCTATTTGAATTGGATGCGCCTATCAAGCGCCTGGCAGGGCCGGACATTCCTGCGATGCCATATTCTCCGACGATGGAAAAATTCTTTATGGTAAATCCTGATAAAGTCGAAAAAGCCATGCGGGAATTGGCTGAATTTTAATATTTGAACATATTGAATTGGATGCATAGGAGGTTAAACCATTGGCAGTTGAACAAATTAAAATGCCTCAGTTGGGCGAAAGTGTAACGGAAGGCACGATCAGTAAATGGCTTGTCTCGGTCGGGGACAAAGTTAATAAATATGATCCTTTGGCTGAAGTAATGACCGATAAAGTAAACGCGGAAGTTCCATCCTCTTTCTCCGGGGTGATCAAGGAATTGGTTGCCGAAGAAGGAGACACGTTAGCGGTGGGAGAAATTATTTGCACAATTGAGGTTGAAGGCGGTAATACAGTTGAAGCGGCATCGGCGGAACAATCGGCTCCGTCGGCTGCTGAGGACACTGCGGCCCCTGTTCCGGCAGGCGATGATGGAAACAAGGTCCGCTACTCACCTGCAGTGTTGAAGCTTTCGCAGGAGCATGGCATCGATTTGACCCAGGTGTCAGGCACCGGAGCGGGCGGCAGAATTACCCGTAAAGATTTATTGAAACTAATTGAATCTGGAAATATACCGGTTGCCGGGCAGAAAGTGGAGGCTTCACCTCAAACAGCAAAAGTTCAGCAGGAAAATCTACAGCCGATTTC
Organism: uncultured Neobacillus sp.; assembly: GCA_964400595.1. Taxonomy (GTDB): domain Bacteria; phylum Bacillota; class Bacilli; order Bacillales; family Cytobacillaceae; genus Neobacillus. Next base: position 926 of record CAYNUT010000003.1, on the reverse strand, counting down.
CGCTGTCAGCCAGGCAGTTTCTGCACCTGCAGTGAATATTCCTGTAGCAGCCGGGGATATTGAAATCCCGCTTACCGGCGTCCGCAAGGCGATTGCTGCCAACATGCTGCGCAGCAAACACGAGGCGCCGCACGCCTGGACAATGGTTGAGGTCGATGCAACGAATCTTGTGGAGTACCGCAACTCTCTTAAGGATGAATTCAAGAAAAAAGAAGGCTTTAACCTAACGTTTTTTGCTTTCTTTGTAAAAGCTGTCGCCCAGGCTCTTAAGGAATTCCCGCAAATTAATTCCATGTGGGCCGGCGATAAAATCATCCAGAAGAAAGAGATCAATCTTTCCATCGCGGTTGCGACGGACGATGCGTTATTCGTTCCGGTCATTAAAAATGCAGACGAAAAAACGATTAAGGGAATTGCCCGTGAAATTTCTGAACTTGCCGTAAAGGTCAGGAATGGAAAGTTGCGCTCTGAAGATATGCAGGGCGGAACCTTTACCGTAAACAATACCGGTTCATTTGGCTCTGTTCAGTCGATGGGCATCATCAATTACCCTCAGGCCGCGATTCTTCAGGTGGAATCGATTGTAAAGCGTCCAGTCGTCATGAACAACGGCATGATCGCCGTCCGAGACATGGTCAATCTGTGCATGTCTTTGGATCACCGGGTGTTGGATGGCCTTGTATGCGGCCGCTTCCTCGCGCGGATTAAAGAAATTATTGAAAATATGACAAAGGTGAATACATCAATTTACTAAAAAACAACGACCGCTGCTTTGGCAGCGGTTCAGGCTGTCGAAAAACCTTCGGCAGCCTTTTATTTTATTCACTCACTTTAACAATTTACCGCGTTAATTTATTTTAATATTATTAAAACATAGTCTATGCAAATTGTCTGTTGACTTGCGCTCCAGGCGCTTCGCTTTCCGC
>CAYNUT010000002.1:0-83033 GCA_964400595.1 uncultured Neobacillus sp. | reverse complement strand
TGCTGATGATGCTCGATTAAAGGAAACGTCATGCGCAATATCGGTGTATTCCGCTTCGTTTTCACCCTAAAATACTGCTCATAATCATACCTCGAACCTGTATGGGGTGTATTTTCAGCAAACTCCAAAAAATAGGGAAAAAGACGAGGATGAAAAAGAATATTTGCCAGCCGTTTTCCTAAATGAATCCGCTTGGCAAGAGATCTGAACCCATTCACGCTGGCACCGTAAACTTCCCCTCCGCATGTTGGAAATAATACACAGCTGAAGTGCAGCCAGTCCTGAAAATTAAAAATAAGTGAATGAAAGACCTTTTCCTTGAAAAAAGGGTGATCAATGACAGGCGTCTGGATGACATTTTGCTCATTAATAATGAGTGCTGTAGTCAGTCTATTCCTATCCTGTTCCCGCCAATACCTGTTCCACTCCCTTTGAATAAAGGCTGAAACATGGAAAAATGGCAGTAAGTGAAACATCGGCCGGTTGATTTTCGTCGAATATTGATGGAGCAATAACTGCGGAAATGCATCATGGAAAATAAGCCAATTGGCCCGTTCATATGTAAAAAAGAGCTGTTTCCTAATCGCCGGGGCAAGGATCTGCGAAAAAATCGCCCCCTCAAGGTCGCACATATTCCAGCCCCCGTTTCTTGAAACCATGCTGGCAAGAAAGGACCAAATTATATCAGGATTTCTTTTAAAATAAGAAAAATAGGCAGTTGTTCTTGAAATATTATCCACATTTCCCCTTGATGTTTCAGCTTTTATTTGACGAATAATGATTTGTTCCTGTATTGTAAGATGATTCATATTCATATTCATCTTCCCTTTATGGTTTTAATAGAAAGATAGTATGGGTAGAATAAAGACATCAGACAAATGAATCATGTTTTTCGTTGACAAACACGCTTCTATAGTTTTAGAGTGGCTGAAAGATGATATTTTATTCACCTATTTTTTCAAAGATTTGATATGATAAGGTATATCTTAATGAGGTGCTTATCATGACGGTTAATTACCCAAACGGGAAAAAGTTTAATCAACCTGGGCAGCTGAGACATTTTTCAGACAAAAGAAAGAATAATGCCACCACCTACAGCAACAGGGGGATGACGCTTGAGGAAGATTTAAATGTGACAAATGAATACTATCTGGAAAGAAAAATTGCCGTAATTCATAAAAAGCCTACACCTGTGCAAATTGTCCAGGTTGATTATCCTAAACGCAGTGCAGCCGTGATCAAAGAGGCCTATTTTAAGCTAGCTTCAACAACTGATTTCAACGGTGTGTACAAAGGAAAATATATCGATTTTGAGGCTAAGGAGACACAAAACCAAACCTCCTTTCCATTAAAAAATTTCCATGAGCACCAGATTGACCATATGGAAGCAGTGCTTGACCAAGGGGGTATTTGCTTTGTCATCCTTCGGTTCTCAAGATTTGATGAAGTCTATTTGCTTGAGGCAAAGCATTTGCTGGCATTTTGGGAAAGAATGAAAAATGGCGGCCGAAAGTCAATTACAAAAGAAGAAATCGAACAAAAAGGTTATCATATTCCACTTGGATTTCATCCAAGAATTGACTATATTAGAATAATAGATAGCATGAACTTTTTCTTAGAAAATGAGTAATGGTAAGGAAGAAAGGAAGGAATTTCATTATGCCTGAGCAATATCAATCAAGGGAGGAGCGCCGAAATAAACTCCAAACAAAAGGAAAAACCAAACCCAAGAAAAAACGCGGCGGACTGCTCAAGAGAATTTTTCTTACGCTTGTGGTCCTTGGTTTTGTCGGGTTGCTTGCCGGAGTCGGCACTTTTGCCTATCTAGTAAAGGATGCGCCTAAACTTGATCCAAAATTACTAAAAGATCCGATTCCTTCAAAGATCTTGGATAAAAACGGAAAACAGCTCACTGAAGTGGGTGCTGTTAATCGGGAATATGTAAATTATGAAGATATCCCGAAGGTTGTCGAAAACGCTATTTTAGCAACAGAGGATTATCGGTTTTACAAACACCATGGAATTGACCCGATTCGCCTAGCCGGTGCCGTTTTGGCTAATTTCCAGCGCGGATTCGGTGCTGAAGGAGGCAGTACGATCACCCAGCAGGTTGTGAAGAATGCCTTTTTAACGCAGGAAAAAACATTAAAGCGGAAAGTTCAGGAAGCCTGGCTTTCCTATGAACTAGAACAAAAGTATACAAAGCACCAGATTTTCGAAATGTATGTCAATAAGGTTTATGTTTCGCAAAACAGTAACGGTTTGGCCACTGCAGCAAAAATTTATTATGGAAAAGAATTAAAGGAGTTAACTTTGGCTGAAGCTGCGCAAATTGCCGGGATGCCGCAAAGACCGAATAGTTACAACCCTTTCACCCATCCGGATTTAGCAGAAAAGAGACGGAATATCGTCCTAACATTAATGCATCAGCATGGGTTTATCACAAAGCAGGAAATGGAAGATGCGAAAAAAGTTTCGGTTGCTTCAACAGTTTTAAAGGAAAATCAGCGGACAGTGGATGAAAAGCCATTTGATTCTTTTGTGGACGCTGTCATTGATGAGGTTAAGGAAAATACCGATTTTGATATTTATACAGACGGGTTAACCATTTATACAACGGTTGATCGAGATGCACAAACATATGTTTACAATATGCTTAATTCTAAAGAGATCATTAAATACCCTGATGAAGAATTCCAGGCCGGAATAGCATTAATTGACACGAAAACAGGGGAAATCCGCGCTATAGGGGGCGGAAGAAACCAACAGGTAAAACGCGGGTTTAACTACGCCGTTGACACCCAGCGGCAGCCTGGTTCTACCATAAAGCCTGTCCTTGATTATGCTCCCGCAATTGAATATTTAAATTGGGGAACGTACCAAATGATTGAGGACAAACCGATTACCTATTCCTCCGGGAAAAAATTTGGCAACTGGGACCAATCCTACAAGGGGCCAATGTCCATTAGGACAGCACTGCAATTATCAAGAAATTCGCCGGCGGTCCAGACATTACAGCAGGTTGGTCTGGATCGGGCAAAGAACTTTGCCATCAGCCTTGGCATACCTTTGAATGAGATTTATGAGTCATATGCAATTGGAGGCTTTAAAACTGGTGTATCGCCGCTCGAAATGGCAGGGGCATACAGTGCTTTTGGCAACAAAGGGATCTACACAAAGCCTCATGCTGTAACAAAAATTGTGCTTCGTGATGGTACGGAGTTTGACACTGCTCCTAAATCAAAGGTTGTCATGAAGGATTCAACCGCATTCATGATAACAGATATGCTAAAAAGCGTACTCGTATCTCCCGGTACAGGTACAAATGCAAAAGTGCCCGGGCTTCCGATTGCCGGAAAAACCGGTACAACTAACTACACTCCTGAAGAGATGAAGGAGTGGAATATTAAGAGCAGCCGCTACGTTCCTGATGCCTGGTTTACCGGATATACAACTAATTTTACTGCGTCCATTTGGACAGGATATAAAGACCGGTCAACGCCTATTACCAATGAAGGGAATAACCAAAGAATTGCACAGCTGATTTTCAAAAATCTAATGGCGTATGTATCAAAAGATGTGGATACGCCAGATTTCAAAATGCCGAATAGTGTCCAAAAGGTTAGAATTGAAAAAGGCACTATGCCGCCAGTTCTAGCCGGCGAATTTACACCAGAGAGTGAAATTAGTACGGAATACGCAATTAAAGGACATGCACCAAATAAAGTATCCGAAAAGTATAACAAGCTTGCTGCGCCAACCAATCCAGCGGCAAAATACGATGAAAGCAGCAAAAACATCGTGTTGTCATGGGAATATAAAAATCCCAAGGATTCAATTACCTTTGATGTAACCGTGGATGACGGAACTGGAGCAAAACATATCTCTACAGCTGAAAACACGATTATGATTCCAGCTGTGCCCGGAACAAAATATACCTTTAGCATTGTTGCCATCAGCGGTGATAAAAAGAGTGATCCTGTCTCTGCATCAATTGAAATCCCAAAAGCCAATAATACCGAACAGGGAAATGGCAATGGTGAAGGGAACGGAAACGGGAATGGCAACGGAAATGGGACCGGGAATGGAAATGGCAACGGGGATGGGACCGGGAACGAAGGTGGAAATCAAGGCGATAACGGCACAACTATACCGCCTGCAACGCTGCCTGGTACCCCATCAACAAGCAATGATTCAAGAGGGTTTTAATTTAATAAAAAAATCGTCCAGGCTTTTTTACCTGGACGATTTTTTTATTTGTTTCTTTCCAAATTGTTTTTCCTGCTCTTTAAACAACTCAGACAGCTGACGGAAGGAATGAAATAAATTGGGTCTGGCCATGATAAAGCCAAATCTCTCTTCAATATTGAACGGCTTAAAATCAAATTGGTGATAAGGAATCTTATCCACCTTAGAATCTGGAATTTCATTCACCAAAAATAAAAATTCCCGGAATAAACTGATTCCTTTTCCCATTAGGGCTAATGTGTTTTTGGGGTTTCGCTCCCTGAATAATTCTTCAATCTGAACCCTTAATTTGCCCCATTCTTCCAGAATACTTGAGATTCTTGTCATCTGCTTATCCATTTGCAATTGCCTTCTCTTTCATCCTTTTCCTGCCTTCCCTGCATAGGTCTAATAAGGGACAGGCTGGACACTGCGGATTTTGTGCTTTACAATGATACCGCCCGAAAAAAATTAACCGATGATGTGTTGCCGACCATTCCTCTTTCGGAACCTTCCGCATGAGTGTCTTCTCTACTTCAAGAACTGTATCCTTCCAGCGGCAAATCCCAAGTCGTTTACTTACCCTTTCAACATGGGTATCAACAGCAATAGCCGGTTTGTTAAAGGCGACCGATACGACGACATTTGCCGTTTTCCGGCCAACACCAGGAAGATTTGTTAGTTCATCGCGATCCTGAGGAATGTCTCCGCCATAATCTTCAATCAGCATTTGGCACAGGTTTTGAATGTTTTTAGCTTTGTTGCGAAAAAGTCCAATGGAGCGAATATCATTTTGCAATTCCTCTAAAGAAACCTTGAGATAATCCTCTGGAGTTTTGTACTTTGTAAATAAATCCTTTGTTACTTTATTGACCAGTGCATCCGTGCATTGGGCCGACAAAGAAACTGCAATAATTAGTTCAAATGGATTAGTATGATTTAATTCACAATGAGCAGCAGGAAACATTTCTCCTATTTGGTCTAAACAATAACGAATTTGAGTATTATTCAGCATAAATTTCACCTGCCAATAATTAAAAATGAAATTAACGAGAGAGTTATCTCCCGTCATCGATATTATTGCTCTAACCAATTATAGAAAGGGACCGCGGGCTGATGGGAAACATCCCTCATATTCCCTTTTTGCGCTTGTTTTTGGCGGAATTTAAGCCCGTGATTTTTTGCCTGCTCGACTGTTTTAACCCCATTCTTCTTCCACTCAAACAGGATTCTATCAATATAGCGGAAATTTAGTTTCCCTGACATAACGGATTCCCTTAACGCCGCTTTGATAATAACCGGATCATGATGATCATCATCCATCCACATGGCTAATGACTCACATTCAAACGGGGATAATGGCCTGCCGAATTCATGTTCAAAGCAAGTATACAGGTCAGTTTCTTCCGATTTTTTCATTCCTTTTTGTTCGTTGTGATGATTCATTAAGTACTGCTCGACAAGTTTTTCCCACAATGGCTTGACAGAGTACTTTTCATAGCGAATGCCTTCATTCGAATATCCATCAGTGATTTCCAAAAATCCTCTTTGGATCATTCTTCTTAGCAATTCATTACAATCAGAGATGGAAATCGTCATCCGTGAAGAAATCTCTTCTGGAGTAGGGAAATGGTTCCCTTTTTCAATAAAGGTAAGAATATTTAATAATAAAACAAGCTCTGTTTCATTTAAATTAAGATTACCGTATTCGGAAAATAATAGGTTTGGGATGGTGATATTGCCCTCCTCAAGCCATGCTAATAAATTTGATTTCATTATTTGGACACCTCCTGATTAGTATACCACGAACTATCTTTGTGAGTAAGTGTAATAGGCATCCAGCATTGGAAAGGATATAGTAAAACTCGCCGATTGGCAAGCCCCTAAGGGAGAAGACAGAGGCGTAGTTGCACTTAATGCCTGATAGGAAAGTTATACTTTCCTATCTGCAAACAAAAAGCCTGCTAGGGGCAGACTTCTTGCTTGAATTTTCATGAATAGGTTATTTTATTTACTTTTAGCCTGGGACTTAGCTTCCACAAAATCGTGCATTCGTGCCACTGCAGCCTCTAATAGATCCAGCGATGTTGCATAGGAAAGTCGGATGTTATCTGGCGTGCCGAAGCCTGAACCGGGGATGACTGCTACTTTGGCTTCAACCAGCAAAGCTTCCACAAAATCGTCAACATTTGCAAATCCCGCCATTTCAGCAGCTTTCTTCACATTTGGATACAAGTAAAATGCTCCTTGCGGCTTCACACATGTAAAGCCAGGAATAGCGGTCAGTTTATCATAAATAATTGCAAGTCTTTGTTCAAATGCCTGGCGCATTTCTTCTACAGGCTCCTGTGGGCCGTTGTAAGCGGCTATGGAAGCATATTGCGCAGTCGTGGTTGGATTGGATGTGCTGTGGCTTGCTAAATTGGTCATGGCCTCAATAATTTGTTTGTTCCCTGCCGCATAGCCGATTCTCCATCCAGTCATGGAATGGGATTTGGAGACGCCGTTAATGACAATCGTTTGCTCTTTCAGCTCAGGAGTAATTTGGGCAATGGAAACATGCTTCGCTCCGCCGTAAACAAGCTTTTCATAAATTTCATCAGAGACGATGATAATATCCTTTTTAAGACAAATTTCTCCTAATTCTCGAAGCTCCTCACCTGTATACAAAACTCCGGTAGGGTTGCTAGGAGAATTAATGATAACAGCTTTCGTCTTTTCTGTAATAGCTTTTTCTAATTGCCCCGGAGTTATCTTAAACTGATTATTCTCATGACCTTCAATATAGACAGGTACTCCTCCAGCTAATTTCACTTGTTCAGGATAGCTTACCCAATATGGAACAGGAATGATGACCTCGTCACCGTCATTTAACAGAACCTGAAACAAAGTGTACAGTGCGTGTTTTGCACCATTTGCGACAATAATTTGGTTTGGTTTATAGGTTATTCCTTGATCCGCTTCAAATTTTTTGATAATTGCCTGCTTTAATGCAGGGAGCCCTGCAGAAGGAGTATACTTTGTATGACCTGCATTCATAGATTTTACAGCGGCCTCTAAAATATGCTGCGGGGTATTAAAATCAGGCTCCCCTGCCCCTAATCCAATAACATCTTCCCCCTGCTCCTTTAACTCTTTGGCTTTCGCCGTAATCGCCAATGTAGAAGAAGGTGTCAATGCCATCACTCGATTTGCCAGTTCAATTGTCATCTTAATTCCTCCATTTCTCCATCCCAGTTAGAGATTTTCAATTTTCTTCAGCCACTCGCCAGTTTCAAATTCGATATAGTAATAATTTATTAAGTTATTTTCAGAACGATAATAAATTTCCCATAATGGAATATTCTTTTCCATTCCTAGTCTGACAGAAATAATTTCTTTAGGGTTTTTTTCCCGCAATAATTTTTGAATAGCTTCCTCTTTTGATAAGCCGGATTTTGCTTTTTTTATTACGACATTTTTGCTCTTTTCAGGGACCCATACAATAATTTTTTCCCCGTTTTTATTTTTTCCTTCAATCACATTTATTGTCTCAAGACCGTTATAAATATGAAAGTCCTCTATTTTGCTAAATTTTGCCTTTCTACCTGCAATGGCGACTGCCTGCTTTTCGGCAGCTTTAACAGGTGACATTGCACTATAATAGACTTTTACCGAAATACCAAGAGCTGCTACTAGAATAAACACCAGCAAAATTATCCACTTTTTCATTTTTCCACACTTCTTTATGTACGATAAATTGTAAAAATCGCTTTATTTTGATCGTCCTGATCCAAAGCAAGTCCAAACATAAGATCCTTTTCTTTTAAGGTCCGATTAAGAGCATCAACAATTTTATATAAATCCGGACTGTGCTTAATTTTAACTGTTGATAAAACCTCTATTTTGCTTTCCATACGTTTTCCTCCATGTGATAGTCTATAAATGCAGATTCTTATCAAATATTATAACAGGTTAATGGAATACTTGCTTTTTAATCATCGCATAATTATAAATTTTTTTCATTTAAGACAGGATTACTCATCTCCCTCAACAGGGATGGTAATAACTTCATATTTTGAATCGGTAAATTTGATCGTAATCGTTCCATGCCGTTTGGTAAAATATATTTCGGACCATGTATTATGTAAATGATAAAGGAGATCAGAATCCGGCTCATGTCCGTCAACAGAGGAAAGGACGGAGATTTGCGGATTAAGATATTGAATTAATTTTTCAGATAGAGAGTCTGCCTTCGCACCATTGGGTAATTTAAAGACATTAACATCTTCAAGATTTTTGTTCAATAATGCCAAATCCGCCCGCTCGCTAAAAGATGACATGAAAAAAATTCGATGCATAAAAAATTGCACTGTCAAATCTAAACCTTCATCAGCTTCATTTCCAACAAATTGAACCTCAGTTGTCAAATCAGGCAGAAGCTCTTTTTTAGCCCCTTCAGCCCAGGTAGAAATGGAGATTTGTTTCTGCGGATCCACCGCTTTTGCCACTTTGGCAGCAATTTTTGGTGTAGTGAAGATTTCCTTCATGTTATATTTCGATATCAGGCCATTGATTTGATCATAGGGGTAGTTAGTGTCTACATATGTAAGAATAAGAGTTGTTATTTCTTTAACCTTGTACAAATCAAGCCAGCTTTCAAGTTCTGCACGGTTATCCTTACCGCCTGTATTAATCAAGATATTCTTCCCATCGGAGCCTTGAATTAATACTGCTTCTCCTTCAGACAAAGCAAAAAAAGTTACTGCAGCTTCATGGTCCTTTAGGTTTAAATCGATTTTTTCAATATTCCCATTGATGGATGAGGCTGCTTTAACAATTGAATGATATGGAATGAAAAGGGTCAATAGAATAAGTAAAAGTCTCATACACATCCCTCCATTTTATAGGATGTGCTTTTTTCCAAATTTTATCATAACCATTGATGAATTAACTCTGACAATTCATCAATGGTTCCTTTTTTTACTGGGACACGGGGAATGGAATTTAAAAAGGATTTTCCATATTTCGCCGTCATTATTCTTTTATCAAAAACCACGATAATCCCTCTGTCTGATTCCGATCGAATTAAGCGGCCGAAACCTTGTTTGAATCTAAGTACCGCCTCCGGCAGTGAGTATTCCATAAAAGCATTCCCGCCCTTACTCTCAATTAATTGACATTTCGCCTCTGTTAACGGCTCATCCGGCGGACTGAATGGCAGCCTGACAATGACAAGACAGGATAAGTCCTCACCTGGGATATCCACTCCCTCCCAAAAGCTGCTCGTTCCAAGCAAAATGGCCTTATCATAGCGTTGAAAATTTCTCGTCAGCCTCGTGCGGCTGCCGCTTGAAATTCCTTGGGCAATGAGGGCGTAATCATGTAAGAAACCACTTTCCTTGATCAACTCGTAAGTCTTCTTCAACATCTCAAAGGCTGTAAAAAGAATCAGCATCCGTCCATTTGTCGCTTCCGCAATGGAAATAATATGTTCAGTTATGGCGACCACATATTCCTCTAAACTAACGTTATTAATTTCCGGCAAATCTTCAGGAATTAACAGTTGCACTTGTTTTTTGTAGTCAAATGGAGATGGAATCGTCACTTGCAATGTATCGTTCGGCATCAGTCCAATTTCTTTGATGATATACAAAAAAGAATTATTAACCGTTAAGGTTGCGGAAGTAAGAACCACACTTTTTTTAACTGAGAAAAATTTTTCCTTAAGGATAGCGGCGATACCAGCGGGTTGAGCCATAAAAGCCGTGACATTTTGCGGTGATCGCAGATCGATTTCAATCCATTTTACCTGTTTAGAATCTTGTATTAAACAGTTCATCACCGTGAATCTTAACTGTTCCAAATCATTAAGGAATAAATGGACCTCGTCCATCTTTTTCTCGTATTCGCCATGCAAAGTTTGTTTCTTATTTTTTATCCAGTTCATTCTATGCAAAACAGCTGAGTGTAAATCTTTCAATAAAAAGGCAAATCTCTCTGCGCAGTGCAATAATGCCTGTCCTTCTTTCCCGCTGTTTTGCGGAGAATATTGGACTTTGGTCCGGGTCAAACTATTTTTATTACCCAGTTTTGTTTTAGCAGCCAGGGAAATCAATTTAAAGAGTTCATCCATTTCAAAGAAGAGATCACTGACCAATTGGTTCAGCTCAAAGGGATGAAGCAATTCTCCGCTTATAACCGGAATTGCCTTCAGCAGCTCTTCCAGCTCAAAGAAGAGCTGTTTCTGCTCATATAAACCAAATTGACCTAATAATAACCTGGTAGCTAAATAATCCAATGAAGATCCGAAAAACCTGCCAGCCGTTTTTTCAAGATGATGGCCTTCGTCTATAATAACAAAATCATATTTTGGCAGCTGGGAGCCTTCCTCCTTCATGTCCATTAATAACAACGAATGATTGGTAATGATGATATCAGCAGTCCTTGCTTCTTTTTTTGCTCTTAAATAAAAATCCTTTTCCAGCCAGTCTTGATTCTGTGTAAAAAGTCCTTGTTCATTTCTTATTTTATTCCAGTATATGAGGCCGCCGCTGGAAAGATTCAATTCATCTTTCTCACCTGTTTCTGTTTCCATAAGCCAAACCAGAATTTGCATTTTTGTTAAAGTTGTATCATAATTGTCATTTTCATCCATCAGCGTCCTGTGGAATTTTTCTAAACTGATATAATGGTTCCGTCCCTTAAGCAATACAGCATTAATCTGAAAAGGAAGAATTTTGGCCAAAAGGGGGATTTCTTTTTTTAACAGCTGTTCCTGAAGTTGAATGGTATGGGTGCTGACTACTATGGGAAGCTTATTTTTTCTTAAAAAAAAGGCTGCTGGCAGCAGATAGCCAAGGGATTTGCCAACACCCGTTCCGGCTTCGATTAAGGCATGCTGTTCATGTTGAAAAGAATGATAGACAGCGTCCATCATTTGAAATTGGCCGGTTCTTTCTGCAAAAACCTCAAATCCTTTCCTTACCAGGCATATCTTATCCTCAATATTTTCCGGATATGGAAATTCCAATTCACCTGATTCGACATTCAATTTTTTGCACTTTTTCTTTAAGGCCAAATTGTGAAAAATCTCAACCTCCTCAGAAACCTCTACTGTTTCATCCATTTCTTCAAGCATATCATCAAGCAGCTGCTGCAGGTCACTCTTTAACCCGCCTGCAAGCGGAAGCAGCCGGCGGAGAGTAATCAGCGGCAATTGAGACAGCCGTTTTAAAAAAATTAAAAATAACTCTGCCGTAACCTCTGCATCACTATCCGCCTGGTGCGGACGGTCATGGTTCAGGTTTTCTCTTTCAGCTAAATCACCCAGCTTATAGCCGTCGGCTGTTGGATTTAAGATTCTAGCCATCTCAACGGTATCAAGAACAGGTCCAAAAAAGCCTTCAAAGCCTGCTTGAATTAATTCTTCTTGAAGAAATGACAAGTCAAACAAGACATTATGGGCGACAAAATAGGCCCCTTCCATTAACAGCATTACTTTGCCGGCTATTTCCGAAAACACCGGGGCATTTTTCACCATTTCATCATTAATGCCTGTGAGTTCCTCGATAAAAACCGGAATGGGTTTCTGGGGATTAATTAGAGAAGAGAATTTATCGGTTATGATTCCATTTTCGATGACCACGGCAGCAAATTGAATAATTTTGTCACCTTTTTTCGGAACATTTCCTGTTGTTTCCAAGTCTATGACTACAAATTTATTTGACATTTTCTTTACACCCCAAATATTCATTCCTTAAACGGTATCACAAAATGACGAAAAAGAAAAATCCCCGGTTTGGGGATCCTACATAATTGTATGTGCCGGTTCTGCACCGATTAATTCTTTAATGCGATTGTGTTCATCCATAATGGCTACTTTTGGTTGATGGGCCGCTACCTTTTCTTCTGCTACAAGAGCATATGAAATAATAATCACAATATCTCCCGGCTGAACCAGGCGGGCCGCTGCACCGTTTAAACAAACAATACCGCTTCCTCGTTCTCCCGGTATAATATAGGTTTCAAAACGAGCTCCATTGTTGTTGTTGACAATCTGCACTTTTTCATTTGCCGTCATGCCAACTGCATCTAAAATATCCTCATCTATTGTAATACTGCCAACATAGTTTAAATTTGCTTCAGTAACTGTTGCACGATGGATTTTTCCGTTCATCATGTGGCGAAACATAAAAGATAGTTCCTCCTCTTTTTTCCTAGTTTATCTCTAAAATAAGGTTGTCAATTAAACGCACTTTAGTAAATTTTACAGCAATGGCAATGATAATCCTGCCAGTTAATTTTTCCATTGGCCTTAGTTCCGGATAGGAAAGGATTTCAACATAGTCAATTTCCCCGCTGGATTCACGGCTTATGTTCCCCCTCATTAAGCGAATGATATTGGACGGGTTTCGTTCCCCTTGTTCAATCGCTTTTTTCGCCAAATTTAGACTATTATATAAGGAAACTGCGTCCTTTCTTTCCTCAGGAGAGAGGTTAACATTTCGAGAACTTTTTGCCAATCCATCCTCTTCACGGACAATGTCGACAGCTCTTAATTCGATCGGAAAATTAAAATCGCCGATTAACCCTTCAATAACTGCCACCTGCTGTGCATCTTTTGTACCAAAATAGGCTTTGTCCGGCATTACGATATGAAATAATTTCGCAACGACAGTTGCGACACCGTCAAAGTGCCCTGGACGTGACTTGCCGCATAAGACATCTGTTCGTTCTTCGACAACTACTTTGATGGAATTCTGTTTTGGATACATTTCATCTACTGCAGGATGAAACAGAAAATCCACGTTTTCGTTCTCAGCCAAGGCCCTGTCCTGCTCAAAATCACGTGGATAGGTCGAATAATCCTCAGTCGGCCCAAATTGCAATGGGTTAACGAATATACTTAAAACGACGATATCGTTTTCTTTTCTTGCTTCTCTTATCAGCGTTAAATGCCCCTCATGAAGAAAGCCCATTGTTGGAACAAATCCGATTTTTTTTCCTTGATTCTTCAATTGTTTTATCGCATGCTGCATTTCCTGAATTTTGGCAACGACGTTCATTCTATTCCTCCGTAGAGCACCTTAAGCTCCTGCTCCTTCATGGTAAACGAATGTTTATCCTCAGGGAACCGTTTGTTTTTTACATCTGCTGCATAAGCTTGGATGGATTCAACCATAAATGGATTGACGGAATGATATTGTTTGACAAACTTTGGTACCCGCTCAACACCGTAGCCTAATAGATCATGGTAGACAAGAACCTGTCCATCGACTTCCACGCCCGCACCAATCCCAATAACGGGAATGGTCACTGCTTTCGTAACTTGCTCTGCCAGCTGCTTCGGGACACATTCAAGGACAACAGCAAAAGCTCCTGCTTCCTCACATTGCTTGGCATCCTCCAGTAACTTCTTTGCCGCTTCGGCATCCTTTCCTTGTACTTTATATCCACCTAAAACACCAACTGATTGCGGAGTTAATCCTAGATGAGCACAAACCGGAATACCCGCTTTTGTAAGCGTGGTTATTTTTTCAAGAACTTCATCTGCTCCCTCAAGCTTAACGGCATGCGCTCCTGTTTCCTGAATCAGTCTGCCTGCATTGATTAAGGTATCACGGACAGATAAATGATAGGTTAAAAAAGGCATATCGGCAACAATAAACGTATCCTTCGCCCCTCGTTTTACAGCTTTCGTGTGATGAATCATGTCCTCAAGCGTAACGGGAATGGTGGAATCATACCCGAGAACAACCATCCCAAGGGAATCACCGACCAAAATAAGGTCAACTCCCCCCTGCTCAGCCTGCTTGGCTGAGGGATAATCGTACGCTGTCAACATGACGATTTTTTCCTTATTTTCCTTCATTTTCAATAAATCTGTTGTTTGCTTCATCATTTTCCCTCCTTTTGTAGTGGGAGAGGTGATAAAACGAATTCGAAGAGCAAATAAAAAGATCCTTCTCTAAAGGCAGAGAGGATCTACGTTACTCTTTACATGTTCCATCCCTCTGTCCCGGTCCGTCATGCGGATCTAGGCAGAAACCGTTTAATTGTAATTTGGTGCATAAGGTGCAGTTCCATGGGATACTGCCCAAAGAAATTATAACAATTATCCAAAAAGTGTACAACAATCTAGTCAAAATATTTATAACTCGATGTCAGCGGAATAGACATGGTGGATTGTCCCTGACATATCCTCTAATCTTAAAACTCCTTCGTCGGTGATCCCTAATGCCCTGCCTTCAATGACATTGGTCAAGGTTCTCGCCTTAAGAATTTTTCCGATACTTACTGCATATCCCTCCCATAATATCTTAATCGGGAAAAAGCCCTGTTCGAGGTAGAGTAAATATAACTTTTCAAAATGTTTGAAAATACTGCGGATTAACCCTGCACGTGAAATGGACTGTCCCGTTTCAATTAGGAGAGAACCAGCCTTTTCCTGCAGCTCTTCAGGAAAATCCTCTTTTTTCTGATTTACATTAATGCCCATGCCAATAATGATCGAATGAATTCGGTCCGCTTCCGCCTGTAATTCCGTTAAAATTCCGGTAACTTTTTTTCCATTTATTAAAATATCATTGGGCCACTTTATTTCCGGCTGCAGACCTGAAACCTCTTGAATTGCATGGACAATCGCTACTGCTGTTAACAGGGTAAGCTGGGGAGCTTTTGTCAGCGGAATATTTGGACGAAGGATTAGACTCATCCAGATCCCTGTATATTTTGGAGAATGCCATTTGCGGTTCATTCTGCCCTTTCCTGACCTCTGCTCTTCGGCAATTACGACAGTACCCTCATATGCGTCTTCCGCTGCTAAGCGGAGGGCAATCTTTTGTGTGGATTCTACACTTTCTTCATAGTGAATATTTTTCCCAATAAAAGTTGTTGTTAAGCCGAGCCTGATTTCATCGTCTGTTATTTTTTCAGGTGTTTTAATGATTCGATATCCTTTTTTTCTGACTGCCTCTAATTCAAAGCCTTCTTTCCTTAACTCCTCCATATGTTTCCAAACAGCAGTTCTTGAGCAGCCTATTAAATCAGCTAGATACTGCCCTGATATATAGGACTCGCCTGCGTTTGTGAAGGCATCAAGAAGCTCTTTTCTTAATTCTGATTGCAATTTATCAGCCACTCCTTAATCTGCCTTTTGTCGTTCATTACTTTTCCTTCCAATATGCCATGTTCAATATTCAAGATGGTTTCTTTCAACCATGGACCTGAATTCCGTCCAAACCACTCCATTAAATCATTTCCGGAAACAGCAAGTTCACGACGATTCTTTATAGGGAGCTTTTCATAGCGGCTGGCATTGGATTGAATGGATTCAATTTCTTCGATTCCTTTTATGATCAGATAAAGCTTTTCAGCTGATGTAATGAAGTTAATGCCTCCAGCATATAAATCATAAATAGACCACTCTTGGACAAATCTTTTTCTCGTATAAGACAAGATGTGTTGAATTTCTCTAATGTCTATAACCGGGAGGCGCCAATCTCTTAAAAAAGGCTCAATTTTCTCCTCTTTAAGGTCCAAG
Organism: uncultured Neobacillus sp.; assembly: GCA_964400595.1. Taxonomy (GTDB): domain Bacteria; phylum Bacillota; class Bacilli; order Bacillales; family Cytobacillaceae; genus Neobacillus. The sequence continues at coordinate 67,282 of CAYNUT010000002.1, read as the reverse complement.
CAAAAAATGAGCAGTGACCACATCTCTATGAGGGTGAGACTTTCAAAGTTATATGATATCAATTTCTCCAATTGCTTCTTGGAATTTTCCAGCCCTGGCAAATAAGAAAATAAATTCGTTTCAAGGGTAAGCCGAATAGCTTCGCTTCGATTTTGTCCAACTAAAATTTTTTCAAATTCTGCTCTTTTTCTTTCAACGGCTATATTTTCAAGAAAATGAACAAGTTTTGGTAACGCCTTCATCGTATTGCCTTCAATATGAAAAGAGAGCTGGCTGACAAACCGGACCGCTCTCATCATTCTTAAAGCATCTTCTTGAAACCGGTCATCTGCATTGCCAACCGTTTGAATCCGTTTTTCTTCTATCGCTGATTTTCCCTTAAAGGGGTCGATTAGTTTTCCATTCCGGTCCATTGCAATTGCGTTCATGGTAAAATCTCTGCGTTGCAAGTCCTCATTTAGGCTGCGAATGAAGGAAACCTCTTTTGGTCTGCGATAATTTACATATTCGTCTTCCGTTCGAAATGTGGTGATTTCATATGATTCATTATCATACAAGACAAGAACCGTTCCATGCTCAATTCCAATATCGACCGTTTTAGGAAAAATTGTTTTTACTTCATCTGGTGTTGCTGATGTGGCAATATCCACATCACTGATCCGTTTATTCAGAAGGAAATCCCTCACAGAGCCCCCAACAAAATAGGCTTCAAAACCGGCGTCTTCAAGCATCTTCAGGACAGGAACGGCTGATAAAAATGGTTCAATCATATTTTTCACCTTATTTCAGTAACTTAAAATATATTTGTTCATACTGTTCAACAATGTTGTCAGCCTTAAATTTCGTCTTGACCATGGAAATAGACTGTTGTGAAAAATGCTGATGGAGATTTTGATCGTTTAACAGAGAAATCGCTTTTTCCGCGATATCCCCGATATCTCCTACTTCACAAATATACCCGGTTTCCCCATGATTAATAACTTCCGGCAGACCTCCTACGTTTGTCCCGATACATGGAACCCCGCAGGCCATTGCCTCTAAGGCCACAAGGCCAAAGCTTTCCTTTTCCGATAAAAGGAGCATTAAATCGCTAATCGAGTACAATTCTTCAAGATTCTCCTGCTTTCCTAGGAAAATGACTTGATCCTCTAATCCAAGCTGCCTTACCAATTTGCATATAATGGTCATTTCCGGTCCATCGCCAACCAGCAGCAATTTTGCTGGCATAACCGCAGAAATTTTCGCAAAGGTTTTAATGACATCGGGCACTCTTTTTACAGCTCGAAAATTGGAAACATGGATAATAATTTTCTCGTTCTGATTAATCTCGAATTCTGATTTTAACAATTGAGCATCTCTCTTTTGATAAACCCGCTCATCGATAAAGTTATAAACCGTGTCAATTTGTTTATCGGGATTGATTAATTCATAGGTCTGATTAGCTAAAGCTTCAGACACAGCGGTTACCACATCTGATTTTTCAATCCCAAATTTAATTGCATCTGCCAGGGAGGGATCATAACCCAAAACCGTAATATCTGTCCCATGTAAGGTCGTAACTATTTTAATGTCCCTGCCTGCCATTTGTTTGGCTAATATGGCACACACTGCATGTGGAATGGCATAATGAACATGCAGGATATCCAATTTTTCACGATTGGCAACCTCAGCCATCTTACTCGCAAGCGCAATATCATATGGAGGATATTGAAAAACGGAATATTGGTTTACCTCGACTTGGTGGCAGTAAATGTTATGGTAGATTTTGTTCAATCGGAAAGGAATGCTTGATGAGATGAAATGAATTTCATGCCCCTTTTCTGCAAGCATTTTTCCCAATTCAGCTGCGACTACACCGGAACCTCCCACGGTTGGGTAGCAGGTTATGCCAATTTTTAATCTCCTCATATTTATTCTCCTATCAAATCATGCTTCAAAAGAAGGGGGATTTTTGTTTTAAAGCCTTCGGCATAAGTTACCCCTACAAGCTTCCCAAACATTCTTTCCCTCGCTTCCACTGTTTCAACATAGCCGTTGACAAGCGGTGTGTCGAAACTTTCCACTGTTCTATCAAATTGACTCTTATACGCCCGTAATGCGGCAAGCTTTTTATCCATGAAAGAAGTGATATCAATAGTAAAATCTGGCGTATGGAAACCGTTTATCATATAGAAAAAAAGTCTATCCACCCGATGAGGCTCACTCGCGCCTTCTGTCAGATATTTTTTAATTCCGGCAGAAAAAACGGCTTCCTCCACCAGCCGGGCACAATTCCCATGGTCCGGGTGCCGATCCTCAAAATAAGGTGCAAACACAATTCGAGGCTTGTGCCTGCGGATTACCCCTGCAATCTCTCTTATGTATTCATCTTTTAGAAATAACCCCCGGTCAGGGAATGCAAGGGAAGTGCGGATTCTTGCTCCCAAGATTTCAGAAGCATGTGCTGCTTCCTTTTTTCTTAGCTCGACATTTCCATTTGAGGACAGGTCCGCTTCTGTTAAATCACAGATACCAATCCGTTTTCCTTCGGATGCCAGTTTAGCAATTGTACCAGCCATCCCTATTTCAACATCATCCGCATGGGCCCCAAATGCAAGAATATGCAGCTGGTTATCTTTCATTCATTTCACCATTTTCTTTAACAATGTTTCTCCATTCAATTAACCCCAGTTCTAATCCTCTGATTAATAATTCTGCCGTCCCCATATTGGTTGCGAGGGGAATCGAATAGACATCACAAAGCCGGACCAATGCAGTAACATCCGGCTCATGGGGCTGTGAGGTTAATGGGTCACGGAAAAAGAAGACTGCATCCATTTTATTTTTCGCAATCATTGCACCAATTTCTTGATCGCCGCCAAGCGGCCCCGATTGAAAGCGGGTTATCGGCAGTCCTGTTGCTTCGGTTATTCGTAATCCCGTCGTCCCTGTGGCAAATAAAGTATGCTTCGCAAATATTGCTTGGTAGGCCGTTGCGAATTGAACTAAATCATTTTTCTTTTTATCGTGAGCAATTAATGCAATATTCATAATGGAACCCCTAATCTAATATATTTTCAAGTCCGTAAACAAACATATTTTGCTTCATGACTGTTTCGACAGCCACCTTCACACCAGACATAAAGGAGGAACGGTTGTAGGAATCGTGGCGAATCGTTAAGGTTTGGCCATCAGCCCCAAATAAAACCTGCTGGTGGGCGATTAAACCCGGAAGCCTGACAGAATGGATGTGCATTCCATCGTAATCAGCCCCCCTTGCCCCTTTGAATGTTTCTTTTTCATTCGGATGGCCCTGCTGTTTTCCCACCCTGACAGCTGAAATCATCTCTGCCGTTTTCACCGCTGTCCCTGACGGAGAATCGAGCTTTTGGTCATGATGCATTTCAATAATTTCTACATCGGCAAAATATTTGGCTGCCAGCTGGGAAAATTTCATCATCAGCACTGCTCCTACAGCAAAGTTTGGAGCAATTATACAGCCTATCTCTTTTTCACGGCAAATATTTTCTAACTCATCTAAATTTTCTTTCGTAAACCCTGTTGTTCCAACCACTGGTCGAACATGATAGGCTAAGGCTGTTTTAGCATGGAACATTCCCACTTCCGGAGTGGTCAAATCGATTAATACATCTGCTTCCACGCTCTGCAGACATTTTTCAATATCAGTAAAAACCTCTACATCATGTATGTATTGAAAGCCTTCGAGATCACTCAGCATCATCCCGTTATGTTTATGGTCAAGAACAGCCGCCAGCTTAAAATGTTCTGTATCATTTACCAGCTTGACCGCTTCACGTCCCATCCGGCCGCGGGGACCGGCAACAATAATTTTGATTGGATTCATCCTTCTCACTCCATTATTCCTGATTAATTCTTGTCCAGCGGTCTTTATCTCTTGTATTAAATTTATTCATGACATAATCATGGGCCTGCTCCAAATCAATGTTTAAAGAATTGGCCAAGCAGATGAGGACAAACAATAAATCTCCAATCTCTTCCTCCATCGCTTTTTCCGTTTCACTGGATTTCTTAGGTTTTTCACCATAGTAATGGTTTACTTCTCTCGCTAGTTCCCCTAGTTCTTCCGTTAGTCTTGCAAGCATTGCCAGCGGACTGAAATAACCTTCCTTAAATTGGCCTATGTATTGGTCTACTTCACTCTGCAATTCCTTCATTGTCTTCTTTGATGCCATGAATATCACCACCTCATTTTATCCAGCATTTCTGCGGTTAAATATCGTTATATATTTTTCATGTTAGCTAAATTAGGACTGATTTACAAATATTTTCGTTTAGATTAAAGCACTTTTCCACCAGCTCGTTGCTCTCGCTATGTTAATCCGCTATAATAATAACCGCTATACTGGGGAAATAATGGAAGAGGAGAAATGTTCGATGGTATTCGGTCTTAAATTTAAAAATATTTTTTTTATTCTGTTGGGAGCTGGCATAATGAGCTTCGGACTTGTAAATTTTAATATGCAGAATAAATTGGCTGAAGGAGGCTTTACAGGCATCACCCTTTTATTATTTTGGCTGTTCAAATGGAATCCTTCCTATACGAACCTAGTATTAAATATTCCCCTTTTTATCATTGGCTGGAAATTACTAGGGAGAAGAGCGTTTTTCTATACGATGGTCGGGACAGTCGGAGTATCTATTTTCCTGTGGATTTTTCAACTTCATCAGATTAACATGCCTTTAAAAGAAGATTTAACCTTGGCAGCATTATTTGCAGGTGTTTTCGTGGGCATTGGCTTGGGAATTATCTTTCGTTACGGAGGAACGACTGGCGGGGTCGATATTATTGCGAGGCTGGCCCAAAAATATTTCGGTGTGGCCATCGGGAAAACGATGTTCCTCTTTGATTTGTGCGTGATTGCTCTTTCCATGCTCACCTACCTTAATTATAAAGAGGCGATGTACACACTTGTCGCCGTTTTTATCGGTGCCAAAGTAATCGATTTTATCCAGGAAGGGGCCTATTCTGCACGGGGAGCGCTGATTATTTCTGAGAAAAATGAGGAAATTGCCAGTAAAATCATGGATGAAATGGAGCGGGGTGTCACAGCTCTTCGTGGATATGGGTCATATACAAAAAATGAACGCGATGTTTTATATTGTGTTGTGGCCAAAAATGAATTAATGCGGCTGAAGAATTTAATTACCACCATAGACCCTCATGCCTTCATATCGATTTCTGTCGTTCATGATGTGCATGGGGAAGGTTTTACCCTGGATGAAAATAAAATGCCGATAAAAGATTAAAGCAATGTCACAGGACATTGCTTTTTCAATCTTAATCGTCGCTTCGATTCATGCCCGTAAAAATCAGGACAAGCCTAAGAAGCTCCAAAACGGCAACAGCCGCAGCAGCCACATAGGTTAGTGCTGCAGCGTTTAAGACCTTCCTTGCTTCTCTTTCTTCTCCAGTTCCAACCAGTCTCAAAGAAACGACTTGATCCAATGCCCGGCTCGATGCATTGAACTCAACAGGCAATGTAATTAGTTGAAAAATGACAGCTGCTGCCATAAAAATAATTCCAAGAAGCAGCATGCCGCTAAGGTGAAGTAATATCCCTGCCATAATCAGAATCCATGATGCATTTGATCCAAGATTCGCAACCGGAACAAGGGCATGCCGAAAACGCAGGAATGTATAATTTTCTGCATCTTGTATGGCATGACCGCACTCGTGTGCGGCAACTGCAGCAGCAGCGATTGAATGTCCATGGTAATTCTCCGGGGATAAACGGACCGTTTTATTACGCGGGTCATAGTGGTCACTTAAAAAACCACGGCCTTCTTCAACACTAACATCATAAAGCCCATTTGCATTTAAGATTTCCCTCGCTACCTCGGCACCTCTTTGATAAGTAGATGATGGCACCCGGGAATAGCGTGCAAAAGTATTTCTTACTTTCATTTGAGCCCATAAAGGAATCAGGACAATTGCTGCGAAATAGATGAGATATAACATGTGAAACCTCCTAATTAGCTCTTAGATGTTTAACATTGTAGTACTGCTAATTAGACTCGTCAATCTTTAAGGTCCCTTGAGCGATTTTTTTTCATAGATTTTTCACCTTGATACTTTCTCCAGCCGACATATGACAAAGTCATGATGATAATACTCCCGGTAGAAATAATCACCCACCACAGGGAAGGGTCTGCTTCATCCTCTTCCATATTCCCAAATAAACTTTTTAAATCTGTATCGAGTTTTTCAAACTCTTGCAGGCCCTCATGATCATTTATTACTTGCGAACCGTATTCATCAATAAAATTAATGCGTGCATCTAATCTTTGTATATTCTCTACAGGCACATCGATTTTCATACTGGGATAAATGATATTGTATAAGGACAAAAAAATGTTATAGTTCGTATGAAAACGGGCCATATCACCATTTACAGCTGCATCTTTTGCTTGATGAAAAGCAGTCATGATCTGCTCTTCCATCTCTGTCCATAATGGCTGATGATTTGTCGCGAGCGCATCAATGACAAGACGGAATTTCGTTAGTTTACTTATTCTTTCCTCATATTTCATGGTAGGACTTACTGCTGCTTCCATTGCTTCATCATGAGAGGTGTTTACAATTCTTATCTCGTCCATTGATAAAGGCTTCTTATTACCCGCAATTGCTGTGAATTCATCGGAAAAATAATCAAGCAGCTTTTTAGCGTCTTCATATCTATGAAACTTCACCATTTGGAGAGCTTCATCTGAAATTTCATCGAGCTTCTCCATTGGCGATTGCTGGTTGGCACTTACTGATATGGGAGTGTGCATCATAATGATGACAAATAATAAAAACCATTTTACTTTCAAACCTTGTCCCCCCTTTCTTACTAATAAAATGTATGAATGGATGGACAAGGTTAGACCTTAATAAGAACTATTTTATTTCAAGCTTGAATCTTCCCGGACGAATAGAAAGGTAATATGCAATCCCTATCGATAGGATGGAAAGCCAGAAAGTAAAATAGCCTATTTGCGGTATGTAACTGTCAAGCATATGATAGCTTGGCATCATAAAAAAGACATAATCAATGACATCATTATGTAACGTCCAAATAGCCGTTACTGCTAAATGCCATGGTTTTATGCGGTAAAATGGCGCATACAATATGCCTTGGACCGCCATAGCAAAATGGGAAAAAATCAACATCCAGCCAACCCATTCAAGTTCTCCCTCAACAATAAAAACCAAAATATTCATTACAACAGCCCAAATTCCATATTTAAAAAGAGTGACTATCGCAAGAGACTCCATTAATGGCCAGTTTTTCTTCAGAATAAAAGCGATTAAAACAAAAACAAAAAACAAACTGGCTGTTGGGCTGTCAGGGACAAAAAGAACAAATTTTGCCGGAGTTTCTTTTAGCTGCCAGCCATACCAATAATACCCGTAAACGGTGCCTGCAATATTAACAATTAACAGAAGGAAAAGAATTGACCTGTTTGCCAATAGAGGATAAATCCAGCGCATAATACTCCCCATTTCATTTTCTATAAGCTTTAATAAAGCCTATTATTAAAAAAAGCCGACGGGAAACCCTGTCAGCTTTTCGATATTCTATCATTATTTCCCTAGGCCGGAGATATAATCAGCAAGCTTTTTAAGCTGTTCATCATTGCCTTTGAAGACACCAGGTGGCATTTTGCCTTTACCGTTTTTAGCAATCTTGGACACTTCATCTGCAGTTAACTTCGCACCAATTAATGTTGGTGCACCTGCTCCACCCTGGAATTTATCTCCGTGACATGTTATACAAGCATTTTCTTTTGCAATTTGATACCCCTCGCTTGCAGTATCAATCTCCACTTTTGGAACAATTTTCCCCTGTCTTTCTGCCTGTTTCCAGTCATGTGTTGCAACAGACTGCCAGGTTAAAAAGACAATTGCCGCTAACGCCAAAAGCATAAAGCCAGTTGCAAGCGGACGCTTCATTGGACGGCGTTCAGGGCCGCGGTCGAGAAACGGTGCTAAAAGCAAGCCCCCGAAAGCAAGTCCAGGAATAATCATAGCGCCGATTACGGTATATGGACCTGATGCAAATGTATATTTCAATAATTGATATAAAAACAAGAAATACCAGTCAGGCAATGGAATATATCCTGTATCTGTAGGGTCCGCTATTCTTTCCAGCGGAGCCGGATGTGCTACTGTTAAACATAAATAACCGACAAGAAATACAGCACCTATCATCCATTCTTTCAAAAGGAAGTTAGGCCAGAATGCTTCTGTTTTACCAGGGTATTCTGAGTAATCTTTCGGAAGTTTCGGTTTGCGTGATTCAGGTGCAACAACACGTGAATCACCTACGAATTTCATACCTTTACCGCGATGCATCGAGCAATCCCCCTCCTTTTTCCGTAAAAATTAGAAAAAACTTTTATATCAAGCACATCAAATATCAAAGCGGTCCAGAAATACCTTGTTTACGAATCATAATAAAGTGCGCTGCCATTAAGGCAAATAGCACGGCCGGTAAGAAGAACACGTGTATAGCAAAGAAACGTGTTAAAGTTTGCGCACCGACGATGTGCTCATGACCTGCTAGCAATACTTTTACATAGGATCCAATGAACGGAGTTGCTTCTGCTATTTGCAGACCAACCTTAGTTGCGAATAACGCTTTCATATCCCATGGAAGTAAATAGCCGGTGAATCCTAAACCAAGCATAACGAAGAAAATCAGCACTCCAACAATCCAGTTTAATTCCCTCGGCTTTTTGTAAGCCCCTTGGAAAAATACCCGTAGTGTATGTAAAAACATCATGACGAGAACCAAACTTGCCCCCCAGTGGTGCATGCCGCGGACTATTTGTCCGAAAGCGACTTCATTTTGAAGATAGTAAACGGATTCCCAAGCATTTTTGATATCCGGTACATAATACATGGTTAGGAACATACCGGAAAGAATTTGAATTACCGTAACAAAAAATGTCAGACCGCCAAAGCAATAGACAAATGCCGAAAAATGGTGTGCCGGATTTACATGCTCAGGTACTTCATGGTCTGCGATATCACGCCACAAAGGCGTAATGTCTAAACGCTCATCTACCCAATCGTAAATTTTGTTTAACAATGATTACGCCTCCTTCCGCGGTTCTGCTTTCCCTAAATAAAGGAAACCGTCTTTCACCTTGTATGGATATACATCTAGCGGCGCCAGCGGCGGTGTACCTGCAACGTTGGTACCATCCTTTGTATAACGGCCGTAATGGCATGGGCAAAAGAATTGTTCTGGATGGGCCTTATCAGTCGCCCACGCAACCGTACAGCCTAAATGTTTACAAACCGGCGACAAAGCCACAATTTTGTCTCCCTTCTTATAAACCCAAGCAGTACTCGTGACTTCTGACTCATACCAAGCATCCTTTTGCTTAAAGGTAAAGTCCACCCTCACCGGTTCTTCAGTAATTTCTGAAACTTTTTTCGGTGTTGCGATGTAATCTCCGCCTTCTTCAGCCTTCAAAACAGGATCTACAGCAAATCTTACCATCGGCATCAGCATCCCCGCAGCCATGAAACCGCCTACACCTGTTAGTGTATAGCTTAAGAATTGACGTCTTGAAACACGTTCTTTACTCACGCTTATCCCCCCTCTGTTCACGTAGTTAAGTCCAATGGACAATAAATAAACATATGTAAAACTAGGACATACCAATGATATATCAATCTGCAGGCAAGGTCAATATCATACTATTTTAAAAACATTTAATGCGTATAGTTTTACTCATTTCCATGCCATTTAAGTGTAAAGAGACTTAAAAGCTGCTTTACCTGGCTTTCCATCATGGCAACCTTTTGGGAGTCAGCCATTTGCCCGGCAGGCAGGGATGGAAGCCAAATCAGCGTCCCGTTAAGTTCCCCCTCCATTTTTCTCCAATCAATATCGGAGGTAAGATAAAAAATATGCTTAAACTCTCCCTTAACAAGTTCAGCTTCCCAATTCTGCAAATCACTTAACACTTTCCCTGTTTCCTGATTCTTCAGGTATGTAAATGGTGGAAATAACAAAATTCTTCCTGTAAATTGCCTTTCTAAAAGGCCTGCAAGTAAAGTAATAAATTCCGAGGCCTCGGCAGACTGTTTCATTTCCTCCCCGGCAGATACCGAATAGAGCGGAACAACAGCGGTATCTACGTACTCTTTCGCAGTCAAATAGGTCTCAATTTCTTGAGAAATCCATTTCATTTTTTCACCAGCCTTTTCCATTCACTATTCCTATCATATCATTATCTCCAATAACAATAAATGATATTTGTAGAATATTATGAAATATTATGGTTATTTCCCATTATAAAAGGAAGCCTGCTTATTGCAAGCTTCCTCTTTGTTCAGCGATTGACAGTTTATTTAACTGTTCAGTCAAAATGCTAAACGCGTTTCGATCCTGCTTATCCAATGCTTCATCAATCATTTGAAGAATCTTTTCCCTCTGGAAGCGTTCAATACTGCTTTGTAAAAATTGTTCTGCCATGATGCCGTCTTTTTCATTCAATTGCAGATGTTTAGGAACATACGGATTCTCCTCTAAAACAGCCGCGTATTGATGCGCCTGATTGGAGGCATGGAAGTTTAATTGAATAAAAATATTTTCATCCCGATTTAGGCGAATATCATGAAAAGATTTTTCGGCATCCGTTGTCATGACATTTTCCTTATAAAAGCGAAAAGGTACTTTATCGACGCAATGCGTAGACATAATTAAACCCCGCGGACAATACTGTGCTTGTTCTACAAAATGTACTTGCTCCATTAGCTGATCGTGACTCATTAAATAATTTAGAATCCAAACACATTCTCTTCTTTTTAATTGGTAATGATTTAAAAACCATCGAATAAAGTCTTTCTTCTCGTTGACAGAAACAGGGGTTGCCATGATAGTTTCCCTCCTCTGCATATTCAGCTTTATAATTTTTCTAATTAATAAGGCGTTCGAGCAAATCCAAGTACTCCATATTTGTTGGATCATCTTTTAGCAGTTGCTTAAAAATTTCGGCAGCTCGGTCCGATTTTCCTTCTTCAATTAAAAAATATCCATAATCAAGCAAAAAAGCTTTATCGTTTTTAAAATAATTATATGCACTTTCATATTTGTCTAATGCGTATGAATATTCCTCAAGCTTTTCATATGCAAGTGCAGAATCCCATAAAAATTGCGGTTCTTCATCTTCGGCAATATCCAGCTCTTTTATTAAATCAAGGACATCCTCAAACCTGTCCTGCTGAACGAAGAGTTTATTAAGAGTAAGGGCTGCTTCGGCAAATCCCGGATCCAAGGCAAGCGCCTCCCTAAAATACCGTTCTGCTTCCCCGGTTTTACCAAGTTTAATCGCTAGTTTCCCGCCATAAAATAATAACTCTTTATTATACTCATCCTGTTTCATTCCTTCCTCAAGAGCGCGCAAACTATTTTCAAGCTCATCTTCCCGTTCATATGCTAAGGCAAGATGCAAATAAAGTGAATGATAATCAGGGTCAAGTTCTTTTAACTCATTGAATTTTTCAATCGCGGTACGATTATATCCTGCCTGAAGAGCTGTGAAAGCATAGCCAAAAAGTGTATTTATCTCCAATTTCTCACCTATCGCTTTATCATAATAGATTAAGGCCCCTTCAAAATCACCCGATGCACTCAACAGACTGGCCATCCGTGCATTTATATTTACCCCTGCAATTTCCTTAGCTTCTTTAAGAACTCTTTCATAGGCATTCATCGCTTTTCTAATTTCACCTTGTTCACGGTAAAGTTCTCCTAAAGCAAAATCAATGATAACCTCATTCGGCAGTAATTTTTTTGCCATAAGCAGCTTATTTTCACTCACTTCATAAAGACCCTGCATTTGAAAGAGGTCAGCCAATAACAATAAAGACTGGCCAAAATTGGCATCCTGTTCCGAAATTTTTTCCAGGACCAGGATGGCTTCCTCATCATTCCCCGCTTCCACTAATATCTCAGCTAAAAGAACAAGAAGCTCTCCTTCTTCAGGATAAATCTCCAGCAAACTTACAACCAATGCCTTTGCTTCGTCTAAAAATCCCAGCTGGTACAATTCTTCCCCGAGAAGAAACTTTTCCTCAGGGCTCCCGCTTATTAATACAACATTATATTCACGGATAGCTTCTTTATGTTGACCATTTTCTAACATGTAAATAATCTTATTTATCCGATCCATTGACTTTACCTCTTCCCATCAGAATAACGCATTCTTGTAAGTGTACCATCATAATCATATTAATTTCTCAAAATTAATGATGTTTAACCATTATACATTATCATTTCGACAAAACCCTACCTGGTTCCTTCTTCTTTCTGAGAAATAGTGGAATTAGCACTTTTCCTTTCTATAAGACAAGCTATGCGAAATAGATAAAAACTATACCATTTACAGATTTCAATTTTACTTATGAAGCAGAAAAAGCTGCAATTGGCAGCTTTTACTTCATGATTCTATTTAAGTGAGAAAAGAAGTTTGGATATGAAACTGAGATTGCTTCAGGATTCTCAAGAATGACCTCATCCTCACAAAGCAGTGCGGCTATTGCAAGCATCATTCCAATGCGATGATCCCCATGACTTGAAACAGTTCCACCCTTTAATTTGGACTTTCCGTGAATGATCATTCCATCCTCTGTTGCCTCAATGGAAGCACCTAATTTCTTTAACTCATTTACAACAGTATCAATGCGGTTTGTTTCCTTTACCTTTAATTCTTCAGCATTTCTAATAATCGTTTTTCCCTCAGCCTGTGTTGCAAGCAGGGCTATAATCGGGATTTCATCTATTAATTTAGGGATTAATTCTCCCTCAATAATAGTCCCTTTTAGAGATGATGTTTTAATTAACAGGTCCCCTGACGGCTCAAACGAGTTATTATTGCATGGACTAATCTCCAAGTCCGCATCCATATTATTCAGAACCTCGATAATTCCTGTTCTTGTCGGATTAAGCCCAACATTTTTCAACAAAATCCGGCTATTTGCAACGATGGCTCCTGCAGCCAGGAAAAAAGCCGCTGATGAAATATCTCCGGGAACATGAATATATGAGGCAGTCAGTTTCTGCCCGCCTCGAATCTTAATGACAAGATTTTCCTGAAAAACTTCACCGCCAAAGTGACGAATCATTCTTTCAGTATGGTCCCGGGTTGCTGCCGGCTCGATAATCGTTGTTTCCCCTTCAGCCTGAAGTCCCGCAAGAAGAAGTGCTGACTTGACCTGGGCACTTGCTACAGGGAGTTCGTATCGGATACCGCTTAATTTTCCGCCGCGAACAGCGAGCGGGGTAAAGGAACCATTGTTTCTCCCATCAATGACTGCCCCCATTGCTGCCAATGGCATTGTCACTCTAGTCATCGGCCTTTTTCCGATTGATTGATCGCCAACAAGGGAAGAAAAAAATGGTCTCCCCGCTAAAATGCCCATTAATAACCGAATCGTTGTGCCAGAATTACCGACATCGAGGATGTCTTTTGGTTCTCTTAATCCTTCTAAGCCTTTTCCTTGAATGCAAAGCTCGGTTCCATTCTCCTCAATAGCCACCCCAAGTTTGCGGAAACAGGAAATCGTACTTAAACAATCATCACCGGGAAGGAAATTGGTCACCTTCGTTTCTCCATGCGCAATCGAACCGAACATGACTGAGCGATGGGATATCGACTTATCACCAGGAACCGTTATCTCCCCTAATAAACTGCTGATGCTGTTCTTTAAATATAATGACGCCATTTCATCACCTTTGTTCCTATCATTTAAATCCCGGCAGATGTTTCATAGCTGGAATAGGTAATAATACACTTCTCAGCTCGCTGACGGTCCTCTTCTGTTTGAAAACTAATCACCAACACCCCATTTATATCCTCTCGTGTTTCAAGAATGCGAATATTGGTAATACTAATTCGTTCTTTTGCCAAATAGCCTGTTATTTCTGAAATGACCCCAGGGAAATCAGGCACATCGACATATAAATCATAAAATGCGGGAATGGCGCCTTTTTCCTTGGCTGGCAGACCATCGCGAAACTGCTTAGCCTGCTGAAAATAACGATAGATTGCATCACTATTTCCAGTATCCAGCAATTCCTTCACCCCATCCATTTCTTCCTGCCATTGATTTAGAAGTTCAATGAGATTTTCCCGGTTGTGCATCAGGATATCCTTCCACATTTCCGGACTGCTTGAAGCAATCCTCGTAATATCTCTGAACCCACCTGCAGCAAGCCGGGGAATAAGCTCCTCTGATTCAGCTAATTTCTCTGTTTGCCTCACAATAGAGGCTGCAACGATATGGGGAAAATGGCTGACAATCCCCGTGAGATAATCATGATTTTCCGGGGAAACCGTATAGAATTTTGCTTTTGTTCCCTTAAGCCATTCTTTTAGCAATCCTACCTTTGCATTCCCGACATCCTCTTCAGGAGTTAACAGATAAAACGCATTTTCGAACAATATTCCCTTCGCAGCAGAAATCCCGCTTTTGTGCGAGCCGGCCATGGGGTGGCCGCCAATAAAGCTAATACCTTTTTGCTTCAAGCTGATGGCACACTCAACAATTTTCTTCTTTGTACTTCCAGTATCAGTGACAATGACATTTGGTTTCAATGTCAGTTCAGAAATCTGTCGAATAATTGCTTCGGTTTCCTTAACAGGGGCAGCGATGATAATTAAATCTGCTTCAATGGCACCATCCTGAATATTTCCTGCAATTGAATCGATTACACCCATCATCTTACCCAATCTGGCCTGTTCATTATTTATATCATGCCCTATAATAATAGCGTCTCTATGCTCTCGTTTAATACAAAGAGCCAAAGAGCCGCCGATTAATCCTAATCCAATAATAAAAACCCGGCCCTTCAATGAACCCTCCCCCACATTCTATACTGATGTTTGATTTACTTTGAGAAATTCCCCCAGTGTTTTTAGAACACCTTCATTTTGTTCGTCTGTTCCGACTGTAATTCTTACAGCAGTCGGAAATCCAAGCGCTTTTCCAGAACGGACAATATAGCCCTTTTCAAGCAAATATTGAAAGATCTTATCACCATCCACTTTAAAATCAATTAAAATAAAATTCGTTTGGGACGGATAATAATCCAGCTGGTTCCTTTCGCAAAAATCATAAAACTGCGCCAGTCCCTGCCGGTTTGTTTCTCTGCATTCCTTAACAAACTTCTGGTCAGAAATCGCGGTCTTTGCCGCCATTTGTGCCAGGGAATTGACATTAAAGGGCTCCCTAGCCGGTTCAAGCGCTTTGATAATCGCCCGGTTAGCAGCACCATACCCCACCCTAAGGGCAGCGAGACCGTATATTTTTGAAAAAGTTCTTAAAACAATTAAATTTTTATACTTCCGAGTCAGAGCAATGGAATCATAATAATCTTCTGCTGTTACATATTCATAGTAAGCCTCATCCAAAACAACGAGGATGCGGGACGGCACTTTGTCAAGAAAAGATAGTAATTTCTGTTCCTGTATATAAGTACCTGTTGGATTATTTGGGCTGCAAAGCCAAATAATATTTGTTTTTTCGTCAACTGCCTCAAGCATTGCCACTAAATCATGCTGTCCGTTTTGCAGAGGGATCTCCTTTATAATTGCTCCTTCAATAACCGCGTTATGACGATATTGGGAAAAAGTTGGAGCAGCCATAATCGTGCTGGCATTCGGATGCAACAGGGTCCTGGAAATGATTTGGATAAGGTTATCCGACCCGTTTCCAAAAATTAATTCATCTTCATCTACCTGTAAAAAAGCTGCCAGTTCCTCTCTTAAATTAACTGCGTATCCGTCAGGGTAAATGGCCAAACTCGTCAGGTTCGATTGAAGAGCTGAAAGCACCTGCTTCGAGCAGCCAAATGGATTTTCATTTGATGCTAGTTTGAAAATGTGTTTGAGGTTATATTCTTTTTTTACTGATTCAATCGATTTTCCCGGTTGATAAGGAGTTAATGATAATAACTGCTCTTTCCAACGCATGCAAACCACTCCTTCCCTGCTTTTTATTATTTATATGTTATAAGGGCATACTGCTGTTTAAATCAGGCCTTAGGATAACAGCATCCCTAAGATACACATGTTTTATTTGTTCTTGGGGCTGGATTGTATTGATATGCATCATAATCCTGATGCACATTTTCAAAGAATCGGGAACGGGAATTTCCCGCATACACATAACTGGAACATATGTCCATCCTGCAAATTTCCGCAATGCCTTAGCGGGAAATGCGGCGGTTAGATCCTCTGTTATTGAAATAAATACGGATGCGACAAAATCCGGTTGAATTTCATTTCCCTCAATCATATGAGCGATAAGCTCTTCCGCTGCAAGGATTATTTCTTCCTCTGTATTACTTCTGACCGTTGTCGCTCCCCTCACCCCTCTGATCATAAAAATCCCCCTTGTTAAAATGCTTTTATTCTTCCTAAGAGTATTGAATCGGCTATTTCTTTAAGCACCGGTTGTCCTAATTTTTCCAGCAGCACAAAACGGATGGCTTCGCCAACTGACTTTTTATCCTGTTTCATTCTGCTTAACAGGTTTTCGCTCGAAAGTTGGCTTGGAATACATGTAATATATCCAAGCTTTTCGACCCATTGAATAAATTTAACTGAATCAAATGGCACTCCTAATAGTTCACTGCTTAATTTTAAAGCAAAAATCATCCCGATCATAACTGCTTCCCCGTGTGTAATGTTTCCATATCCCATTTCCGCTT
The DNA here is from genome assembly GCA_964400595.1 of uncultured Neobacillus sp. GTDB lineage: Bacteria > Bacillota > Bacilli > Bacillales > Cytobacillaceae > Neobacillus. The sequence continues at coordinate 50,546 of CAYNUT010000002.1, read as the reverse complement.
CAATCGCATGCCCCAGCGTATGTCCATAATTTAAATAGGCCCGAATCCCCGTCTCTCTTTCGTCTTGACTGACAAATTCGTTTTTAATACGAATACCTTTTACTAAAACTTCAGATAGTTGGCTGGATGATAAGGAATTCAAATCCTGAATATTGACCGTCAGCCATTGATAAAAATCAGCATCAAAAATTAGTGCATGTTTAATTACTTCAGCAAAACCGGACCGGATTTCCTTCGCAGGCAGAGTCTGCAGCAATTCTAAATCATAAAATACTGCCTCAGGCTGATGGAAGGCGCCAATCATATTTTTTCCCAAAGGATGATTAATTGCCACCTTGCCGCCAACAGCACTGTCATGCGCTAAAATGGTGGTTGGAACTTGAATAAATGGTATTCCTCTCATGAAGGAAGCCGCAACAAACCCTGACAAATCGCCTACCGCTCCGCCGCCTAATGATATAATGACCGACTTTCTGTCAAGGCGATTTTCAAGTGCCGTTGACAATGCCTCATAATACACCTCAAAGGTTTTTGCTTTTTCTCCGCTCGGAGCTATAAAAACAACAGGATTCCATGGATTTAAAATTTGTTTTAATCTATCAAGATGCAAGGCTGCCACAGTTTCATCAGTAATCATTAATATTCTGGTAAGACTAGGAAAATGATTAATTAGAAAATGAGCAATATCTTTTGTTGCAGCGTTCCCTACAAAAACAGGATAGATTTTTGATTGGGTATGAATATTAATCGTATCCATTAAAATTCCCTCGCGAATTCACGCTGCCGGTTGATTTCTTCAGTAAAGGTTTCAAAACGATCGCTGTAAAATTGTTCAACAAGAGCACTTGCCAGCTCCCATGCCACAACGTGCTCTGCTACTATCGCAGCAGCCGGGACCGCACAGCTGTCTGACCGTTCAATGCTCGCAGCAAATGGCTCTTTTGTCTCGATATCGACACTCATTAGCGGTTTATATAAGGTCGGAATCGGCTTCATGACACCTCGGACAACAATAGGCATGCCGGTCGTCATCCCGCCTTCAAAGCCGCCAAGGCGGTTGGTTTTACGGTAGTATCCTTTGCCCTTCTCCCAGGCGATCTCATCATGGACCGAACTTCCCGGCTTTCGGGCAGCCTCAAAACCGATTCCAAATTCAACCCCTTTAAAAGCATTTATACTTACGATGGCACCCGCTATTTTCGCATCTAATTTACGATCAAAATGTACGTAACTTCCCACTCCGGCAGGCATTCCTGTTGCAATAACCTCGACGATCCCGCCAATTGAATCCCCATTTTCCTTAGCTTCATCAATAGCTTTCATCATTTTCGTCTCTGCATTAGGATCTGCGCATCGAACCGGAGAACTCTCTGCCCGTTCTTTTAATTCCTCAAATGTTAAGGAAGCATCCACATCCGCCTTTACTCCGCCTATTTCAATGACATGTGCAGTAATATGTATGCCGACTAATGCTAAGAGCTTCTTTGCAGCAGCACCCGCAGCCACTCTAACGGTGGTTTCACGAGCTGATGAACGCTCCAGTACATTGCGCATATCCCGGTGTCCATATTTTATTGCCCCATTTAGATCTGCATGCCCCGGACGTGCGCGTGTAACCTTCCGTTTAATATCTTCTTCCTGCTGATCATCCAATGGTTCAATCCCCATTATATTCGTCCAATGCTTCCAGTCATTGTTCTTAACAACCAAGGCAATTGGTGATCCGAGGGTCAGCCCATGCCTTACACCAGAAACGATTTCAACTGTATCCTTTTCGATTTGCATTCTTCTTCCACGGCCGTATCCCTTTTGCCGCCGTTCCAGCCCTTCATTAATATCCGCGGCCGCAAGCGGCATTCCCGCAGGGAGACCTTCTAAAATTGTCGTAAGCTGCGGTCCATGGGATTCACCCGCTGTCAGGTATCTCATTCCCATACTCTTTCCCCCTTCAACTCATTAAAGAATTATGTATCAATATATCACATCATGCTCAATAAACATAGTAGGAGAATTCAGAAAACAAGGAAGATTTTTTGTAATCGTATACAAAAAAAGCACTTGTATAAAATTATACAAGTGCCTGAGCTCTAGGATTAATAAATCCATTCGTTGATTTTTTTTGTATACTCTACTAATTCCGATTCTTTAAAAAACAAGCCAATTTCACGTTCAGCACTTGCAAGTGAATCAGAGCCGTGAATGACATTTTTCCCGACAGTTAAACCAAAATCGCCGCGGATTGTGCCAGGCAGAGCATCCTTTGGATTTGTTGAACCCATCATTTGACGAGCTGTTGCAATTACATTTTCACCCTGCCAAACCATCGCGAAAACAGGTCCGGATGTAATAAAATCAACCAATTCGCCAAAGAATGGACGTTCTTTATGTTCACCGTAATGCTGCTCGGCAAGTTGTGTCGGAATGCTCATTAATTTAGCCCCAACCAACTGAAATCCCTTTCTCTCAAAACGTGCTGCGATTTCGCCGATTAAATTACGTTGTACTCCGTCCGGCTTGATCATTAAAAAGGTTTTTTCCATCAATTCCACTCCTAAAATCATTATGTATCATGATTGTTATCAAAAAAACAATCCACGAAAAATATTACCACTGTTTTGAATATTTTACAAGTTTAATGATAACCTAGAACTTACGTCTCCCAATGAACTTAGCAATATCACGGAGCGTTTTTTTGGCTTTATTTGCGGGTAATTCTTCAAGGATTTCGAGCGCTTTATTTAAATACCGGTCACTTAAAGCGACTGATTTTTCAATGGCGCTGGATTGTTTGATCAGCGTAATGATTTTTTCGATTTCTTGCGGATGCATACCTTCATGAACTGTTGGGATTAATTTAGACAGTTCTTTATTTTCCATCGCAAAAAGTGCCGGAGCGGTAATATTCCCTTGTAAAAGGTCACTTCCTGCCGGCTTTCCAAGCTCCTTCTCCGTTGCCGTAAAATCTAAGATATCGTCGGTAATCTGAAAAGACATACCGACATAATACCCAAAGCGGTACAGCTTTTTGTGCACGGATTCCTCGACATCTGCAGCAATGGCCCCTAATTGGCAGCTGGCGGCAATTAATAAAGCAGTCTTTCTTTTAATTCTGCGGAGATAGTCACGAAGATGTTGATTATATCTATATTTATCACGAATTTGTTGGATTTCACCAACTGTCACTTCCACAATGGTATCTGCCAAAATTTTATGGGATAATGGCTTTTCAATATTGGTCATTAATTCTAAGGCAAGGGCAAAAACAAAGTCACCGGTATACATCGCAATTTTGTTATCCCACTTTGATTTTACTGTGGGTTGGCCCCTGCGAAGGTCGGCATCATCAATTACATCATCATGGACCAATGATGCCATGTGAATCAATTCCAGCGCTACCGCCGCATTTTTAATTATATTAATGTCATATTGTCCAAATTTACCTCCAAGCAAAACAAAAACAGGACGAATTCTTTTTCCTCCGGCTTGTAATGTATGCATAGAAGCTTGTTTTAAAAGAAGAGATTCAGCTTGGATTGTCTCTTCTAGCATTTTTTCTATTATGTTAATATCCGAATTCAAAAATGAATACATCATTTTTAATTTCATTTGTATTCACCCAGCTTTTCATCCTGTTTCAATCCAGCATCTATTTCTTATATCCAATATGGCGGGCTGCTGCGCCGCCGCTATAAGATTTATATTTTACGTTCGTTAAGCCGGCCTGCTCAAACATCCGGGCCAGAACTTTCATTCCAGGAAAATCGCGTGCAGATTCCTGCAGCCAGGAATATTCCTGATAGCTTTTCGCAAATAACTTGCCAAATATCGGCATAATGAAACGGAAATAAAAATAAAAAAGGTGCCTGTAACCAATTAAGGTCGGCTGAGATGTTTCAAGACAAACGACCATACCGCCGGGCTTAACGACCCGATGCATCTCTTTTAAAACCTGCATATAGTCAGGTACATTTCTTAAACCAAAACCAATCGTGACATAATCAAAGCTATTATCAGGAAAAGGGATTTCCATGGCATTGCCGTGAATGAGTTTTACTTGATTAAGTCCAAGCTTTTTCACTTTCTCAATTCCGACATTAAGCATGTTTTGACTGAAGTCCAAACCGGTTACCTCTCCGTCAGGACCAACCGCCTCCGCCAAAGCAATCGTCCAATCAGCAGTGCCGCAGCACACATCGAGAGCCTTTGAACCGGGCTGTACATCCATCCGCTTCATCGTATCTCTGCGCCACTTGATGTGCTGCTGAAAACTGATAACAGAGTTCATTTTATCATAGTTTTCCGAAATTTTCTCAAACACATGATGAACTCTTTCTTCTTTCGACTGCTGCATGTTTTTACCCTTCTTCCGCAAAAGTTTTCACATATGGCTGATGCTGCTTTAGCATCGCAGTGATTCTACTTTCCAAAAAGTCATTGAGATAAGGAAGCTGCATGATTCCTTTTTCAATCTTTTGTTTGGAAATTTCCAGATAATTGTCACATACCCTTATTAAATGGCCTGATTGTTCCTTTGAAAACGATTTTTTAAAATCATCAATGGAAAAAATCATTTTTTTTAATGCTTTGAAAACAATGGATTCCTCTCCACGGATAAATTGCTGTTTTTCATGAAGAAGCCTCTTAAATAAAAACAAATTTGCCAAGAAATCATTCCATAAGTCCACTTTAAAATATTCAGACAGCTTCGCCAGTAAGGAGCTTTCAATCAATTGAATGCTCGTAATAAGCTTCTCGATTTCTTTTGACTCATGATGATAAAGGGAAATTTTATGTTCGTTGACCGCTTTAACCCCTTTTGAGAGCGACTTGATCATCGAGATGTCTTCTGATTCCGCAAGAAGCTTATAATATAATCCGCTGAAATAATCTCCCGCTAAAACGGTCAGCTGCCGGCGTTTTTCATCCGCTGAAAACGTTAAAATATGTTCATGGGTATCAAGGGCAATTTGAATAAGCATGGTCGAAACAGCATAGTTTTCCATTTCCTTAAATGATAAATCGAGTCGATCCATGATGGAAATGAGAATAAGCAGCTTATCCTCATCAATAATGGGAGGATCGATATACTTGAGCAAGTATGTGTCAAACACACGTTTTTCGACTTTCTCTTTGATATATGAATATTTTTGTCGAATATCTTGCATTCTAATCACCCTTGCTTCCCCGAAGTTGTATGTCTTTATGTATTCTTATTCCTCATTCAATAAGAAAAATTCACACGTAATTACAGCAATCTATTGCAGGTACTGCCATAGACAAGCAGTCACCATTATAACATAAAAGAAGGATAATGAGCGGAAATTCACAAAATAATTACATTTCCACATTTTATTTCTTCATTTCGCTTTCAACCTCTCCATATTGGGTAAGAATTTTCGCATTCCCTCTGATTTTGATCGCAGAGGTATGTTCTGTAAACTGGGCAAGCATTACTTCTCCCTTGTCGAGTTTTTCCGAATGATGAAATCTTGTATCAGAACCCCTTGTTAATCCGATTACACTAACACCATCATCTATGGCTTTAATCACTACATAATCGCTGTTTTGCGTTTGACGTTTTTCCAATCAATTCACCCCTCATTTTCAGCCCTTTAATATTTTATTAAGGAAAGTACTTCAGAACGTGCGATAGAGTCCTCCGCAAGAGTACCGCGGACGGCGGTCGTAACTGTTTTTGATCCGGGTTTTTTTACTCCGCGCATCGTCATGCACATATGCTCCGCTTCCACGACGACCATTACCCCATGCGGTTCGAGTTTATCCATAATGCTGTCGGCAATGGCAGAGGTGATCCGCTCTTGCAGCTGAGGTCTTTTCGCTACGGCCTCAACAGCCCTCGCAAGTTTACTTAAACCCGTCACACGGCCATTTTGCGGGATATAAGCCACATGCGCCTTACCGAAGAAAGGAACCAAATGATGTTCGCACATGGAATAAAAAGGGATATCCTTAACTAGTACTAATTCCTCGTGGTCTTCACTAAAAATCGTCTCAAAATGCAGTTTTGGATCCTCATTTAACCCGCTAAAAACCTCTTCATACATTTTTGCAACTCGTTTTGGCGTATCTAGCAGCCCTTCACGGTTTGGATCTTCGCCGATTGCTTCTAATATTAAACGTACCGCTTCTTCAATTTGGGCACGGTTTACCTGTGACATTCTAAATACCCCCTAATGTTATGCCAATTATAGATGACAAATACATATTAGCATAATCATTTAAATGGAGGCAAAAAACAAACCCTTCTCACTCATAAAGCTTTTAGAATAGAAAAAAGGCCGCGGACAAGTCCACGGCCTTTTGCCTAAAGCATACGCTTAAAGCAATAAAGGTATGTAATTATTTTACTGCGTCCTTAAGCGCCTTACCTGGTTTGAATGCTGGAACCTTGCTTGCAGCGATTTCGATTTCAACACCTGTTTGCGGATTACGTCCTTTACGTGCTGCACGCTCGCGTACTTCAAAGTTACCAAAACCGATTAATTGCACTTTATCACCATTTTTTAAAGCTTCTAAAATCGCATCAAAAACAGCATCAACTGCTTTTGTAGCATCCTTTTTAGAAAGCTCGCTAGCTTCAGCTACTGCATTAATTAGTTCTGTCTTGTTCATGCCATTCACCTCCTCCCAAGGATATAGTAAAGATCCGTAAATAAGAGTCTTATCTACATTTCTAAACAAATTTTCTTATTTCTATACGTTGATAGCGCGGCTTTTTTACTAAAAAAATACAAATTAGCTGCTTACATATCTTAAATCTATTTTTTTAATAAAAACCCAATAAAATAAAGGCTTCAGGGCACTATAACGTAATTCTGTTAAAAGATTATCATAATCAATACAGCTTATCAAGAAGAATTCATGAAATAATGGTAATCTTTTCTTTAATTCAACAAAATTCTACTATTTTTGACTTTTTTACTCGATAATTTTCTTTAAAAAAGCAAAAAAAGACTCCGTTTGGGAGTCTTGATGCTAAAGGATAATAGCAATTAATCCGCCTGAACCCTCATTTATAATTCTCTCTAAGGTTTCTTTTAATTTATACCTTGCATTTTCCGGCATTAAAGAAAGTTTCGCTTGAATACCTTCACGGACAATGGAACTAAGGCTGCGCCCAAAAATATCAGAATTCCAAATGGAAAGCGGGTCGTCCTCAAAGTCCTGCATCAGGTAACGGACAAGCTCCTCACTTTGCTTTTCCGTACCAATGATGGGAGCAAATTCCGATTCGACATCGACTTTTATCATATGAATCGATGGCGCCACAGCTCTCAGCCTTACCCCAAATCTTGCACCTTGACGAATAATCTCCGGCTCTTCAAGACTCATATCTGAGAGTGTGGGCGATGCTATGCCATAGCCAGTCTGCTTAACCATTTTTAAAGCGTCGGCAATATGATCGTATTCCGCTTTTGCATGAGCAAAATCCTGCATCAGCTCAAGCAGATGATCTTTTCCTCTAATTTCTACCCCGACTATTTCTTTTAAAATATCATCATATAATTCATCGGGGGCAAATAAATCAATTTCTGCAACTCCTGAACCCATCTCAACACCTGCTAAACCTGCTCGGTCAATGAATTCAAAATCACTGAATTGCTGAACAACACGATCGACATCTCTTAATCTCTTGATATCTTTCACTGTTTCCTTTACAGCATCTTGATAGCTTTCCCGCAGCCAGTGATTTTCACGCAGCACCATCACCCAGCTTGGGAGATTTACATTTACTTCAAGTACAGGGAATTCATAAAGTGCTTCGCGAAGAACATTTAACACATCGCTCTCCCGCATACTTTCCACACTCATGGCAATGACCGGAATATCGTATTTTTCCGCCAGGTTCGACCTAAGCGTTTCTGTGCTGGGATGATATGGCTGGGCACTGTTCACAACCATAATAAATGGTTTGCCAACCTCCTTCAGCTCTTCAATAACTCTTTCCTCTGCTTCAATATAGTTGCTTCTTGGAATTTCTCCAATCGTCCCGTCGGTTGTGACGACAACCCCGATGGTCGAATGTTCCTGAATAACTTTTCTTGTGCCGATTTCTGCCGCTTCATGGAAAGGAATTGGCTCCTCATACCACGGTGTATTAATCATCCTTGGACCATTTTCATCTTCATATCCTTTTGCACCGGGAACAGTATAGCCAACACAATCAACCAGCCTGATATTAACATTTAATCCCTCATCCACATGTACCGTTGCTGCTTGATTAGGCACAAACTTCGGCTCCGTAGTCATAATGGTTTTTCCTGCTGCACTTTGCGGAAGTTCATCCTGGGCTCGAGATCTTTCAGCTTCACTGTTTATATTCGGTAATACAACCAGCTCCATGAATTTTTTAATGAATGTTGATTTACCAGTTCTTACAGCTCCTACTACTCCTAAATATATATCGCCGCCTGTTCTTTCGGCGATATCTTTAAAAATATCAACCTTTTCCAAGTGATCCCCTCCCGATCATAGACTAAAGTGGGATAATGCAATCCATTTAGGTATTTTTGGACAGTATATGTTTATGATGTTGTCCTATATGGTTATGACACTTTTGCAAAATTTTTTACCCCCTTATGAAAAATTCACAATATGCTTTAATTCAGCAGAATTTGAAGAGTTTAAAAAATAGAGGGTTTCCATTTATAATTAATCACGGATACAGAATCATTATTTTTAAACAAAAAAACCCTTCTCCTACAATATATTTCGCAGGTAAAGGGATATGATTAAAATATGTGAAGGTTTATCTTATTCTTCTAAAAAAACGGGTTCTTTTGATTTTGCATCAATCGTATATGGCAGTGAATAAGCAGGGACAAACATGGAATCCTCCACTAAAAGAGAACGAATATCTTCTCCAGGTTTTACAGCATTATTCTTCTTTTTTAGTGCCTGATAAAGGTCCGGACGATAATCAACAAATACTTCCCCGCTGCCTGTAATGACAAGTGATAAATTTTGATTGGTAAAAGGACTAACAACGTATGGAGGTTTTTCATACCCTAGTTTCTTAAAATCAAGCGAAAAAACATTTTTTGCTATCTGTGTCTTAAAAGGCGGGTACCCCTGCGATTTAATTCTTAAATTTAGATCACGGATAGTTTCGGTCATTCTTAAATCAAGTAATTTCACAGTTGGATCGGTTTCTGCATCGACAATTACGTACTGAAAAATGCCGCCGCTTTCAAAAGCATTTCCCGGCGGCTCCGCCATGTACTTCGGAGTAATTTTTTTAAAATCTATCGGGTATTTTTGATAAACCGGTGTTTCAGCTTCCTTCGTTTTAATTGGCAGAATCCCGCCATTATCCTTTCGAAAACCATCAATCGCGGTTTGTACAGTTTGGATTTGATCCTTGTAAGGAATTTGGTTCTTTGCCAGCTCCTTTTCGGGATACATACATCCAGAAAGCAGTATGGCAGCGGCAAAAATGCAGGCAAGCAAGTTCCATTTCATATAATCACCTTTAAATTTATGTAGTTTCTTCACCTATCCAAGAAATACGACAATAAGAGATATACCTGCAGCAATCATAAAAATATAAGCAAAAATGGCTGCGAGAAAACGGAGTCCTCCTTTTAACTTGTAACGGCTAACATAAATACAAAGGATGGCCAAAAACATAAAAGCCATTCCCGCTACCGATATCCACATCTTCAGCATTCCAGGTGACAAGCGCTATTCCCCCTTTATTCGAAGATTAATTATAACAAAGAGATAACCTATGTTAAAGTATATTGGTGATTTTTTATACTTTGAATAGAGTGGAAAGCGAAGCGCCTGGAGTGCAAATCGCGCAAGCAAGTTTAACTGGCCAAAGCATAAAAAAACTGAAGTAAAGAGGGGCGATTTCTTTACTTCAGCAAAGCAGGACTAAAATACCCATACTCCAGGCGTCATACTACCAAGTTACTTCGTTGCATTGTATGCAATCGGGCTAAAAAGCGTATCATTAGAACGCCTATTTTCTTGATGAAAAAGCACATTTTTCAGTTTATAAATTTCTTTCACCCAATATGTTTACCAATTCTTCCATTTCATTTGTTTTTCCGCGTGCCATTAAAACATCCACCGCATCTTTTGGATTTTTTCCATTAAATAACACATTATATAGGGCGAAGGTAATCGGCATATTCACATCATACATTTTCGCCAGCTGGTAGGCTGCTTTGGTGGTCCTGACACCTTCCACAACCATTCCCATATTTTCAAGCACTTCATTAAGATTTTTCCCTTTTCCTAACAGATTCCCAGCTCTCCAGTTTCTTGAATGAACACTTGTACATGTCACAATTAAATCACCAATACCGGTTAAGCCTAAAAAAGTTAACGGATTGGCGCCCATTTTTGTACCAAGACGAGTTATCTCAGCTAAACCTCTTGTCATTAATGCCGCCTTTGCGTTATCCCCATAACCGAGCCCATCGGTAATTCCAGCTGCCAAGGCAATAATATTCTTTAATGCTCCTCCAATTTCAACACCAACCACATCCGAGTTGGTATAAACACGAAAATTGTGATTGATAAATAAATCCTGTATTTTTTCGGCTGCATCCATATTTTCCGAACTAACTGTAACGGTTGTCGGGTGCCTTAAACTAACTTCTTCAGCATGACTAGGCCCGGAGAGGACAACTACATCTTTAAGGAGCTCTCTTGGCATTTCTTCCTTAATCATTTCTGTTATCCGCAGCAGTGTATCCGGTTCAATCCCTTTACTGACATGTGCAATGGTAATCGGTCCCGCGAGGACTTCACGGATTTTCCCAAGAACTTCCCGAATTGCCTTAGTTGGCACAGCTAAAATGATCGTGTCAACACCTGCTAATGCATCATGAAGTGAACCAACCGCCGTAATTAATTCCGGCAAAACAATTTCCGGTAAATATTTTTTGTTCGTATGAAATTGATTAATTTCCGTTACCTGTTCTTCACAATGGCTCCAAAGCCGGACTTTATGACCGTTATCTGCCAGCACCATTGCTAATGCGGTTCCCCAGCTGCCTGCGCCGGCAATGGTTATTACTTCTTTCTTGTCCTGCATTCGTAAACACCCGCCTCGTCTTTATTTTCTTTCTCGTGCAAAAATTTTGATAGGGGTTCCCTCAAATCCAAAAGCATCTCTAATCCGATTTTCGAGGAAGCGCTCATAGGAAAAATGTAATAGCTCTGGTTCGTTAACAAAAACAACAAACGTCGGCGGTTTTACTGCCACCTGAGTGGTATAGTAAATTTTTAACCGTTTCCCCTTGTCAGTCGGAGTAGGATTCATTGCGGTTGCATCCATAATAATGTCATTCAGCACACTTGTTTCAACCCGCATCGAATGATTTTCGCTCGCCATATTAATCATTGGCAATAATGTATGAATCCGTTTTTTTGTCTTAGCAGATAAGAAAACAATCGGTGCGTAACTCAAAAACAGAAAATGATCGCGAATCTTCTGTTCAAATTCCTTCATGGTCTTTTCATCTTTTTCAATGGCATCCCATTTGTTTACGACAATGACAACCGCCCTGCCCGCCTCATGTGCATAGCCGGCAATCTTCTTATCCTGTTCGATGATTCCTTCTTCTGCATTGATGACAACAAGAACAACATCCGAACGTTCAATTGCCCTTAGTGCCCGGAGTACACTATATTTTTCTGTACTTTCATATACTTTTCCTTTTTTCCTTATCCCTGCTGTATCAATTATGACATATTTATGTCCCTCATATGTATAAGGAGAGTCGACAGCATCACGGGTTGTCCCGGCAATATTGCTGACAATAACCCGATCCTCACCTAAAATCGCATTGACAAGTGATGATTTCCCAACATTTGGTCTTCCTATTAATGAGAACTTAATCACATCTGCATCATATTCCATCTGTTTTTCTTTTGGGAAATATTTTGCCGCTTCGTCTAGTAAATCCCCAAGGCCGATGCCATGTGATCCTGAAATTGGAATCGGCTCGCCGAATCCAAGTGCATAAAAATCATAAATAAGCTCACGCATTTCCGGGTTATCAATCTTATTGACACCAAGAACAACAGGTTTTTTCGTTTTATATAAAATTTTCGCCACTTCTTCATCGGCTCCCGTGACGCCCTCCCTGCCATTTGTCAGGAAAATGATCACATCCGCTTCATCCATGGCTACCTCAGCCTGCTGACGGATCTGCTCCAAAAACGGTTCATCACCGATATCAATACCGCCTGTATCGATAATATTAAATTCATGTGTCAGCCATTCTCCTGAACTGTAAATACGATCTCTTGTAACGCCGGGAACATCCTCGACAATAGAAACACGGTCACCAACAATCCGATTAAATATCGTCGATTTTCCTACATTTGGCCGTCCAACAATGGCAATTACTGGTTTCACCATTTCGATCGCCACCCTTTCTATCCTTATATTAAACATTCTAATTTGTCATTTATCCTTAGAACAAATGCAATTCAGTGCTAATGATGAAATAAACCCTTCTTAAAGATAGAAGGGTCTAACTTTTATATTTTAGCAAATGTTCATCATTTCCCGCAATGAAAAGCATAATAATAATCCATTTTATGAGGATTTTTGTTTCCCTTTTTCAAAGAAATGGAAATACTGCTGCAGGATGGAGCCTCCATTTTCCAAAAAACTCCAAATTACAAGTAAAATGACGGTTAATGAGCAGACATCTAAATAGGCTAACGCTCCGATGGAGTAGGGTAATTCGAATTTACTTAATATATAGGCATATAACAATTCACCCTGCATGGTGCCGCAAATGATAATCAACAGCCTGCACTTTAATGTCTTTTGCAACAGGACAGCTAAATATCCAAAGCAAATGCCCATCATCCATTCCTTTTTAAAAATAATCCAAATGGGATCAAAAATTTCAAATAAATGAAACGTTACATAAGCCATGGTAATGATGTAAGAACAAATAAAATAATAGAAGATAGCTCTCCCTTTTTCTTGGCTAAAGAGAATATAGGACAATATCAATAGGCATATTCCCCCTGAGTAAATTTCAAAACGACCCAAGGTAAAATGTTGGTCTGCCAAATTAATAACAACTAAAATAATAACAGAAAGCCTAAAGCGAAAATTGTTTTTCTTATCCATAAAAAAAGTTACATAAATCCATAACAGCCAACAAATCCAATAAAACATCGCCCCTTCCACAGCACACACCTCCTATTATTTTCATTATTGGTATGCTTTATGTAATTTCATACATTCTTGAATAATATTTTCACAGTTAATCATGATATAAAGAGGAGGTGTGAAGGATGGGAAAGGACCGCCATGAAAAGAAATTAAAAGCGAGCAGAAGAGTGGAATCAGACCGGGATCATGCATTGCATTACCCTGGGGCAACAAAGCTATCAAGCCCTGAGGAAGCAAGAGGATTAAACGATGGAAAGTATAATGAAGCCCCATAATAAACAAAGCTCCCGCATCTATTAGCGGGAGCTTTGTTTATTATAAAATAGAACGCCGGCTGAATGATTTTGTATCAATACCCCTTTGATTTAACCAATGATAGACTTCACCGGATATCATTAACGGAGCCTTTTTTACTTCCTTAATGGATCTTGCTCCAAGTGCTGCCATAATGGTAATCATTTCAGCATGAATATTATCAATTTCATTCTTTAACGATTCGACACCGTCTTTGACCAAAATACGTAAAAAATGACCGGCGATACCTATAGCATCTGCACCGATTGCCAATCCCTTCACCATATCACCGCTGCCAAGGAAACCGCCCGATCCAATGATAGACATGCTGCATGAAGTCGACACCGCTTCCATGATTGAAACCGGAGTAGGAATACCCCAATCAGAAAAAAACGAATAGGCCTTCTCCCTCCGTTTATTTTCAATATCAGCAAAATTGGTTCCGCCAAAACCGCCAACATCCACGATTGTTACACCAATGGTTGAAAGGAGCTCGACTGTTTCCCGAGACATTCCAAACCCAACCTCTTTCACAATAACAGGAACTTCAGCATCTCGTACAATGGCTTCAATCCTTTTAAAGGCCCCTGTAAAATCCCTGTCGCCCTCCGGCATGGTTAGTTCTTGAATAACGTTTAAATGGATTTGCAAAGCATTTGCCTCAACCATTTCAATGGCAGCCTTTGCCTCATCAGGACTTGCCTCAGCCCCAAGATTGGCAATCACGAGGCCGGTTGAATTCTCTTTGCGGACAACCTCAAAAGTATATTTCTGGCTTTTATCCTTCACCGCAGCCATTTGTGAACCAACCGCCATCGCAAGTCCAGTTTCTTTCGCCACCATGGCAAGTTCTTTATTAATTCGATACGTTTTTTCCCCGCCGCCGCCTGTCATCGCATTGATAAAAATTGGCGAACTTAAATAAAGTCCGCCAATGGAATGGTCTAATCGAACATCGGTCACACTGATATTTGGTAAGCTCTGGTGAATAAATTTGATATCATCAAAAGCTGTAGAACGTTCATGCTCGTTTGCAAGAGCATAGCGAATGTGGTCCCATTTTCGTTCAGATCTAGACACGTAAAATCACCATTATTTTCCTAGATTCTTTAATTTATCGCCAATTACTTCACCCAGCTGGAAGCCTTTTGACTCCTCCGGCAGTTCATAATCAACGTTCTCTTCTACTTCTTTTTCCAGAAGTTCTTTAATGCTTAAAGATAAACGCTGATCCTGCTCATTAACATCGAGTACCTTAACGTTTACTTCCTGCCCTTCTTTTAACACCTCGTGCGGTGTTCCGATATGCTTATGAGCTATTTGTGAAATGTGAACAAGTCCTTCTACTCCATGGAATACTTCAACAAAGGCACCGTATGAAACCAATCTTTTAACCGTTCCTTTTAACGTGCTTCCTTTTGGTGCTTTTTCAGCAATATTGAACCAAGGTCCAGGAAGTGTTTCTTTAATTGATAGAGAAATTCTTTCATTATCACGGTCAACACCCAAAACCTTTACTTGAACTTTTTGGCCTTCATGGACAACGTCTCCCGGCTTATCAACATGTTCATACGATAATTGGGAAATATGAACAAGACCATCAATTCCGCCAATATCAACGAAGGCTCCAAAATCGGTAATTCTTTGGACTGTACCATCAATCACTTGTCCGACTTGAAGTGCCTCAAGGAGATTTTGTTTCTGCTTTCCTTTTTCTTCTTCCACAACAACACGATGGGAAAGAATTAACCGATTCTTTTCTTTATCGAGTTCTACAATTTTAAAGGTAAGAGTACGTCCCTTGTAATCAGAGAAATCTTCCACAAAATAAGCTTCAACTAAAGACGCTGGTACAAAACCGCGAACGCCAAGATCAACCACAAGGCCGCCCTTCACAACATCCTTTACCTCCGCTTCAAAGACCTCTCCGCTTTGGTATTGTTTTTCTAAATGATCCCAAGCTCTCTCGGCATCAACCTTTCTTTTAGAAAGGATTAAGGCTTCCTCTTCCACTTTTAGGACTTCAAGCTCCAGCTCATCCCCCTCAGCGGCTGCATCGGATGCTTTTTCAATATGCAGGCTTGACAACTCGCTAATCGGGATAATGCCATCAAGTTTGCTGCCTTGAATATCAACCAGCACCTGTTTTTCTTCTACTTTAGTAACTTGTCCTGTTACTTTGTCTCCAACTTCAAAGTTTCTCACTTCAACTTGATTTAAATCTTCCGACATATGTATTCCTCCTTAATCCATTTCCTGCTAAATATCTATATATGATTGGGCGGATGCGCGGGCATTCACCACCATACAGGGAAAAATTAAAAGAATTTTCAAAAGAATTTTCTAAAAAGAATCTCTTTATTAACTTCTTACAAATATGCTGTTTTGTCAAGCAGAACCTATCGATGCTCGGTTATTAGTTTGTGAATTTCTGACATAATTAATTCAGTAACATCTTCTGCGGAAGCTTTCGCTTTTCTCGATTCAGCCATATTAATCGGTTTTCCGTAAACCACTTTAAGCTTCTTAAAACTTTTATACGGACCAATGACGGCGCAAGGGACAACCTGTGCCTCTGTCCTTAAAGCAAAAAAACCGGCCCCGGCAAGCCCTTTCCCCAGTTCTCCCGTTTTACTTCTTGTACCTTCAGGAAAAAGACCCAGCACATGCCCTTCTTTTAAAACATTTAGCCCATTCCTTAAGGCCTCTCTGTCACTCATGCCCCTTTTAACAGGGAAAGCATTGCATTTCCTGACAATTCCCCCCAATACCGGGACACGGAAAATCTCTTCCTTTGCCATAAAGTGAACAGGTCTTGGTGCCATAATTCCAACCACAATCGGGTCGAAATTATGAATATGATTGGAGCACAGAAGAACACCTCCTTCTTGAGGAACATTTTCTGCCCCAATAGCCTTGATTCTGTACAAGGGTTTAAAAACCCCTGATACCACATTTTTTGCAAAATCATAGAACGTCAAGTTTATCCAATCCTTTCGTGCACCAAAGCCATAATTTTTTCAACGACTTCTGGAATGGTCAAAGAGGTGGTGTCGATTTCGATTGCATCATCCGCTTTTTTCAATGGTGCTGCTTCTCTTTCCGAGTCTATTTTATCTCTTCGTGCAATTTCTTCTTTTAATTTCTCTAAATCAGATTGGAATCCTTTTTGCAGATTTTCACTATGCCGCCTTAATGCTCTTTCCTCGACACTTGCGAGTAAAAATACCTTGACTTCCGCATTCGGCAGCACATGAGTGCCTATATCACGGCCATCCATGACAACACCGCCATTTTCAGCAAAGGCCTGCTGCCTAATAACCATTTCTTTCCTTACCTGCGGATGCTTGGCAACAAATGATACAGAATTGGTCACTTCTCGAGAACGAATCTCGTCCGTAACATCCACATTGTCAAGGAAAACTAATTGCCCCTTGTCAGAGGGAAATAATTCAATTTTTGTTGCAAAAAGTAGGTCTATTAAAGCATGTTCCTCTTCAAGGTTAAACTTGTTTGCAGTAGCTTTATATGTCAATGCCCGATACATTGCACCTGTGTCAATATAAATATAGGATAAATTTTCCGCAACAATTTTTGCTACTGTACTTTTCCCGGCTGCAGCAGGCCCGTCAATTGCGATTGATAATTTTTTATTCATAAATCCTCCTAATTTCATGCTTGTCTGAAGCAAATGTCTTCTGTCTATTTTACCATAAGATATTGGAATGCTTATTAAAATTACTTGTATATCAATAAAAATAAAGCAGGATAACCTGCTTTATTCTTTATTTCCTGTCTTGGAACGTTTGAAGAATTTCCGAAAATGTATTTTCATCGACACCTTCATACTTCCTTAATTGCTGGAGCTCTAATCCGGTATTAAACTGATGAAAAAATAACTGTGATAAAAATAGAAAAATAAACTGTATGACAATAACCTTAATCAATATACTTTCTACTTTTTTCATAAACCATCCACTCCAAAGCAATATACCTATTATTTTAACCATTTCATTTATATTAAAAAACAAGGAAAAGCCGCAGCTTTTCCTTATATGACATCTTCATATATTTTCTCGGTATTTTTTAGTTTTTCCACTTCTTCTTCATACCCGTTCTTGGCATTAATAAAAATTCGATAGGTATCATTTCCAATCGTCCCCAGGAACTCATAGCATAAAACCTCTTCATTTAAATCATTCACAATGACAGCCTGGCGGTCTTCCATTACCTTTAAATTAGGATTAACCATCGATCGTGCCTGTTCCATCGTAAGGGCTGGCTTTTCAAACTTTCTCGTTTGGAAAGATTTTAAATATTCCTCGGCAGATAGTCCGATAATATCCCCATTATCAAGCGCCACTTTCACTTTAACGGCTTCTGGATAAATTCGTATTCCGTTTAGGTTCGTAACAAAATTAAAAACGCCAACATTGTCAAATTGGGTGCTTTCAAAGCCTTCTAAATCCTTAAATCCCGTTTCCATTAAAAAAGCTTTCGCCTTATTGGATGCCTCATTTAAACTTATGGCCTGCTTTTTTATCTCCCGATTATTCATAAACCAAATCGGATGACCGGCTTTTTTGGTAATATCCATACTTGCCTCCTGACCATTTTGTTTATTTTTAATGGAAACACTGTAAAAGCCATAATCAGAGCCATTGCCGTTTTCAGTCGCCTTCACTTCAGCATTTCCACTAAATTTCAAATATTTTTTGGCAATACTGATGGCTTCTTTTCGGCTGATGGTTTTTCCTTTTATTTTTTTAAAATTTTCATCCTTTTTCTGCATATTGGCAAATGTTAGCCCTTGGTCTGATTCATCATATCCAGTTACGGTTTTTTCAACTGTTTTGAAGCCGTCAATAATCGTGTTATCCGTACTTTCCTTACCAGATGCCAGCGCCAGCTCTACATCCATCCAGCGCAAATTATTTTTCAACACCAAATGCTGGACATTCCGCAATTCATTTTGAATTTGATCTGACTGCTTATATAGGACCTTTAATGTTTCATACTCGTCTTTCGTTAACGGTTCCTTGTCTAAATCCCTTACTGCTGTACGGTAGCTGAAATTTCCGATATTCGCCAAAAATTCCTCCGTCTTATTAAACGGCAGGAGGGTCAATGGCAGCTGCCCGACATCCCCATGTGCCTGCGACGTAAGCCGCCAAACTTCTATTAATGATGGAGACAGAGAGCGCCTTGAATTCATGGCCAGGGTTGCACCAATTTTATCGTGCAATAAATCCATGCGATAGGAAAGATTGTGAAAAGCCCGCTGGTAATTGTTTTCGGCGTTCAAAAGAACAGCGTTTTTTTCTTGATGCTCTTGATACCCCCAGTAAGCTGTTCCGGCAATACCAATCACTAGAATACCTATTAAAATTCCTCTAATCAATTCTATTCACCCCGCTACTTGCAAAAAATATGTTTTCCAATCCTCTTAATTTGAGGCCTCCCCCAAATCCAGCCGCTTGTTGCGGTGGCAGGGTTAAAATAGTATAATGCCTCACCTGTTGGATCCCATCCATTCAGGGCATCCAATACCGCCTTTTTTGAAGTTTCATTGGGTGTCAGCCAAATTTGTCCGTCAGCCACAGCGGTAAAAGCACCAGGCTCAAAGATGACTCCTGAAACGGTGTTTGGAAACGAAGAACTATTAACGCGGTTCAAAATAACAGCTGCTACCGCAACCTGGCCGATATAGGGTTCGCCCCTTGATTCCCCATGAACAGCATTCGCCATTAAACGGATATCATTTTGAGAGAATCCATTCGGTATATTAACAGCTGTCGTTTTCGCCGGAGATTTTTTGGGTTTTGACTTCCTTGCTGTTGAAGACTTGGCAGCATTATAGTTTTTTGTTGCTTTTACGAGTTTGGCTTTTGTCGCCGCTCCCGCTAAACCATCGATTGGCAAGCCAAATTCATATTGAAAATTCCTTAAGGCCCAGTAGGTTCGCCATCCGAAGACACCAGTAACTTTCCCTGTAAAAAAGCCAAGATGTTTCAGCCTGGTCTGCAGTTCAATCACATCATCACCAACCGCACCCTTTTGAATTACCTGGCCGCTGAATGCATGAACTTCATTTGAATTAACAAATGATGATGGCACGATCATCAGCGAGAGCATGATGAAAAGTTTTATTAGGATTTTTTTCTTCAGCATGGAATCATAACCCCCATTGTCAATCTTTTAACAGTAACCCTATTTTTTGCCTTATTGGTGTTTTTATTCCATAAAATTAAAAACCCTTCATCAGGAGTGAAGGGTTTTTGATACAGAATATTGTTTTTTAAAATGATTGGCGCTAAGTATTTTAGCTTTTTTCACTTTTCTCAGGCCAAACCACCAAAGAAAAATCATAAACGGAAAAATGATATACAGCCAATTTTCCTGTGAGATAAGAATAAAGTCATAGGATCCATGAAGCGTGAAGGGCAGGAGAAGAGAAAGAAGGATCCATTTTGCCTTATTCCCTTCCGTAAACTTGGCTTTTCCAAAGTAATAGCCCATGATCACGCCAAACAGGGCATGGCTCGAAACCGGAAGCAATGCGCGTGTCATTGCATGCTCGATTCCATTTGCAATTAAATAAAAAATATTTTCTATCGTAGCAAACCCAAGAGAGACAGCTACCCCATATACAATTCCATCAAACGGTTCATCAAATTCAACATGCTGATAAATAGCATAAAAAAGAATAAACCATTTAAAAAATTCTTCAAGAAGGCCGGTACTGAAAAAAGCATCGAAAAGGTTCGTTCTAACCAAATGTTCTGTTTCAAGAACATGCTGAATAAACATGATTGGAAACACCAAAAGAGCCCCGTATAAAAATGTCCGAAGAACCAAAGAGATTGGCTCAGGCTCATATTCATCTTTTAAATAAAAATAACTTAGCAGGGCTAAGCCGGGGGCAATTCCCGCAGATAATAATCCTAGCATGATGAACCTCTTTTCCAACCCATTTTCTATATCGTAACACGGAAATGGTATAAAGAAAATGAAAGAATCCGACGCCAAACCAATTAGAATTTTAGAAATGAATAATCTCTAAGCCGCTGGCAAGAGCTGCTGCCAATTTAATTCTTGCCTTTTTGGAATCATTATCACTGCCGAGGATGACACCTTTTTTATGAAGATCGTAAGCACTCCCCTCATAGTCATAAGTTGTATATACTGAGCCCTCTTCTGCACTTGTGGTGATGACCATTTTGATTCCTTGTTTAATCGCTTTTTCAATTTCTTCCATCATGGAGGGGGCAACTTGACCGCGGCCGACTCCTTCAAGGACAATTCCTTTTACCCCGGATTCCCTTGCAGCCTTAATAAATTTCCCATCTGCACCCATATAGCATTTAATAATTTCAACCTGAGGTATGGAAGAGTGAATGGCAAAGTATTCCCTCTTAATCGGCTTTTGAAAAACATGAACCTCGTCATTATCAATTATACCAAGATAGCCAAATCCGAAGGCATTGAATCCCTGGATATTGGAGGCATGTTCCTTTTTTACATATCTCGCGGCAAAGATCCGCTCATTAAAAACAACTACCGTGCCGGCATCATGCAGATCCTTTGAACATGCAGAATAAATGGCATGCCGTAAATTTATATAGACATCACTTCCTAAATCCTCAGGAGAACGCTGTGAGCCTGTAACAATCACTGGCCTTGAATCATTAATCGTTAAATCCAGGAAATAGGCTGTTTCCTCCATCGTGTCGGTTCCATGGGTGACAACCACTCCTGATACCGACTCATCCTGAAAATATTCGTTAATTTTGTTCCTTAGGACAACTAAGTCATCAAAAGTGATGTGAATACTTGCCTTTTGAAACACAGATTCCACGACTACTTCAATATTACTTGGCAATTGACACATCGATGCCAGTTCTTCACCCGTCAGGGCGCCTGCGACTAATTTCCCTGAATCCTTATTAGGTTTAGAGGCGATTGTTCCGCCTGTTGTTAATAAGACAACCTTTCTCATCATCTATACTCCTTCTGCTTCTTCCGCTAAGATTGACCGAGCAATTAGTCCGCCGTGAAATCTGCCATTTTCGATAAAGATTTCGTTGGCATTATTCCCGGCAGCTATGACACCTGCGATATATATACCTGGTATATTTGTCTCCATTGTTTCAGGATTGAGCATCGGCCTTCCAGATTCCTGGTCGATTTCTACTCCCATTGTTTTCAAAAATTCATGGTCTGGATGATAGCCAGTCATGGCAAAAATAAAATCATTTTTAAATGCCTTCTCCTCTTGATCCTGAATATAAATGACTTGATCCTCATGTATTTCTTTTACAATGGCGTTAAACGCCATTTTTATAACCCCGTTGTGGACCAAAGCTTCAAATTCCGGAAGAATCCATGGCTTGATGCTCGGTGAATATTCCTGCCCGCGGTATAAAACTGTGACTCTTGCCCCTGCCTTAACAAGTTCCAATGCCGCATCAACACTGGAGTTTTTTCCGCCGATCACACAAACATCTTTATCAAAATAAGGATGGGCTTCTTTAAAATAATGAAATACCTTAGGCAGATCCTCGCCGGGAATATTCATATAATTAGGGTTATCATAATATCCTGTCGCAATCACTACATGCCTGGCACAATACGTATTTTTATCTGTTAAAACATGAAATACATCTCCGTCTTTTGACACTTTATCCACTTTTTCAAAAGCATGAATCCGGACCTGCTTTCTTTTTACGACCTCACGATAATAAACAAGAGCCTGGTTTCTTTTCGGTTTATAATGTTCGGTTAAAAACGGCACACCGCCAATTTCCAATTTTTCACTAGTGCTAAAAAAAGTTTGATGTGTTGGATAATGATAAATCGAATTGACAACATTTCCTTTTTCAATAATCAGCGGATCCTTGCCAATTTCCTTAAGCGCTATTGCAGCAGCCAGCCCGCATGGACCGCCGCCGACAATGATAATGTCTTCTATCTCCACAGCGATTACACCCCTAATCAATCAAAACTCAAAAAATAAAAACTCCCACCATTATGATAGGAGTTTTTTTATGATATTTCAATGTATTAAATTAAATCCATCCTCTAAAGCGGCTTGCTTCTGCCATTTTTCTTACCCCTACCATATATGCAGCCAGACGCATGTCAACCCGTCGGGTTTGGGCGGTATCATAAATACTATTAAACGATTTTACCATAACCTTCTCTAGCTTCTCGCCGACTTCTTCCTCCGACCAATAGTAACCCTGGTTATTCTGCACCCATTCGAAATAGGATACAGTAACCCCTCCGGCCGATGCCAATACATCCGGAACAAGAAGGATGCCGCGCTCAGTTAAGATTTCGGTGGCTTCTAAAGTCGTCGGACCATTGGCAGCCTCGACCACAATGCTTGCACGAATGTTATGTGCATTTTCTTCAGTAATTTGATTTTCAATCGCTGCCGGAACAAGAATATCACAATCAAGTTCAAGAAGTTCTTTATTTGTAATGGTATTATTAAATAATTTGGTTACAGTTCCGAAACTGTCCCTTCGATCTAATAGATAATCAATATCAAGGCCGTTAGGATCATACAAGGCACCATAGGCATCGGAAATTGCAATTACCTTTGCCCCTGCATCATGCATGAATTTTGATAAATAGCTGCCGGCATTTCCAAATCCCTGTACCACTACCCTGGCACCCTCAATTTGAATCCCTTTCTTTTTGGCAGCCTCACGGATACAAATGGTTACACCTTTAGCTGTAGCAGATTCACGGCCATGCGAACCGCCGAGAACGAGCGGCTTTCCGGTAATGAAACCAGGGGAATTGAATTCATCAATTCTGCTGTATTCATCCATCATCCATGCCATAATTTGTGAATTGGTAAATACATCTGGTGCCGGAATATCTTTGGTTGGGCCGACAATTTGGCTGATCGCGCGAACATATCCGCGGCTTAATCTTTCAAGTTCCCTGAAAGACATATCTCGCGGGTCGCAAATAATACCGCCTTTTCCCCCGCCATACGGCAGGTCGACGATCCCGCACTTTAGGCTCATCCAAATTGAAAGGGCTTTCACCTCTGTCTCTGTTACGCCTGGATGGAAGCGGATTCCGCCCTTAGTAGGCCCTACGGCATCATTATGCTGCGCACGGTAACCAGTAAATATTTTAATAGAACCGTCATCCATTCTAATCGGAATTTTTACTGTCATCATACGCAATGGCTCTTTCAAAAGCTCATATACCTCTTCAGGATAACCTAGCTTTTCAAGGGCCTTATGTATAACCGTTTGTGTTGATTTTAACACATCATGCTTTCCCTCATGATTAGTCTTCTCATTAGCTTTCTCGGCTTCCATTTGTAATCCTCCTAGAAAAATAGCTTTTACGAATGTTGTCCGCTTTCAGAGACAAGTATACACGTTTACATGATTAATGCAAGAACAAAGCATACTTTGTTTCCTTTTCTTGTAACCGTTGTCATTTCTGATTTTAAAACCTTTCCGCTATATGTAAAAGGGGCAGTCCGCCCCATTGATTTTCCAGTTTTTTTAGCGAAAAAAACGCAGAATGGTTTCCAGTGCATTATTTTCACTAATTATCTTGCCATATTCTCTAAGCAGATAAGGACTCATGATTGAAGCACTTCCAAATTCTGATAAAATACAAGCAGCGGTTTCATTTTTTTCCGCTTCTAATTTATCAATCAATAAAAAATAGCGGCCATTCATTGTATACAGGCTTCCGCCAAAAATATTTATTGTGGAAAGTCTTTTAGATAAACTTATTAGATCCTCAAAATCATCAAACTCATAAAGAAGGTCTTCACAGCCGCCAACTCTTACCTGCATTTCAATAAACCCATCATACAAAAACTCTTCATCTTCTTTTACATGATCAACAGTAATGATCATGATCATTCCTTGGGCCTGAAGGGAGAAAATTTCAACTGCTACAGAACCTTGTATATTAACATCAAATTCCGTGCTTGCCTCTTCTAGCATATCATGAAAGAGTTGGTTCCACTTACTTGAGTCCTTCCAAATGTCTTCCTTGGAAAGCCCTCTTTCAATCAAATCATCAGAGGTTAAAAAAATTTTTATTTTATTGGCTGTTAAGCGTTCTAAGCGCATGCTTTTGCCCCCTGCCGTGACATAACTCTTGTATTCAGTTTATGCCCTTGGGGGAAGTTGGTGAATGTCTACATGATTCCTTATTCAACCCGGCCCTTCTTAAGTGAAATAATGTGACATTCTGCCGGAGCACCCAATCTTAAAGGAAGGGCAGTTGTTCCATACCCATTGCTAATAAAAAGCAAAGTGCTGTTTAATTTCTTGATTCCTCCCCTTTCATATGGACTAAACCCTAAAATATGGATTTGCCCTCCATGGGTATGCCCGCTTAAAACCAAGCGGATCTTATGTTCCGGCAGAATTTTTTTTGCAATACTCGGATAATGGCTCACTAAGATTCTAAAGCTTGTTTCTCCAGAATCTAACAAGGCTAAATTGAGTCGGTCCCTGCCTTGGTTTAAATCATCAATACCAAGCAATGAAATTCCCCCGCCATCTGAATGGAAGGTTACAGCTTCATTTACTAATTCCTTAATTTCTAACTCGCGGAATAAGGATTTTAATTCCTGTATATTAGTCTCATAATCATTATTACCCCAGACAAAGTAGACAGGTCCAATTTGTTTTAATTTCATTAAATTTTGTTTCACCCTATTATAGGGGACACCTTTTTCCGTTAAATCCCCGCCGATGACAACAATATCCGCCCTTCCTGAAACATGCGAAATCACACGGTCAGAAATACTTCTTTTATGAATATCCGAAATAAAAAATATTCCAAACTTCTCAAGTGCCTCCGGAAAATCAGAGAACCATAACTCATGTTCATTAACATTATTTAAAAAGGCTGCACGTATCATGAATAAAAGCAGAAGCATTCCTGCAATTAGCAGCAGCATTGCCGTCCAAATCATCATTTCTTTTAATCCCCTTTTCCCTCCTACATTCTAACCGAAATCATACCATAAACCATACTCAAACTAAAAAAGACAAGGGTTTCCTCCAAACTTATTTGGAAAAGAAGAAATAATACAATAAAAAAGCCTGTTAATTCCCAATAACTATGCATCCTTCTTTTAATGAAAGTGTGTATGGATTTCTTAATGATACTTCCGCTAATTAGACCCCCTATAAATAATGCGATTACTGCTGAAAAAAATGGTAATGGTTTTATGACCAGTCCGACAAGAAATTTAGAAAGCAAAAAAGGACGAGGAATCGAAATCCAATGCGTAAATAAATAACCAGACAAAAAAATGATGAAAAGTTTTAGTAGTATTTTCAAAATAAAACCCCCCATACCAATGTATGAAGGGGATAAAAAATTTACCTACCCGTTTTAGAAGAATAGAAAGAATAATATTCTACTTCTAGAATTGTCCAGCACAACGCCCAGCGGCTTGTGTACTTCCCTAAACGGACGTTTCCGCATTACTTATTCATCTTCCTGAATACCAAGGATGCGGAATCCATGTTCTTCAAGCTTTTTGGTAAATCTATCAATATTATCTTTCTTTTCAATTTTCATTACAATTCTACGGACAAGCTTATCTGTTTCATCGAAAGTGACAAGCGAAATAATATGCTCGTGGAATTGATGAGCAATTTCTGAGAGCCTGGCAATTCTTCCCTCGGTTTCAACCGAAGTAAAGGCAATCCTTACACCAGGGCGGTTTACCCCAAAAGCACTTTCAAATGAGCTTAAAACATCGGAACGTGTTACAGCGCCTAGAAAATAATGATTATTGTCCACTACAGCCAAAAGGGGAAAATCTTTTAAATCAAGCAATGTTTTTTCGAATAATTCTGAGCCTTTGAGAAACTTTTCTTTATGGGTAGCGATATCACGTACCAATGTGGACGTTAAATACTCATTCTTTTGTTTGTTAGAGATAAAATAATTTTCATAAATACCGTATCTTGTGACGACCCCTGCATACTTTTCACCATCTAAAATCGGCAGGCCATCAATATGATGTTCTTCTAAACTTGCCAAAGCTTCCTCAAGTGTCATATCGATCTGTGCTGTAAAACATTCATGCTTTGGTATCATAATATTTTTTACGAACAATTCCCATCACCTCATAGTAATAATCCTGCATCATTATTATAATTCTACACTATATAAAAAAATCCTTTCGTATATTAAAGATTTATGTCATGTCTAAAGAAATATTTCATATGATTAAATGATATCGTAAAAGGGAGGTCCACGATGTATACACATTTTAAAACCTATCATCCTTATGTGAGTCCATTTGATCCCTGTAAACCTTTACTAGAAAAAAACTATTCAACTCCGCCGCATTTATATATGGGGTTTCAGCCTGCAAATCTGCCACAATTTTCCCCACACGAGGCACTTAAAGCTGGTACTCTCTGGAAAGACTTTTATGATCCCTGGTTTAATCCTTTTGAACAAGGTAAAGGAGGGCTACCGACATGAAACAGGTCCCTGCGGAGTATTATCAATTAATGGAACAGCTTCAAGTGGTCGACTTTGTGTTGGTCGAACTTACTTTGTACCTGGATACACATAATGATGACCTTGAAGCAATCAATCAGTTTAACCATTATGCCAAGGAAAGAAAACACATAAAAAAGCTATTTGAAAGTCAATTTGGCCCACTTCAGCAATATGGCAACAGTTACTCGGGTTATCCCTGGAACTGGGACGATAGTCCTTGGCCATGGCAAGTTTAGGCAAGTTTGTTAAAAGGGAGGGGTCCAAATAAATGTGGATTTATGAGAAGAAGCTGCAATACCCGGTACGGGTCAGCACTTGTAATCCAGCGCTGGCCAAATACTTAATTGAGCAATACGGCGGGGCGGACGGCGAACTGGCAGCTGCCCTGAGGTATTTAAATCAACGGTACACCATACCCGATAAAGTGGTCGGCCTCTTGACAGATATCGGTACAGAAGAGTTTGCTCATCTTGAAATGATTGCCACCATGGTCTATAAATTAACAAAAGATGCTACTCCAGAGCAAATGAGAGCAGCTGGTTTAGGAGCCCATTATGCTGACCATGACAGTGCATTATATTACCATAA
Source organism: uncultured Neobacillus sp. (assembly GCA_964400595.1). GTDB lineage: Bacteria > Bacillota > Bacilli > Bacillales > Cytobacillaceae > Neobacillus. The sequence continues at coordinate 22,960 of CAYNUT010000002.1, read as the reverse complement.
TGCCGCGGGTGCTCCATTTACAGCTACTTATATTACCGCAAAAGGGGATCCTATTGCAGATTTATATGAAGATATTGCCGCAGAAGAAAAGGCGCGTGCTACCTATCAGTGGCTGATCAATATTAGTGATGATCCTGATATCAATGATAGTCTCCGCTTTTTGCGGGAACGGGAAATTATTCATTCACAGCGTTTCCGTGAAGCCGTCGAAATCTTAAAAGAAGAACGTGACAAAAAGAAATTTTTTTGAAAGGAGAAGCAGCGTATAGACTGCTTCTTATTTTTTTTCATGATAAAGATTAATATCATAATTTTTTTTCATCATTTCAAACACAAGATGACGCTTCTCCCACTGCTCTTCTTTTTTCCACAAATCCTTGCTGCGGTCAACAATTTCACATCTTAATTCATGATATTCTTTTTCAGCCTTGTCCTTTTTCTGCTTTAACAAATTCATGAATCCATACATTCCAATGCAAAAAACTAAAAAGGTTAAATTAGTGGAATCATTCACAAAAGCTGAAAACATCGCTGCAAAAGAATAGGAATAAACAGCAGCAATTGTCATATACAAATACACGAAAAAGGTGGAAGCCAAAATAATTGTCCCCCAGATCGACAAGTGATGACGATGTTTAAATTTATCGAACTTCTCCTTTCTCTTTCGTACATTTTCAAGGGCTGTTTTTGTGGCCTGGTCGGTATTTTCCAGAAACTGGATCGGAGAATCCATTAGCATCCCTCCATTTCTATATATATACTTATGAACTTGTCCCGGTCATTATGTTTTTTGAACATAAAAAAACCGATCATTGATCGGTTATTTGCTCAAAGGAATTTTCAAAACCTGGCCAGCATTAATTTGGTCGCTTTTTAAATTATTTGCCTGCTTAATAATATTTATTCCGTTTGCCGAGTGATAGTACTTGATTGCCAGCTTGTACAATGTTTCATGTGGCTGTACGGTATGGTAAATTACCTTGCTGGTACTTGGTTTAGATGGTGCCTGACTTGGTTTTGTTTGTACAGGCTGCGGGCTATTCTTATCTGTAGCCTGCGGATTGACAGTCCCTACGTTAGAATTAGGACCCGACACAGATGAATCTGGTTTAACCTGATTTTCCTGCTGCTGTCCCACGTCACCAGACTCCTCCTTTTTTTCTTCCGTACTGCTTAATCCGTCCGTTTCCTGTTTATTTTTTCCTGTTTCCGTTGGCTGCACCGTTTTATTTGTGCTCTTAACTTCATTTTTCGAATTTTCAAGATTAATTGTTTCATATCCAACGGATTTTCCCGAGGTTTTTTCTGCTATACTGATATTCTTCTTATCAAGATAGGAAACTACGCTAAAAATGATTACCGGAAGAAGAATAAAGAATAGGACTAATAACCGAATGACTGGATATTTGAGCTTCCATTTTGTTTTCATCCTTTTTTGCCGATGAAGCTGTTCCCTTGGCGGTAAATGCTCACCATCTTCGATTTGATCATTAATTTTTTGAATTCGCTGCTTTAATCTTTCCGCTTGATCACGGTATGGTTCTTCAGTATTCATGTGGCTTTTCTCCTTCCTGTTTATCAATCGCTTTCACGTGTCTAAATCTTATATAAATACCTAACAGAAAATCGATGACAAAATGCATCATGATTGTAACTGCCAAATTATCCGTCCATTCAAAAATGACTCCAATAACTAAACTTAGGAGAACAATATTAGCAAATAAAAACCAATTAAACAGATATCGATAATGGATGATGGCAAATATAATACTGGCAAAAATCAGGCCAACCTTTGCTTGAATTATTCCCCGAAATAAAAGTTCCTCACTAAAGGCAACGAGGGCTGCGATAAAAATGATATGCAAAATATTTCTCTTGCTGAATATTCTTTCATTCAATCCCCCATCATCATAATAGGAGGATGGAAGAATGTTCATTAAAACCATATCCATCATAACCACTGCTAAACCCAAAGGGATCCCGATTGATAAAATATGGAGATCCATCAAGTTAATATTGTTCAAATAGGCGAAATGGTCAAAGAAAAGAAATCCTAAAACAAGTGAAACAATTAATAGTATGATCTGTGTCATGTACAGGTGGAATAGTAATTCTTTATCCGTTAAACCGGCAATTAGCTCTCGATATTTCTTTTTCATTTACTCATCTCGCTATTAATTAATATTTTGGCTAAATAATCCTGCCAGCTCCCGGTGTCTGCTATTACCCGTAAATCATGATGGGGAGATTCATATTCTTTAAGCGGAAGCCCGCATCGATCACAACAAAGCTGCACCTTCTCTGGCAATATTTCATCAAAATATTGCAAAATATTTTCCCTGCGGCATACAGTCGTTTCGAGCCATTTCTTCATGCGGTATATATTGGTTTGCTTTACTGTCAATCTTTCCCTCAAAAATATTAAAATTGTTTGCTTTAAGTTGGAGATATCGTCTATTCCTTGTGGTGAAGGTGAAGAATGGATGATGTCCGCTACAATCCTCCACTGAACATCAGAAAAACCACCAAGTTCTTTCCAATCGGGATACAGCCTAATTTCTTCTTCACTTTCTATTAGTTGTTGAACGATTTTGTTGAATAGCCAATCAATCTGCTGGCCGGACGGTAATTCTCCTTCAGCAAGCTGCAAAGGCAGCTGCTCATCTCCAGGTGAATATAAAAAACAAGCAATACTTGGCTGGCCGTCGCGCCCCGCCCTGCCTATTTCCTGAAGATAAGATTCGATTTGCAGCGGCATATGGTAATGAATGATAAAACGGATATTTTCCTTATTAACCCCCATTCCAAACGCACTGGTGGCACAAACAACATCAAGCTGACCGTGAATGAATTGCTGCTGAATTAAAACCCTTGAATTTTGCTCCAAACCTCCATGATAGGCATCAGCCTGACATATTCCTTTTTGTGTAAGAAGCGCAGCAATATGTTCAGCTGCTTTCTTGCTCGAAAAAAAAATTATCCCCGGCTTTTCCAATCTTGCAGCAAGTTCGAGAACACGATTTTCCTTGTCTTGATAATCAGCTATTTGTTCCACATAAAAGGCAATATTAGGGCGGTCAATCGTCGATTCTACTTTATTGACATTTTCTAAACTAAGTGACTGAATAATATCCTGACGAACTTGTTCGGTTGCTGTTGCAGTTAGAGCAAGGGTAAGAGGATTTCCAAGCTTCTGACGAATTTCTCCAAGTTTTGCATAATCCGGCCGAAAATCATAGCCCCATTGTGATATACAGTGAGCCTCATCCACCACAAACAATGAAATGGAGAGCTCCTGAAGCCTCCGTATGACAAAAGAAACCCGCAGCATTTCAGGTGAGATAAAGATAAATTTATACCTGGCTAATTGATGAAGCACCCTATTTTTTTCTTCTATGGTCAGAAAGGAATTTACGGCGATGACTCTTTTTTCCCCAAACCGCTTAAATTGTTCTACTTGATCCTGCATCAAGGAAAGAAGCGGCGAAACAATCAAAATTTGTCCTGGAAGGATGAGACCCGGCAGCTGGTAGCATAATGATTTTCCAGTCCCTGTCGGAAGCATGGCTAGTGTATGCTGCCCGAAAAGCAAGGAAGAAATGACTTCCTTCTGACCCGTTTTAAACGCCTGGTAGCCAAAATATTTTTGTAAAAGACATTCTAATTCCATCCTCGATCACCACACTTTGCCAAAACTAACCTTATTTGAAAATAATTCGCCTGCTGAACTTTCTCTCTTATACGCTTCAACTGCAGGGTTCCTGATTCTCGAGATGATTGGACTATCATTTCCTGGAGTGATTTATCGACATATTCATCAATTGAAAAATCACTCACATGCAGTGCCAGCTCAACAAGATGATCTTCAATTGTACTCATTTTCAAATGCCTGTGATTTGCTATTTCCTTAGGTGAGAATCCACGATTTAGCAATTCAAACGTTTTCTTAGCTGACTGGGTTATTTCATTGTTCTTCACAAAATCAATGCTGACAAAAGCCAAGACCGGGCAACGTTTATGATTCTCCTCAATCTTACTTATTAAGAAATGGATGGTATTAACAAATTCAATATGATAATCGTAAAGTTCCAAATTTAACTTTTTGGCTGCTTGTTCGGCAGTCAAGCCAATTTGCTGAAATCCAGTTAATCTAATAACCATGGCAAAAGGATTAATTCCTGCTTCTTTTTCGAGACATTCCATCAGCTCACTATAGAGAAGAGGGCCGATTTCTTGCCTTGGGATCTCAATTTTCGCTAACACCCTTTTAATCCAAGCATGGATTTCTTTATTTTTTTGAATCGGAACATAATTTCTCTCCTGAAAAGCCAAATTAGAGGCTACTTGAACAAATAAGGACAGTCTTTCCCAGAACAATGCTGTGACACGATGATAGGTATAGCCATTAATAAAGGATGGGAGGCAGTTATTTGCCAAAAAATCCTGCCCTGCTGATGTCAGCAGGAAACGCTGTTTACCAATAATCTTGATTAAGTTTTTTTTCAATAAATCGGATATTATATTATCATAGGAATTTCTTGTTAAAGTTTCAAAAACACCAAAAAACGCCTGGAGTGAAAATAAATGGGCATCTTGAATCGTTTGAGATGATTTTTTTCCATTTAGGAGGTGGAAAACTGAATATATGGTCCTTTCCCCGTTTAATTTCTTTAGGCAAAAAAGAATAATGGATGCCATTTTCTCCATTCTTGACCACCACATTCCCAATTTTAATCGACAAAACACCTTTTTTTTCTATTTTATTCTACCATGAATTGACGAAACTTGATGCCTAAAATGTGTAAGATTAGAAAACCAAATAAAGAAGCGGCCCATTTTTAAAAAAGTATTTTTCTATTGAAATGTTGGTCATACAGTTTTACAATAGAAATGTAAATGGGTTTCATTTTATTAATGGAAAGCATGTAAGAATAATTTTTGTTATTTAATTGGGAGGTTTTTTTTCATGGCAAAGTATACAATTGTGGATAAGGAAACTTGTATCGCATGTGGTGCTTGCGGCGCAGCTGCACCAGATATTTATGATTACGATGATGAAGGTATTGCATTTGTAACCCTTGATGAAAATGAAGGAATCGTTGAAATTCCAGATGTATTAATCGATGACATGATGGATGCTTTCGAAGGCTGTCCAACTGATTCAATCAAGGTTGCTGACGAACCATTTGACGGCAACCCAACTAAGTTTGAATAATACTTTGTTAAAAAAATATGTTTAAGCTACTAACCCCCGCCTTTTAGGCAGGGGTTTTTCATTACTCGATTCCGGCCAAAAAAAATCAGCAAGGAGTTAAAACCCCCGGCTGATTTTTGGTATTATGCACTTTTTACGCTTGAAAATTTATTGAGCCATGATTGCATCCTGATGAAGATCAGCATAAAAATAGCTGACATCATAACACCTTTTAGGATATTAAATGGCAAGATGGCAGGCACAACCACATTGCGCATATCCGGAAGACCCATGAGAGCAGTATAGGCTGGCATGATGAAGAAATAATTGGCCAGACTCATCACTATTGCCATAATAATGGTCCCTGCAATTAAGGCAAGTGTCATACCCTTTTTCGTTTTCATTTTGTTATAAATAAAATATGTCGGCATGACAAACACAATTCCTGCTAAGAAATTAGCAATATGCCCAACAGGAATCCCAGTCTGGCTTCCCATTGCAAAATAATTAAGAATATTTTTGAACAACTCCACTAAAACGCCTGCAACCGGGCCGAAAATCAAGGCAGCAATCAGGGCCGGAAGATCACTGAAATCCACAAATAAAAAACCAGGGAAAAACGGCAGTGGAAAGTTTAATAGCATCAATAGATAGGAAATACTGCTCAACATTCCGATGGCAACCATCGCTTTTACTTTTTTGTTCTTCATTTTTTTCATTTTCCTCTCTCCTTTTTTTGATCCATCATATTAGGAAGAGAGGTTCAGTAAGCGGACAGCCAAAATAAAACTCCCTCAAGAAAATTTACTCGAGGGAGTTAAAAAGGCACGCTTAATAAACATTCGCTACACAAAAATTTTAGAATGTTTGCAGAACCTCCATCTTCTCCCATCCAGACTATACTGTCGGCTTTGGAATCACACCAAATCCTGCCTAAAAGGCTCGCGGGCTTAGAGATTATACTCAATACCGCCGATCGGGAATTTCACCCTGCCCCGAAGATAGATCGATATTAAATTACAGAATAATTATACCGAAGAAGTTTTATTTTGTTAAGTAAAAAATCTTTCTCCAGCATAAAAAACCCGCAGAACGATTATTCTGCGGGTTTTTTATGGGTGCTTACCTCTAATGTATCTTTACCGGTTCCTGCTATTCCCCCTTGAACAGCCTCGCCGACAACCGCCTTGCCCAGCAATATCTCAGGGTCGACAGCATATTTTTTGTCATATGTCCATTCAGCCTGATGTGTTTCAAAATGAAGATGGATTCCTGTGGCTTGTCCCGTTTTTCCCATTTTGCCTATGATTGCCCCCTGCTTAATATTTTGTCCTTCTAATACACTTCTTTTATTCAAATGTGCGTATACGGTCACAACATTCCTAGGATGCTTAATAAATACAACATGTCCGTATGTATTAGAGAAATAGGATTTCTCTACAAGTCCATCATCTACTGCAAGCACTGGGGTATCCAAAATCCCGGCAATATCAATTCCCTTATGTTTCCCATGCCTCGTACCATATGTATCCGATATGACACCGTCAGCCGGCCATATCCAGTGATTCTCTGATTCTTTCTTTCCTGTTAAACCTGCAGCCTCAGAATGTATCCCTCCCCAAAATAATAAACTGACACAAATCGCCAAAATAATGGCAATTAAAAACCTCTTTACATAGTCCCACATTCCTTACCTTTCCTCCTTAATCCTTTTCCTTCCCTCCTCACCATATGTTCTCTTATGGTTGTTTAGAACTTTTTAGCTTGAAAGAAAGGAACTGAACATACATGTTATAATTTGGAGACAATCACTTTTTTATTCAAAAAAAAATCAACCCATTACAGGTTGAAGGAAATTTGCTATGGAAGAGTGCGCAGATTGGGTGCAATGGGCACAAGAATTTCTTTAGATAAATCAAATGGGCCAATGTTTGTCAGAGGAGGATTTTTAACGATTACTTTTTCGATTCCAAATTCTTTGGCCGTCAACAGCATGGCCTCAAATGAGCATAGTGTTAATTGATTATCATTAAGGTCAGGATTATCTTTCATTGAGACATATAGAATATTGTCGTTAATGGAAACATCTTGAATCTGCATCGAAGGGAGCAGCGAACTTTTTAAATTGAATTCATGCTGGTCATTCCTCATGGCTTCAAGCGCCGTACCAAAATCGCTGTATCTTTCCGATGCTGGCGTTAAGAAAGGAATAGCACTTCCGGCAGGATAATAAAAGAAATAAGCATGATTTTTCTCATTTTCAATAATAAGTTCTTCTTTTCTGCCAAAATTGCCCAATTCAATTCCCGGTTCCCCATTGGTGGTAAACATAATCTTTTTTAAATTGCTATTTGAAGCTATGTCCTTTTGTAAAATATTGATAAAATTTGTTTCCATTGCTGCGCCTTGTCCATACTGGTGGCTTGCCGGAACATCAACAATAACACTTGTTTCAGTAGGATCGAGCTTCAATTGTGCATTTAGCGGGTAAAAATCACTTAGTCCCCATTCTTCCTCCTTGAGTTCCCCCATTTTTTCGGAATATAAGCTCAGCCATGATTTTTCTTCAGGGTTGCTTACAACCGTAGAAACGGGAACCAGAATCTCTGCCTGCTGGTCAGGAATCCAATAGGTTAAGACCGTTCCATCCCCGACTTCATCAGCATAAAGGGCTGTTTTTGTACTGTTTGTTTTCAGCAGTTCAGCTTTACCGGTATCCATAGAGGTTCTTTCCTTGGAGGAAGAATCCTTTGCCATAAGGACCTGACTCGATTTCTCGCTCTTATCGCTCTTATCAGCAAGCTTCATACTTTGACTCCCTGAAGACTTTTCATCACCAGCCTGGTTGGATGAAAACTGCTGGCCGTCCAGCAATTTTGGACCAAGAATAAAGAATAAAAGCAATGCTGCAGCTGCGGCAATACCTGGCAGAAGACGTGTTAATGGTTTGCGCTTTTTAAGGGAAAGATTTTGGTAAATGTCACGAGGATTGCGATAGTCTTGTATTTTAGGCATTTGCCTCAATAATTCCTCGAGCTCATAATCGCTCCACTCTGACTTTTTCACTATTTATTCCCTCCTTTACGTAGAACATTTCCATATGCTTCTTTAAAACCTTCAATGACCGATGCTGTGTTGTTTTGACCTTACTTTCAGTCCAGCCCAGGGCCAGAGCCGTCTCTGCAATGGATAAATCCTGTAAATACCGTAAAATAATAACTGCCCTTTGATCCATTGTGCAATGGTCCAAGCATTGATAAACCCATTTTATTTCTTCCTTTTGTACGGTTATTTCTTCTGGAATGGGGTATTCGTCCTTAACCTGATTAGTGGACCAGTCAAATTTTTCGAGTATTTTTTCCTTCCAGCCCTTTTGTTTCCGGAAATAATCAATCGCCACATTGCGGGCAATTGAAAATAGCCATGTTTTTTCGCTGCTTTTTCCTTCAAACCGCTCATATGACTTAAAAACCCGAATATAAACTTCTTGAACAAGATCTTCTGCTTGTTCCCTATTTCTGACCATATAATATAAAAATTGAAAAACGTCATGATGATATTTTTGATAAAGTTCATCGAAAACGGAGTCCATCAATTCCCCTCCCCGTTCAATAATATTAGTCGATGTATATGTATAAAAGGTTTCACTTAAATAAATATAACTTTCTTTTCGACAAAAAGGAAGGTGTTTTTAGGTATAACAAGCGGAAGTGCCCGTAATATAGAAGGAACTAATTGTTGTGCGCAGCAGCTGGACAGATTAAAAAAACCCATCCATTTGATGGATAGGTTTTTTGTTCCTTGTGAATCAATAACACTCGGCAAATTGCCTGCATAATTTCCTACTTTCGAGGAAGAAAGAAGGAAAATGTCGTTCCTTGTCCAAGTTTACTTTGAACAGAAATATGTCCACGGTGGGCATCAATAATATTTTTGGCAATAGCAAGACCAAGTCCTGTTCCGGCTCTTCCTCTCGTCCGCGCCTTATCAGCCTTATAAAAACGTTCAAAAACAAAAGGAAGATCATCTTCTGGAATACCCGAGCCGGAATCCTTCACTTCCATCCTAATGCCCTTATCTTCCGAAATGGAAATTAACTCAACGGTTCCGCCCTTTGGTGTATGTCGAATTGCATTATCAATTAAATTTGTCAGGACTTGCTCGATTCGGTCAGGATCAAAAGCTACAGAAGAAATCCCTGAATCAATATCAGCCGTCAAGTAAATTTCATTTTCTTTCACAAGACCTTGAAATTTATGGATAATCCGATTGATAAATGTATTGAGATTCACCTCTTCAATCGTCAGCTGGATATGCCCTGCTTCCATACGGGCAAGGTCTAGCAGTTCGTTGACAAGTCTTCCCATCCGCAGTGATTCATCATAAATGACCTTCGCCATTTCCTTCTTCTCTTCCTGTGATTCAGCAATATCATCAACAATCGCTTCGCTGTATCCCTGGAGCATTGAAATAGGAGTCCTTAACTCGTGAGAAACATTGGCAATAAAATCTTTACGCATTTTTTCTAATTGCCTCTCCTCTGTCATATCCCTTAAAACAGCCACAGCACCGCGAATAAAACGATTGCTGTAAAGCGGACTAACAAGAATCACCCAATGGCGGCCCTGGAGGGAAATCTCTCCAACCTGCTCTTTTTCGGTACCTACAGCTTGTTGAAAAAGCTCCATTACTTGAGATGGAATAGCTTCTGAATCAGAATTAAACCCGCCTTTTTCATAATACCAATATTGGAGAAACCGATCCGCAGGCGGGTTGGTAATCAGGATTGTCGCATCCCGGTTAAAGGTGATAACACCGTCAGCCATACTGCTAAGAATGCTTGCGAGCTGTTCTTTTTCCTGGCTGAGTGCATTCATATTAAATTTCAATTGCCTGCCCATCTGGTTAAAGGCTGTTGCTAATTCGCCAATTTCATCATGGGTTAGAATTGGAACCTTCGTATCGAATTTCCCCCTGGCCACCTCAAATGCTGCTTCTCTCATCTTTCTTAATGGAGCTGTGATTCTTGTTGATAAAAAGAAGGCAAAAATCGTAGTCAAAATAATAGCGACACCAGCGACAAGCAAAATAAATTTTGTCGTGTCATGGGATGTTTCCTGCATGACTGTCAAAGACTGGTAAATAAAAACAGCCCCATTTTTTTCATTGGGCAGGTGAAGTGGAACACCAATTATCGAATAATTGGTTTCGCCATTATTTACTTTCTTTCCGACAGAAAGACTAGATATTTTTTCAACGGTTGCATTCGTTTTAAATACTTTTGATAAGTCCGGGTCATTCTTAATATTATGAATGGATAATTTTTTTGATTGATCTGTGTTGGGAGAGTAATAGACTTCATTATCATTTTTAATGATAACGACCTTTGTTACGTCATCAATAATTTCCCATGAAATTTCTAGACCGAGCGGCAGTTCATCATCAGGATGTTTTTCCAAAACAGCAGCAATTTTTTCAGCTGTATGTGTCAATTCATTTTTGGTCTCACGGATATTGTTATTTTGAAAAAATTCTAGAAGCATGACTGTTAAGATAAACAGCACAAATGAAACCAATAAAATTATGGTAAACCAAAGTTTACCTACGACACTTCTTAAAAAGGTCATTCATTAATTACCTCAAATTTGTAGCCTACTCCCCAAACTGTAACTATCATTCTTGCAGCTTGTTCGGACACTTTGTTTAATTTTTCACGGAGGCGTTTTACATGCGTATCAACTGTACGCAGGTCTCCAAAGAATTCATAATGCCAAACTTCCTTTAGTAATTGTTCGCGATCGAATACTTTATCTGGTGCTTTTGCCAGAAAATAAAGAAGTTCATATTCTTTTGGTGTTAAGCTGACTTCTTTTCCATCCGCTGTGACTCTATGTGCATCATTGTCAATTGTTAAGTGGGGAAAAACAATGACATCTTTTGTTGTTGTTTCTGTTTGCAAGTAGCTGGTTTGGGATGACCTTCTTAGCAATGCTTTAACACGAAGAACGACTTCCCTAGGGCTAAATGGTTTTACAATATAATCATCAGTTCCTACTTCAAAGCCCTGAACACGATTAATCTCTTCACCTTTTGCAGTCAGCATGATTACCGGGGTTGCCTTCTTTTCCCTTAATTCACGGCAAACCTCAATACCATCCTTACCAGGCATCATCAAATCAAGGAGAATTACATCATAGTCATTTGCCAATGCTTTCGATAATGCTTCATTTCCGTCTTCTGCTTCATCAATTATATACTCTTCCCGCTCTAAGTACATTTTTAATAAACGGCGAATTCTTTCTTCATCATCTACCACTAAAATTTTCACGTCTTTTTCCATAATTAATCCCCCCATGAAGTTTATTTTACAAAAAGGTGTAGTATTTTGCTACATTTTCGTGGTAAATACCCTGTAAATGTGTCAATTTTTTGACAAAAGACAAAAATTCGATATTCCATTTTAAATTTGCAAAAAACCTTCACTCAAATAGAAGTGAAGGCTATTATTTTCCTTACGCAGCTTTTATGAACCTGCATAAGAATGAAGACCGGCAATGACCAGGTTTACGGCGACAAGATTAAACATTATGATGACAAAACCTATAACAGCCAGCCAGGCAGATTTTTCCCCATGCCATCCTTTGGACAGACGGAGATGCAGGAAGGCGGCGTAGAATAACCATGTGATTAATGCCCAGACCTCTTTTGGGTCCCAGCCCCAAAAACGAGACCATGCTAGTTGTGCCCAAATCATCGCAAAAATAAGCGCTCCTAATGTAAACACCGGAAATCCAATTAATACAGAGCGGTAGCTAATTTCATCAACAAAATCCAGTTTAATATTTTTGACCAGCGGCTGCAATGCAGCGGCTATCCGTTTTCTGATGATTAATCTGATTAAACTATATAGCAATAAGCCGCCGAGTAAGGACCATATAACTGTATTTAACTTTTTGGCATTGATTAAAGCTGGCATTTCAATCAGCGGCATAAAGCCGTTCCTCGTGATAAGTTCCCCTTCGTGCGGTCCAACAATTGAAGGCATTGTGTATTCCACAACAGCCTCGCCGCCTTTTTTATCAATCCAATTGAATGTTTCATGATAGCCATTTAGGGAGAATACTGACGAAACGGCAACAAATCCTAAAACTGTGACAAGTGAAAACATAACTACTTCGAGCCAAAAGGTTTGTTTGCTTGCTTTTGATTGATCGATGGCCTTCACTAGGTAGATTAAGCCTGCTGCAAAGCTGATTGCCAGAATGGCTTCGCCAATTGCCGCAGTGGTAACATGAATATGGAGCCAATCACTTTGAAGCGCGGGTATTAACGGAGTAATTTCCCTTGGGAACATACTGGCATAGGCAATAACCAAAATAGCCACCGGCATCGTAAATAATCCCAGTAACGTTGTCCGGTAAATAAAATAAATCACAATAAAGGCGCCCACTAGGGCCATGCCAAAAAATGTGGTAAATTCAAACATATTACTTACAGGTGCATGTCCGGCAGCAATCCATCTAGTAATAAAATACCCAAGCTGTGAAATAAAACCAACAATCGTTAACGATACGGCAATCTTCCCCCATTTGTTGGCCCCCTGCTTTTCATTCGAATCCTTCTTTGCTTTAATTGACCCTCCATAGAATAAGGTGGCAATTAAATATAGAATAAATGCAATATAAAGGAGATTACTACTTATTGTTACCAACTATACTCCCTCCCTATCCCTTTTCCTTTTCATCTTGAAGCTGATCATCCGGCATTCCCAGTGATGTATCCTGCAAAACGGTTTCAATTTCCCGCTTTAGGCCATACCAATTTTTATTCGTATGGGCGGCAATCCAAACTTGTCCATTCTTGCGCTGCACCCAAATCCTGCGATGATTCCAGTAGGCCCCTTGCACAACACCGATCATAAAAATAATCCCGCCCAGAATAATAGCCCACAATGAAGAATCCTTACGAACAACAAACCCGGAAACATTTTTTGTATCTATGCCGTTAAAAGCCATTTTATAAGTATTATCCCCTGATGGCTCAATCGTCTGTCTGATGGCAACAAAGCTTTTTTCCCCTTCAGGCTTTTCCGGCGAAATCATCAGGAAAACAAAAGCTGGATTGTTTGGAACCCGTGATTTTGTACCCGGCTCTCCATTCTTGTCGAATTCAAAATCAGGAAAATAATTTAGAATTTTCACCGAATATCCGTTGCCAAGGTCATACGTTGACTTTGGGTCCCGAAGATCAATTTTCATATCGCCAGTAGATTCATTGGTGTTTTTGTTCTTTAATGAAAATGACATAGCTTGAAGCTCGCTTCTATACGATGCCTGATAAATTGAATAACCATCGTATGTGAGAGGCAGATTGACGCGAACCTTATAATCCTCTATTTTCTTCAATTTTGGCTTTTCACCAGGAATTTTTTCATCAATTTGTTTATAAAGAACGACATTGGATTGATAATTCTTTACAACCTGACCAGCTCGATTGATTGCTTTTTCAAAAGTTTTATCTTTGCTTTTATCATAATTTTCCAATATAAATTGGTTATTTTTAAGGTAATACTGACCATTGGTTTCAGGAATTAAAGCGGTTTCCCCTTCCTTGACCCATAGGTTCTCATTAACATATACTCCGGGAATAAAGCGAAGCATTCCGCCAAATAAGAAAATAATTAATCCAACATGGTTAACATACGGACCCCAGCGGGAAAACCTGCCTTTTTCCGCTAGAATGTCACCATCTTCTTCACGGACGTGGTAGCGCTTTTTCTTTAGATGCTCTTTAATGATGGTCATATCGTCATCATGCACATCAATTGTGATGGCAAAAAGGCGCTGGCGCTTTAAAAAGCCCTCATGTCTTGTTACTCTTTGCACCTTTAGAGCCTTATATAAAGGAACCACCCTGTCAAGGCTGCAAATAACAAGTGAAATCCCAATCATGGAAATCAACAATAAATACCACCAGGAGCTATACAAATCATCAAACCCTAATTGGTAGTAAATTTTCCCCAGCTGACCATATTCCTGTTCATAATAAACCTCTGGAGGCAGGTTAATATACATCTTTTGCGGAAAAATAGTCCCTAATATGGAAGCAAGTAGAGTAATGATAATCAGCCAGACGCCAACCTTAACAGATGAGAAAAAGGTCCATATTTTATCAATAATGGTTTTATTATAGGTTTGTGAACGGCGTGCACTGCCCTCGTAACGCATATCAAGCAGTTCACTTTTTGTTTCTTCCTGCTCATCTAGGACTTTTCCACATGCTTCGCAGAGTACAGTGCCATGCGGATTCACGTGACCGCATTCACATTTCACATCTTTCATTTGAAAAAACTCCCTGTTACCTTAAGGTTTTATTTTCTCCATAAATTCCCTAACCATATTTTCAGTCATCTCACCGGTATGATACTGTACAACCTTCCCATTTTTATCAATTAAAAATGTTGCCGGAAGCGGGTCAATCCCATATGCATTCATGACTTCCTTATCTGTATCAATCATGATTGGAAATTCCAGCCTATAACGGTCAGCATATTGATTAACAGAAAGTTTTGACTCCTGTATATCAACGGATAGCACCTGAACCCCTTTATCTTTAAATTGCTGGTATTGATTATTGATATACGGCATTTCCTTCTTGCAGGGAGGGCACCATGTTCCCCAAAAATTCAAAAATACCCCTTGGCCGCGATAATCAGAAAGCCGGTGTTTATTTCCTTGCAAATCAGTCAATACAAAATCCGGTGCCAAATCGCCAGTCGCGACTTTTTGCCGGTGATCCTTCGTAAAGTTTGCATATAACGTATAGACAACGGCTGCAACTAAAATAAACAAAATCACACTTCTCATCACTAATCGCCGTTTTTTCATCTTAATCCCCCAATACCTCACTGGCACAGTTAAGCAAAATTACAATATTTCCAATATATCAATGCTGTTAAATCAAAACACTAATTGTGACGTCTTCGTGAATTTTTATTAGACAAATCCATCGCAGCAGCTCTTAATTGTTTTACTTCATGCGGGGTTAATTCTCTTGCATCTCCCGCTTTTAGACCGCTTAATGTTAAGAAACCATATCTTTCCCGTTTAAGCTTCAATACTTCGTGGCCAATTGCAGCAAACATCCTTCTCACTTGGCGGTTGCGACCCTCATGAATTCCAATTTCAACAATCGCTGTTTCTTTTTTCTTATCATATGAGAGCATTTTCACTTTAGCTGGAGCTGTTTTTCCATCCTCTAAATTGATTCCCTTTTCTAATTTCCTTATGTTTTCCCTTAAGGGAATCCCTTTTACTTTCGCAACATACACCTTTTCTATTTCATTCCTTGGATGCATTAATAAATTTGCGAAATCCCCATCGTTGGTAAGCAGTAATAATCCGGAAGTATCGAAATCCAGACGGCCGACGGGGTAAATTCTTTCTTTTAGTTCCGGAAAAAAATCTGTGACGGCCTTTCTTCCTTTCTCATCACGGACACTCGAAATGACCCCTCTTGGTTTATACAATAAAAAATAGACAGGTTCTTCCTTTTCAAGCGGAATTTCATTTACTTCTATTTTATCGGAAGGAGAAACCTTCACACCCAATTCCGTAACTACTTTGCCATTAACCTTCACTCTTCCATCTTTAATCAGCTCTTCCGCTTTTCTCCTTGATGTTATTCCGGCACGAGCTATAACCTTTTGTAGTCTTTCCATAAATTCACCTCGAAAATTATTCCAATCTTGCTATCATATTGAATTATGACACAAAATCTTCACTTTTCAAAGCAACAGGTTTTAGCCAGAGACAAAAAAAGCAGATTTCCATGTTATGAAAATCCGCTTTTTCCGATATTTATACCTCATTTTGTTCCAAATATAAAAGCAACCACAACGATTGATATTATGATTCCAACAACATCGGCTAAAAGACCCACCTTCAAGGCATCCCCCATTTTTTTGATGCCAACAGCACCGAAATAAACTGTTAATACATAGAACGTCGTATCTGTACTTCCTTGGAGAACGGAAGCAATCCGACCAATAAAGGAGTCAGGACCGTACACTCCGATTAAATCACTGGTCATGCCGAGGGCTGCCGTTCCGGATATTGGTCTAATGAAGAGCAATGGGATTATTTCTGCCGGAACCCCGATTGATTTCATGAAGGGGCGGATCCAATTTGTTAATACATCCAGGGCACCCGATGCCCTAAAAACAGAGATGGCAACTAGCATCCCAACTAGGAAGGGGATAATGGCCACTGCAATTTTTATCCCCTCCTTCCCTCCTTCAACAAAACTTTCATAGGTTGGTACCTGTTTAAATGTGCCATATAGAAGAATCGTTCCTATTAATAATGGGATAAATGTGAGGGAAATAAACGAAATCATCCCCATAGCTTAATCACCCTTTTCGGCTTCTGAGATAATAAAAATAACGATCGATGAGAATGGCCCCAATAGCCGATAGGACCGTAGCAATAATGGTAGGAACAACAATTTCGGTAGGGGATGCTGAGTGATAGTTCATTCTAATCGCAATGACTGTAGTTGGAATAATGGTGATGCTTGCCGTATTAATTGCTAAAAACGTTACCATGGATCTACTTGCTGAATTTTTTCCGCCATTTAATTTTTTAAGTTCCTCCATCGCTTTTAAACCAAGCGGCGTAGCAGCATTTCCTAAACCAAACATATTGGAAATCATGTTAGAAAGAATATAGCCCATAGCCGGGTGACCTGGAGGTACTTCGGGGAACAATAGTTTAACCAACGGGCGGAATAGTTTGCTTAACCGGTCCAAAAGCCCTGATTCCTCTGCAATGCGCATCATTCCCAGCCAAAAAACCAGGACGCTGATCAGCCCGATACAAAGGGTAACTGCTTCCTTTGCCCCGTCAAATACAGCCTTGTTTACTTCCTCAATGGTTCCATTGAAGAGTGCAAACACAAACCCAATAATCGTCATAATTACCCAAATATAATTAACCATTTGTATTCACGTCCATAATAGATAAAAAAATTTGCTTGATAAAATCAAATATGCCTTTTTTCTTTTCCGGGACATTACGGTAGTAGATAGGGGCTTGGCGAACGACTTTTCCATCCAGATAAACAGCCGCCTTCCCAACGATTATTTCCGTTCGCTTTGAAGTGTTCCATTTTCTCTGAGGCTTATATAGCTTATATTTAATGGAAAATAGCTTCATTTCTTCACTGGTGGCAGGGTATTTCAGCGCATCTTTAAGATACAGATGATTTTTATAATATTTATTTTCAGCCAGGCTGATTTTCCCTTTAGATGCGATTTCTGCCATATCAAATCCTTTAAAGCCCTCCTCATACATGGAAATATGATCATTCCAGTCGTCCGGCCCGTTTAAGGTAACAGCAATTAAACTCATATCACCTTTAGTTGCCGTTGTCACAAGCGTGCGTTTTGCTCTTTTGGTGTAGCCTGTTTTCCCGCCTGTGCAATACTTATATTTTGTTAATAGACGATTCTTGTTTTTCCAAACACGGTCCCAGTCTTCCGTTGGATTGGGGGAGCGGTAGACCTTGGTAGCAGAAATCTTTTGGAACGTTTTATCCTGCATGGCATAACGCATCAAAATAGCCATATCATAGGCAGTCGAATAATGATTCTCGTGGTCATCTAGACCGTGGGGATTGGCAAAGTGAGTATTGTACATGCCGATTTCCCTCGCTTTTTGATTCATTAGTAGAGCAAACCCATCAACACTGCCTCCGATATATTGGGCAATGGCAACGGCTGTATCGTTACCTGAACGCAGCATTAACCCATATACCAAGTCCTTCAATTTTATTTTTTCTCCCTGTTTTAAATAAACAGATGAACCTTCGGCACGGGTCGCCTGCTCACTCACTTTAACATATCGGTTCATTTTTCCCGATTCGATGGCGAGAATCGCCGTCATGATCTTCGTTATACTTGCGATTCTTCTTTTTTCGTGGGCATCTTTCTCAAATAGGATACGTCCTGTTTTCTGTTCAATCAGTATGGCACTGTCAGCACTTACACGAACAGCTGCATTCACCTTTTGAGGAATATTAGCCAAAAAAAGTAAGGCCACGAGGGAAATTATCATCTGCTTCCAAATAGCTCTCATTCAGTTTACCTCGTCCCATATTTTATTTAATAAAGTGTATGCAGGACAAGTCTTGATATGACAAAAAGAAAGCAAAAGCACCCTTGGGTTTTCTCAGGATGCTTTGGAAATATTAATTAAAGGTTAAATGGCTGACCATTTAATATCTGCAGCTTTTTCAAGCCTCATTTCAACATCGTGCCAATTTACAATATTCCACCAATTATCTACATATTCTCCCCTTTTATTTTGGTATTGAAGATAATAAGCATGCTCCCATACATCAAGTACAAGAAGGGGAATCGTATCCCATTGTGTCAAGAGCATATGCCGTTCTGATTGTAATACCTCTAAATGCCTTGCCTGCGGTGACCATACGAGGATGGCCCAGCCGGGTCCTTCCACTTGCTTCGCAGCTTCTGTAAATTGCTTTTTAAAGGCGGTAAAGCTGCCAAAATAATTAGCGATTTCCTCTTTTAACAGTCCCTGTGGAGCACCTCCCCCATTTGGACTCATATTCTTCCAAAAAATCGAGTGGAGGTAATGACCTGAACCATGAAAGGCCAGCTCCCGGGACCAATGCTTTATTAAAGAAAAATCATTGATTTCTCTGGCTTTCTTTAGATTTAATTCCGCACGATTTAAGCCCTCAACGTAGGAGCGATGATGTTGATCGTGATGCAGCCTCATAATTTCCCCTGAAATATAGGGCTCCAGTGCGTGATAGGGATAGGAAAGTTCCGGGAGAGTATGCCCTCCTGGAGGAATTTGTTTCTCTATCACCCAAATATTACCAACTCCTTCCCCCTGCTTCCTTCTAAAGTAATTTTCCATTTGCTCATGAATCCGCTCAGCTTTTGTTTGAAGGGACAGTAGCTCCTCATTTGATAATTCGCGGTTTGCATTTTCTATTAATTCGGTAAAATCATCAAGTTTCTCCCATAATTCTGTATCTTCGCCCACCTTTTCCGAAAGAAGGAACTGTTTCATTTGTTCGTTCCACTTAAATAATTCATTAACATACCGGCTAAAACGGCTCATCATATCCCTCATTTCTGACAAATTGTTTTACCTAAATGGTATGAAGGAGCAGAACTGTTAAGAACGCTATAAATAAGAGAAGGCTGCCTTAACAATTGGGCAGCCAGCAGTAGAATACTATTTAGATTGAATCATTTTGGTTCGGTAATCTGTTTCGTAATACTCTAATTCTTCCCTTATTCGCTGAAATTCACCTTCAAGGCCTTTAATCAGCTGTACAAGGCCTTCCGGTACATTCCGATAAAATTTAATCGAGTTTCTCCCTGTATAAGCTGACCTGCTGTCTTCAAACCAAGCATCATTTTTCGGGGCAAAAAACTCCTCGATACATTGATGATAAATTTTATAAAGAGTTTTTTCAGCAGCAGCCTTTTGGAATGGTTCACTTTGTAAAATGACCGAACTAGCATCTAAGCCTTCTTCACTATAAACGGCAAGCTTCCGCAAATTGGCAAAAATTCGTTTCGTGTAAGTCTGGTCTTCCTCATTTTTGAGATGAAACTGTCCAATTGTTGTTCCATTTAAATAATCCTCAAGTGTTATGATTGTCTTTGCCAGAAACCCTTTTACATCTTGAAGCTGTGAATTGACCAACGAATTTCCCATAGTATCCCCCTAAGATTCGCAAATTTTAGTTATGGTTTCTGCAGCATGAAATCTAACGGTGAACGGAGTTCAAAACTGTTTTTTTGCTTTAACAATCTAAATATTTCCGGCAATTTATCAAAATTTATTCCATCAAAATAGGAAGCAAATTCGTGCCTGGAATTAATATATAGGCGCTTCCGCCCGCGCAGGCCGGGATTTTTTAACAAGCATACAAGAGCAACAATATCCTTAAAGTGTACCTCCCGACCTTCTTCAACAAAGATGGGATCCTGTTTATACGGAGTAAGTTCATGAAAAACCTCATCAAAATACCTTAAATAAAGGACATGGAGCGTCTTTTCCACTCCGTCTTCGCTGAAGGTCACTTCACTTCTGTTAAAAAAATCCTCAGATGTATTTGATTTTTCTTTTTCCAATTCATATCCTCTACACTCTTTAATCAACAAGTTAATCCCGCTCCTTAACGAAATGAACAGCCAAAATCACGTAGATGCATAATGTAGTAAATGTAACTATATTTTAACATAAATCATTTTAAAGAAAGGTTAATTAAGAATTGATTGTTTCCTGAAATTTTTCAAAAAAGAGGTCTGCTTCCTCCTGTATAAATTCTTCCTCCACTTTCTCCGGCAGCTTTGGCAGTTCTTTTAAGTTTTTTAAACCAAAATAATCAAGAAACTCGTTTGTGGTTCCATATAAAATGGCCCTGCCTGTACCTTCCGCCCTTCCGACTTCCTTAATTAACGCTTTTGACATTAGCGTATGCAACGGCCTTTCTGTTTTGACTCCGCGGATATCTTCAATTTCTGCCCGGGTAATCGGCTGTTTGTACGCAATAATCGCTAATGTTTCCAATGCAGCCTGGGATAGTGTGGATGTATTAGGGGAATCGACCAGCTTTTTAAGATAATCGGCATTTTCTTTTTTTGTGGCGAGCTGATAGTTTCCGGCAAGCTGAACAATCATGACGCCCCTTTTGTGATTCTCTTGATATTCCCGCCTTAAATCATCAATGATTTCACCCGCTTTGCATTCATCCACTTCCATAACCTCTGCGAGCTGCTTTAGCGAAAGCCCTTCATCACCAGCTGCAAACAATAAGCTTTCAAGTATGCTTGTCCAATTAATAATATCCAATCACATCTGCTCCTTCCTTGACAGCGGCTTCTATAAAGATTTCTCCAAAATTTTCTTTTTGCTCTACATCAATTTCATTTCTTTTTATTAGCTCCAAAATCGCTAAAAAAGTGACGACAATATGGTCCTTTGCAGGATAGGGAAATAAATCATTAAAATTTTTCCGCCCTTTAAGACCTTTTAATTCTTCCATTATTTCTGTCATTCTTTTCTCAATGGAAATTTCCTGGCGGGCGATTTTTGTGGCCATCGGACGCTGAAGCTTCTTACGGCGCAGCAATTTCTGAAAGGCTGCCAGCATATCATATAGAGAAACACTTAACTCAGTTTTCGCGGGCTGGATATCTTTTGCAAAATCAGAAAGATCGCTCGGCGGTTTCGTATAGATAAGACCTCGTTCTTCTTCCATCGATTTCAAATCAATTGCAGCTTCTTTATATTTGCGATACTCAATTAAACGTTCAACCAGCTCTTCCCTAGGGTCTTCCTCATAAGAAACTTCCGGATCCTCCTCATGAAACTCCTCTTCATGCTTAGGCAAAAGCATCTTGCTCTTTATTGCCAGCAAAGTGGCCGCCATAACTAAAAACTCGCTGGCGACATCAAGTTTTAGCTCATTCATTGTTTTAATATACAGGAGGTATTGTTCAGTTATCTGAGCAACAGGAATATCGTATATGTCAATTTCAAGCCGATTAATTAAATGGAGCAATAAATCTAAAGGCCCTTCAAAGGCATCAATCTTTACCTGATATGGCATTAATCTCACCAAAATTCTTCATTCTTTTTTAGCCATTACGACTATATATAGTATAGAGGATTCAATGGGCTTATCCAATAGAAAAAAACAACCTTGTTTCGCTTTATTATGAAATCATGTTGATTGCCCATAACAATGGACAAAATCACTACATAAGATGA
Source organism: uncultured Neobacillus sp. (assembly GCA_964400595.1). Taxonomy (GTDB): domain Bacteria; phylum Bacillota; class Bacilli; order Bacillales; family Cytobacillaceae; genus Neobacillus. The sequence goes on along the minus strand of CAYNUT010000002.1, from coordinate 943 downwards.
CATGGAAAAGAAGAAAAATTGATTAGGAGGTATTTAATATGTCAGATGGTGCAGTCGGATACGGATCAGGATTTGCTTTAATCGTTGTTCTCTTCATTTTATTAATTATCGTTGGTGCTGCTTGGGTATATTAATTTGAATGAAGGAGTACCTAGTATAAAAAATGGGATAAGAGACCCGTCAACAGACGGGTTTTTTATATTAAAATAAATGGCGGAAATATGATAGACTATTGAATAATCATGTGTTTTTGGGGGGTACCTGCTTGTTTCCAAAACCGTATATCGAGTTTTTAGAGCATTTTCATGGTGACAGGGACTATTTTGAGTGTCATGAAATTTTAGAAGAATACTGGAAGCATTCAGACGACCGGACCAAAGATTCCATTTGGGTTGGTCTGATTTTGTTATCCGTCTCGACATACCATCACCGAAGAAACAATTTTCAGGGGGCAAAAAGAACATTAGAAAAGGCGATAAAAATTTTCGAATCTGAAACTTCAACAAATCTAGGATTAGATAAGGGGTGTTTTTCCCATTTATTAGCTGGACGATTAATAGCGATAAGCAAAAAAGAATCTTACACAAGCTTTAATTTGCCCATCAATGATCCAGATCTCTTGGCCGTATGCCATCAAATGTGTAAACAGAAAGGAGTCATTTGGGGGCAGAAAAGCGATCTGACGAATGCAAGTCTTGTTCACCGCCATAAACTTAGGGATAGAACTGGTGTTATAGAGGAAAGGTTTCAGTCGATAAATGCAAAAAAAAGCAGCAAATAACTGCCTCAGGCTGTCGAATAACTCTCGGCAGCCTCTTATTTTATTCATTTACTTCAATAATTCACCGCGTTAATTTGGTATAACATCATTGGTGTATAGGCTTTTACACAGGTCTGTTGATTGGCGCTCCAGGCACTTCGCTTTCCGCGGGCGTGCCGGGGA
>CAYNUT010000001.1:106399-113133 GCA_964400595.1 uncultured Neobacillus sp. | reverse complement strand
AGCCAATAGGAGGATTTTTTTACATGAAAAACGGTAAAGTTAAATGGTTTAACTCAGAAAAAGGTTTCGGATTCATCGAAGCAGAAGACGGAAACGACGTATTCGTTCATTACTCTGCAATCCAAACAGAAGGTTTCAAAACATTAGAAGAAGGTCAAGAAGTTTCTTTCGAAGTTGTTGAAGGAGCTCGTGGACCACAAGCTGCTAACGTAACTAGAAAGTAATTCTAAACCAAAATATAACAGTCCGGACTTGTGCCGGGCTGTTTTTTATTATGCCCTCTTTTAGTTCTTTTATATGTAAATAATCCCCCATCTTCAAGGATTTCCAAGCTAATTTGTAATGATATTTTGCTATAATAGTAGTATTGCATTTATCTGAGTTGAGGTGATCCAGATGAAATTTATTCACACCGCTGATTGGCACTTAGGAAAGCTGGTCCATGGAGTCTATATGACGGAAAATCAGCGCGAAGTTCTTGAACAGTTCGTTGAAGTTGTTGCAGAAGAGAGGCCGGATGCGGTCGTTATTGCTGGTGATCTATATGATCGTTCAGTACCCCCAACTGATGCCGTTGAATTACTTGATGAAATTCTTTTTAAAATAAATGTTGAGCTGAAAACACCTGTTGTGGCAATAGCAGGCAATCACGACAGCGCGGAACGGCTGTCTTTTGGCAGCTCCTGGTATAAACACAGTCATTTCTATCTTTCCGGTAAATTAACAGATAGTTTTGACCCGGTGCGGCTGAATGGTATCAACTTTTTTCTTGTTCCATATGCAGAGCCGGGTGTGGTCCGTCAGCTTCTCGGAGATGATTCGATTCATTCCCATCAGGAAGCTATGAAGGCCCTGATCGGCAAGATGGAAGAAAACTTAAACCCGAATGAACCGAACGTTTTGGTGGGACACGCTTTTGTATTAGGAGGGCAAACTTCTGATTCAGAAAGGATATTATCCGTGGGCGGTTCCGGCTGCGTTGGTGCAGAATTGTTTGAGCCATTTTCTTATACAGCGCTTGGACACCTGCATAGCCCGGATGCCATCAGCCATGACAAAGTAAAGTATTCCGGTTCGCTCTTAAAATACTCTTTTTCGGAGGCAAAACAAAGAAAGTCTATATCCATAATAGAAATGGATGAAAAGGGAAAGTTCACGCACCGCTATCGGTCACTGAGACCAAAGCATGACATGCGTGAACTGGAAGGGCATTTAGATGAACTACTGGACCCTCAGTTTTATGAGAAAGAGCGTGTAAATGATTACTTGAAAATTACTTTGCTTGATGAAGGGGCTCTTCTTGATCCAATCAACAAATTGCGGCAAATTTATCCGAATGTCCTCCATCTTGAACGGAAAATCGATTTAACCGATTTGAAGAATAAACAATCTTTCAATTCTGTCCGTCGTGAGAAAAAATCGGAAATCGAGCTCTTTGAACAATTTTATATGGATATGACTACCGCTGAATTCACACAGGACAAAAAAGATGCAATGGCTGGAATCATTGAAAAGGTTTTAAGAGGGGAGGGGTAATTCATGAGACCGGTAAAACTGACGATGCAGGCCTTTGGACCATACGCGGAAACAGAGATGATTGAATTTACAGAACTTGGCAACCGGACGATGTTTGTGATTTCTGGCAAAACAGGTTCGGGGAAAACGACGATCTTTGATGCGATTAGTTATGCGATTTATGGCAAAGCAAGCGGGGAAGATCGAAATGGTCCAGACCTAAGGAGCCATTTTGCCAAGGATGAATTGCTGACAGAGGTTTCCCTTGATTTTTCATTACGGAATAAAGTGTATTCGATTACTAGGTCTCCGCAACAGCTGAAAAAAAAGGACAAAGGTGATGGCTTTACACAAATTGGCGCAAAAGCAGAATTATACCTATGGGATGAAAATGGCGTGAAAAAACTGCTCGCATCCAAAATTAATGATGTCGAGGAAAAAATTAAAGAAATCATGTTAATAGATGCCAACCAATTCAGGCAGATTTTGATGATTCCGCAGGGAGAATTCCGCAAGCTTTTGACCTCTGACAGTAAGGATAAGGAAGTCATCCTGCAGCGGCTCTTCCATACGCAGCTTTATAAAATCATCGAAGAAAAGCTGAAGGAAGAAGCGACAGAGCTCAAGAAATCTGTGGCAGACCAAGTTCTGTCCAGGGATGAAGCGATTCGCCGCATTCAGGCTGTAACGAATGAAGAGCTTTGCGCTTATCTTGAAGCAGAAAGTGCGAATGATAAGATTATCATGCCGCTTCTATTGAATGAAATAGCAGGCATGGGCAAAATGATAGATGAATTGAATGTTGAATTAAAGAACAAGAAGCTGGAACAAGACAGACTAAAGGAACAGCTTTTCAAGGCGGAAAAGATTCTTAAAGATCTGCAAAAGAAGGAAGAGTTAAAAGAACAAAAAGTCCGGCTTGATGCACAAGAGGAATTTTTCAGTGAAAAAGATAAACAGATTCAGAAGGCGCAAAGGGCGGCTCTCTTATCCAAGCAGGAAGAGCTTTGCCATCGCTTAAAAGGTGAACTGGACAATCTTGAAGCAAATGTTAGATCCATTAAAGCTGAGATTGAAAAATTTGATAGCCTCGCTGTTCAGCACGGGCAGGAATTGGCGAGGGAACTGGACCGAGAGGGTGATCGGCAGCAAGCCCTTGAGGAAGTAAGTCGTTTAAACAGTATGAAAGACGATGTTTATTCCTATGCAGTACTGGAAAAAGAAGCAGTAAAAAAGGAACAAGAATTAAAATCTGCACAAGATAAGCATGTACTTTTTGAGAAAAATCTCGAAAAAATAGAAGGAGAGATTAATAGACTTTTACAGCAAAAGGAAGAGATTGAAAAAGGGCAGCTTATATATGTTGAAAATAAGGCAAGAATCGATAAGCTTCATGATGGTATTGACCGCTTAGAAAAATTGGAGAGCCTGCTCAAGCGCCATCAAAAAACCGCCCAAGATCTTAAGTTAATAACTGGCCGCTATGAAAATACAGCGGCAAAGGTAAGGGATGCCAAGGCACTTGTTGAGGAACTGGAGAAAAAATGGATGCATGGTCAGGCTGCCATTTTATCAGCGAAACTTCAAGCAGGAGAAGCTTGTCCTGTATGCGGTTCTGAGCACCATCCATCACCGGCTGCACAGCATGACGGCGGTATACCGACAGAAGAGGAAATGACGGCTGCAAAAGACCAGACTGCTTTTTGGGAAAAGGAAAAATCAGCAGATGAAGCAAAGCTTTATCAAATCCAATCCGCAGAGCAAGCTCAAAAGGAATCTGTAGATGAAGTTCTTGTGGAAATACGTGCTCAGCTGCCAGATTTTATCGAAGCTGATTTGCTTGATGTAAAAACAGCTGCAGCTGCCGAGAAAAATGGCCTCATGCAAACGCAAAGAAACCTTGAAGAACAGATAGGGCGGCTTGAGCAAGTAAAAAAAGAAATTGATAAGAAAACCGCGGACAAAACAATCTTGCAAAAAGAGATTCAGCAATTATCAGCGGAAGTAACTGATTTAACCATCCAATTTACTGAGAAGAAAACAAATCTTTCACGAATGCTGAATGTTATACCTGTGAATCTCCGTTCAGCTGCAGCTTTTGAAAAAACATTTACAGCTGCGAAAAATCGTCATGAATTGCTTGTTAAACAATTGGAGGAGGCACAGAGGGCTGTGCAAGCAGTGAAAGAAAAGCTCTCAGCAGAGTCAGCAAGACTTGTGGATGGAGAAAAGCATTATGCATCTAAACAGAATGAACTGAATGTTGAACGTGAATTATTTAAAAATAAAATGGAAGAACAGGGCTTTGAAAATTACACTGTTTACCACCAATCAAAAAAATCAGAAGCGGAAATCCGTGTTATGGAGGCGGAAATTCGCAGCTATCGGGAAGAACTCCGTTCGGTTTCAGACCGTTTAGGCGAAATAACCGAACGGTTAATAAATGTAAAAACTCCAGATGTAGAAGGGTTAAATGTTGAACTCGAAAAGCTTGGAAATGATATTGAAGTTCTGAATCAAAAGCACACCGATTTTATCCTTAAAAAACGGGATAATGAAGGTATTTATTTGCAGGTTGAGCAGCTGAATGAAAGCATGAAGGTTCTCGAAGACCGTTACAAACTAATTGGCCATCTTTACGAGATAACAAAAGGACAGAATAGCCTCAGGATTACTTTCGAACGGTATGTGCTTGCGGCCTTCCTGGATGATATTCTGCGGGAAGCTAACGGCCGCTTGCGGAAAATGACTTCGGGACGTTTCCAGCTATTAAGAAAAACGGATAGGGCAAAGGGAAATGCCCAAAGCGGTTTGGACTTGCTCGTCTTCGACCAATATACCGGCCAGGAAAGGCATGTGAAAACCTTATCTGGCGGGGAAAGCTTTAAGGCATCCTTATCCTTGGCGCTTGGACTGGCGGATGTGGTGCAAAATTATGCAGGCGGCGTTTCACTGGAAACGATGTTCATTGATGAAGGTTTTGGGACACTAGACCCTGAATCACTCGAGCAGGCAATTGAGGCTTTAATGGATATCCAAAGCAGCGGTCGTTTAGTTGGTATTATCTCCCACGTACCGGAATTAAAAGAACGAATTGATGCCCGGCTTGAGGTTATTGCTGGACAATCTGGCAGCAGGACAGAATTTGTATTTACGAATTAAATTCAAGGCCGATAAAGGACAAATCTTAAAAAAAAGAGGCTGACTCAAAAAATCTTTTGGATCAGCCTCTTTTCTTTGCGTCTATTATTTTAATTCCCCTGCCAGGGCGCGCCCGGCCTGCCTTCCTGTGAACAGACAGCCCCCGACAAATGTTCCCTCAAGAGAGCGGTAGCCGTGAATCCCGCCGCCGCCAAAACCGGAAACTTCCCCAGCAGCATAAAGTCCAGGCACAGGTTTGCCAGCTGAATTCAACACTCTGCCGGAAAGGTCTGTTTGCAGTCCTCCAAGTGTTTTTCTGCTTAAGATATTTAAGCGGACGGCGATTAAAGGTCCAGACTTTGGGTCGAGGATTTTATGGGGCGGAGCTACCCTGATTAATTTATCGCCAAGATATTGACGGGCACCTCGCATGGCAGTGATTTGCAAATCCTTTGTAAATTTGTTGTCAATTTCCCGGTCCCGTGCCTTGATAGCCCGTTCAATTTCATCAAAATTAAGCAAATTGTCTCCGGTGAGTTTATTCATTCCCGCTACAAGCTCAGGCAGGCTTTTTGCAACAATAAAATCCTCGCCTTTATCCATAAACGCTTTAACTGGAGCAGTCGGCCCCGGAAGAATCCGGGATAATACTTTTTTGATACTTTTCTCCGTTAAATCGGGATTTTGTTCTGACCCGGATAAGGCAAACTCTTTTTCAATAATTTTCTGGGTTAAAATAAACCAAGAATAGTCATAGCCCGTTTTCATGATTGCATCCAGGGTGCCAAGTGTATCGAAACCCGGGAAATTCGGTGGCGGGAACCGTTTTCCTTCAGCATCAAGCCAGAGCGAGGAAGGCCCCGGAAGAATCCGGATTCCATGGTTCGGCCAAATCGGATTCCAGTTTTTAATGCCTTCGGTATAATGCCACATTCTGTCGCGGTTCACAATCCGTCCGCCAGCTTTTTCTGTGATGGCGAGCATGCGGCCGTCAACATGTTCAGGAACACCGGAGATCATATTTTTGGGCGGTTTCCCCAGCCGCTCCGGCCAATTTCTCCTGACTAGGTCGTGGTTGCCGCCAATCCCGCCGCTTGTGACCATTACTGCCTGCGCAAGGAATTCAAAGCCACCAATGATTTCACGTGAGCTCGCTTCGCCGCGGGCGGCATTGCTTGGGATGAGAATATCTCCTCTTGCCCCAATGACCGCGCCCTTTTCCGTGATTAATTCATTGATGCGGTGCCGAGGAAGATAGTCAACAAGCCCCTGTGCCATTGCTTTTCGGACTCTTTCTTCAAATGGCTTTACGAGCCCCGGGCCAGTTCCCCATACAATGTGAAAGCGCGGGACGGAGTTTCCATGCCCTTCAGCAAGATATCCGCCCCTTTCGGCCCAACCGACTACAGGGAAAAAGCGGACACCCATCTCATATAGCCATTGCCGTTTTTCCCCGGCGGCAAAGTCGACATAAGCTTCTGCCCATTTTTTCCCCCAATAATCTTCATCATCCTCACGGTCAAAGCTGGCAGCCCCAAGCCAATCCTGCCAGGCGAGCTCTTTAGAATCCTTTATTCCCATCCTTCTTTGTTCTGGGGAATCAACCAAGAAAAGACCGCCAAAGGACCACCACGCCTGACCACCGAAAGAGGCTTCCGGTTCTTGGTCTAAAAGCAGCACTTTTTTGCCTGCCTCTGCGAGTTCAGCCGTCGCAACGAGGCCGGCAAGTCCTGCCCCAACCACAATCACATCATATTTCAAATTCTCTTCCCCCTGTTTCAATAGAGTTAGTCTATTTGTAAAAGATGGTAATGAAAATTTAGCAGAAAAGTCAATCTATTTTAGTGATTTTTATAAAATACTAATTTATCGGTGATCAATTTGAGCGCATGAAGGAGTGGGTAGGTTAAATCCCTAGAAAAATCTATATTTCAAGGTTTATAGAAATAGATTGCCTTGGATATGTCCGGAAGGATAAGTTGGACCAGCAGCTGGTGGAAGAAGCGAACTTGTGATTCAAGGTTCTAGTCACCCATTACAGCCAAAAAACCAAGCTAAAGGGTGACAACAAGGTGTCT
>CAYNUT010000001.1:87073-106299 GCA_964400595.1 uncultured Neobacillus sp. | reverse complement strand
CCCATTACAGCCAAAAAACCAAGCTAAAGGGTGACAACAAGGTGTCTAGTCACCCGTTACAGCCAAAAAACCAAGCTAAAGGGTGACAACAAGTGGTTCTAACCACTCGTTACTTCAAAAAAATAGACAGTGGAATATATAAACCCAAGAGCCCATACTCCATCTCCCCTTAAGGTTCAAATCCGCGCTGACTCAAATACATCTGGTGATCAGGAAAGACTTTTGCAAACTGGTCCAACACTATTTGATACGCGGAAGGTGAGTACCATTGTTCCAATCCCAGCTCCTCGTACAACCTGCCAACACCTAATCGCCTTGTCCGAGACCCGCCGCTGCCATCCCCCATAAAATAGTCATCTATGCAGACACGATTGACCAATGCTCTTAATTTATCGGGAAAAGCCTCACTGCTTGGCAGTACCGGGGCAATCGTTGCCTGCGAAGGTACTCCTGCATCTCGGAGCAACTCTAATGCCCTCAACCGCCCATTAATTGGCGGTGCATTTGGAGTAAAATGTTTCCGGATTTCATCTAAATCCGTCTCTACCGTCATGCTCACTCGTACCCGATCCTTTAACAACAGCAATAAGTCAACATCCCTGCAAACCAGCGGACTCCTTGTCTGCACCAGCAAAAAATCAGGCTGAACATCTGCCATAACCTCGAGAAAGGAGCGGGTAATTTTTTCATTGTATTCAACAGGCTGATAGGGGTCAGTACTTGAAGACATGAAAATGGTTACCTTTCCCTTGGCTTTGGCTTTCGTAAGTTCTTTGCGCAATAGTTCGGCAGCCCCCGTTTTAATATCAACCCATGAACCCCAGCCCTGCTCTTTTCGAAACAACGAGACTGGCATTAGCCGCACATAGCAGTATGAACAGCCAAAGGAACAGCCTGTATATGGATTAAGAGAATGAGTGTAACCGCATAGATACCCGGTTCCTTTATTCAGGAGTGTCTTGGGGTTTTTGTAAAATAATTCAGGTTGCACGCTGGCCGCCATCGAGCATTTCAGCCCGTTCCAGTTCGAGAAGTTTGGTTTTCATCTCCAAACCGCCTCGGTAGCCTGTCAGCTTTCCGCTCTTTCCAATGACACGGTGGCAGGGGACGGTAATCAAAATCGGATTAGCGCCAATCGCTGCGCCAACAGCACGAACCGCTGCAGGTTTTTCAACCGCATGGGCAATATCTGAATAGGATTTTGTCTGTCCATACGGAATATGACACAATGCATGCCAAACAGCTACCTGAAAGGAAGTCCCGTGAAAGTCAAACGGTACAGTAAAGGATTGCCGTTCGCCTTGAAAATACTCTTTAAGTTCGTTCACATAGGACTGCAATTTTTCGTCAGCCTGCACAAGCGGACTACCGGGGAAATGTTTCCCGCCCCATACTGATAACTCCTCAAAAGGTTTATTGTGGGGGCCGACGTAACAAAGGCCTGACTCTGTTGCAGCAATGTATAAAGTCCAATCTTCATGAATCATTAATGTCCAATAAATGATAGATTGTTTTTTATTCACCATGATCACCTCATCATTAGTATACACGTGATTTCCTGCGATTGAAAAAAGGTAATTTTATTTATATGGAGAAAAAGTATTAGATGAATCACAAAATATTAAGGAGTTGAAATAAATGATTAAACAAATTGATTTTCATGATAAAGCAATTTTACAAGAGCTGTTTGAGCTGCAACGGGTTTCCTACTTAATTGAAGCGGAGTTGATTGATTTTTTCGAAATTCCTCCATTAATGGAATCCATCGATGATTTTACAAAGTGCGGCGAAACCTTCCTTGGTTATTTTGATAAAGGGGAATTGGCTGGTGCCATTTCCTTTACAATCGAAGGAAGTGAACTGACAATTTGCAGGATGGTCGTCCACCCAAATCATTTTCGTAAGGGAATCGCTCAAAACCTCCTTAAAGCAATACTAGAAACACATCCAGAAATAAATATATATATAGTTTCAACCGGGAAGGAAAATACTCCTGCTAAAAATCTCTATCTCAAAAATGGCTTCCAACTAGTCTGTGACATGGAAGTGGCACCTGGATTGTTTATTAGTAATTTTGAAAAAAGAATTTAACTAACAATATAAGGGGATGCAAATGGACGAACACAAATTCTATGCCTACTGTTTGCAGGGGGATGTCACGTCTGCCTATGAATATCTTCGCTCCATTCCGGATAAAAGTAAAAAATATCGGGAGCTGGAGGAAAAATATTATCGGCGTTTTTTTTCAGACAAACCAATATTTCACTTTAAAACAGATTATACATGGATAAGAAAAGTAATCTTAGCCTACTATCAATACTTTATCTCAGTGCTTAGCAGCAGAAATGTTAGAGAGGCAGAAACCCGGCTGGTCATTGCATTACAGGCCATCATGCCTTGTTGTCCTGCAGAAATTAATAGTTTAGAAACAAAATTGGAAGAGATTTTTAATGAAAAAGGCTATCAATTTCTAGGCGGTGTCACTGCTCCGTTTAGGGGGCCCTACATCTGGAAAAACACTGTAAAAAAAACCTTTTGCGTTGAACTGCCGTTTCATACAGAAGAGGTCAATGTTTATTTTTTGTCTGACTTCCTAATGCTAAGCTGGGTTCATTTTGCAACCTTTGGTAAAAAGTATGCCCGGGGCTGGGCGAAAGAGGAAGGACTTTTTTATGTCGATGAACATCCAGAGAAAAAGAAAGTTAACAGGGAGAGCAGTGAATTTCAAGTAAGCTATTTAAAGCATGAAGCACAGCATTTAAGCGATTATTCACGCTTTCCGAAACTTAAACAGCTAGAATTGGAGTACCGGGCCAAGCTGGTTGAACTCATTTACGAACCAAATCCTTTTAAACAGCTGAAGAAATTCTATTATGAAAATAAAAATGATCCAAGCTTCCCGCATTCATATTCCTCTTATCTTCTGCTAAAAAGGTTAGCGAAACTGGTTTTTGGAAAAGAAGAGACAGGAGACCTTGAAAAGTGGCAATCGGTGGAGTCTGGCAGGATCCGTGAGGGAGCCTGGCGATTATTTGAAGAGAGTACTAAGGTTCTGGCAGATAACAAAACACCATCCAGCTGAGGATGGTGTTTTGTGGACTTAATTGGCAGGATGCTCCGCCAAATATCCGGTTAAGTCATTAAGGTCTTTAGATTGATGGGCAATCCCTTTTTGATCAAAAAGAATGAAAGCAGCCTTACTCTCGATTTCTAATTTCGGATATGCTTTTTGGACCATTTCAGAGGTTGGTAAGCTCAAAATATTTTTAACATCTTTAATAACTTTTTCATTATTTTCAATTGGTGTTTGTTCATTCGGCTCGCCAATGACTAAAAGGGAATAAGTTTTTGCCTCTGATGCTAATAAATGTGGATAAGGAAACGCAGTGCCCGTTTGCGTGGCAGCTGCTGTTTGTTCAGCTTTTTTCACAGGCTGTTTGGCTTCACTCTCTTTTGATTCACTGCTTTGACAGGCAGATAACAACAAAATTCCTATAATAAGAGGCAGAATCATTTTTTTCATGTTCATCTTCCTTTGATGATAAATTGTTCTTTTTAAAACATAGCACAAAATGGAGAACAGTGGACATCTTGAATGTGGAGGAATCGTGAAAAGAAGTAGAGATGATGCACGACAAATCGTTTTTGTCTCTTGAACAAATGCGTCTTTAGGGCTACAGTAGAATGGTAGAACAATTAAGAAGGTGGCAATCTTGGAAAAAAGATACTTTACCATTGGCATGGCCGGGCATATTGATCACGGGAAAACGTCGCTGACAAAAGCCTTAACCAATGTCGATACCGACCGTTTAAAAGAAGAGAAAGAGCGGCAAATCTCGATTGAACTCGGATTTGCTCCATTATATGAAGATAATGAAGTACAAATTTCTGTCATTGATGTTCCAGGGCATGAACGATTCATCAGGCAAATGATCGCGGGAGTAGCTGGAATCGATCTTGTCGTTCTTGTCGTTGCTGCGGATGAAGGTGTAATGCCTCAAACAAGGGAGCATCTCGATATTTTAAAATTTTTAGGTATAAAAACCGGTATCGTCGCTATATCGAAAATTGACAGGGTGGACGAAGAATTTATTGAACTAGTGAAAGATGATATTTTAGGAGAGCTTGCAGGGACTGTTTTTGAAAATGCTCCCTTTGTTCTTGTTGATAGTTTGTCGCAAAAAGGCATTGAGGAAATGAAGGAGTTAATCATTAAAACCCTTAAGGAACAAGAAATGCGTGATGTAAAAGGGGCCTTCCGGCTTCCAATAGATCAAGTGTTTACTGTAAAGGGGCAGGGGACAGTTGTCCGCGGCACAGTATACGAAGGAACGGTTGAAGAAGGCCAGGCGTTAAAAATCATGCCAAAGGGTATTGAGGTAAGGGCAAGGCAGATCCAGGTTCACCATAAACCAGCGGCCAAGGCCTTTGCCGGACAGAGGACGGCTATAAACCTTTCCGGTGTTTCCAAGGAAGATTTGGAACGCGGAGATGTTCTCGTTTCCTCCGAACATTTTATCATTACGAAAACGATTGATGTAGTCATTCGTGTGGTCGACGACCTAGAACATTTGGTCAAGCAGCGGATGCCGATTAAGCTTCATATTGGCACTGCTGAAGTTATGGGCCGAATTGTTTTCTTCGACCGAAATGAGATTAAGGAAGAAAACGGAGAAATCCTTTGCCAGCTAAGACTAGAGGAGGAAATTCTCACGAAGCGGGGTGACCGCTTTATTTTACGCAGGCCAAGCCCACAGGAAACGATTGGCGGCGGCTGGGTAATCGACCCGAGTGGAAATAAATATCGTTTTGGAAATCACACAATTGAAGAGCTTGAGAAGAAAAAAGTTGGTTCCCCGAAAGAGCGGATTACAGCTGCTTTAGCCGAGGCAAAAAGCCTGTCTTTTCATGAGCTGATAAAGCGAACGGCATTAGATGAGGCCACATTATCCGAGCACCTTAATGCTGAGGAGTTTATTTTATATAATGGAAAAGAATACACGCTGCAGGGATTAATTCTTTCCATTGAAGAGGATATGTATGATATCTTACAGGATTTCCACCATGAGAATCCGATGAAGTCCGGTGTTAATAAAGCAGAGCTCCTGCAGACAATGCAGAAAAGTTCTCCGAAAGCCCTGCTTGATTTTATCATCGAAAATGCCATCGTGTGTGGCAGCTTTAACCGGAGAGAGCAGTTTGTATCATTGGCATCCTTTCATCCCCACGTTCCGAAAAGCTGGGCAAAACGGACGGAAAATATGCTCGAGGAGTTAAAAAAGGAAGGGCTAAAGGTTCGATATCTTAAGGATTACTTTAAAGCGGCGGGGATTCCTGACAATTTGGAGCAGGATTTAAAACGGTTCCTTGAAGATCAGGAATTAATCGTTCAGCTGGACGAGCAATTTGCATATCATGGTGATGTGTTCAAATCATCAGTTGAAAAACTCCGAAGTCAAACAGCTTCCGAGTTTGAAGTGGGGGAGGCAAAAGATGTCCTCGACCTTTCACGCAAATATATGATTCCATTTTTAGAAAGATTAGATGTTAAAGGATTAACTAGACGAGTGGAAAACAAACGGATTTGGAAAAAGTAGCAAAAAGCCTCTATTCCACACATGGAATGGAGGCTTTACCCTTTTTAAGAAAGAAATTCTGCAGGATTTAGACCAAGCTCGCGGCAGATATCTGCGACCATTTGCTTTTCATTTTGGTCAAAGTTTCCGTCTGCATAGCCTATGGCGATGCAGTAACGGGCAACCAAACGGGCGATTTCCGGCTTGGATCTAATTTTTCCAAGAGCACGGAAAGCTTCGGCCCGGCCCATCATTCGGTCATTTTGAATCCTCGTAACGAATAAATTAAACCTTTGAATCACTTTGTTGGTATCAAAAACCCTGAGTTCTTCACTTTGATGGACAAAATCAATCATCTTTTGACGTTCGGATGCATCTAGGTAACCATCAGCCATTGATACTAAGGCACAGGCAGCCACCACTGCGTCAAGGACATCCTGGCTTTTATAACGGTTAAACAATTCCTGTGCTTTTCGTTTTTGATTGTTTGCCCATTCTGTATAATCTGTCTGGGAAGGGGACCATGTGTTACCGCAGCTCGAACAGCTTAACTTCAGCTGATTCGATCCGATAAGTCCACCGAGTAAACCGACAGGACCAAGGATTAAACCGCCAATTGCAGCTTTGCCAAGGCCAAATCCCTTTTTTCCGGTGCGGACATTGGAAGAATGGCAGCGCGGACAAATAATTTCATCGCTGCCATATGTATGATGGGAATGTGATGGCGATGGATACGATGTTGTTGGATAGCCATACGCCGGCTGATTATAGGATGATTCCGGCTGCAGGTGAACAGGCTGCTGGTAAGAATTATTGTTCCCCTGACTCTGACTGTATGGATCATAAGACTGCTGATTCTGGCTTTGCTGATATGGGTTATATGAATTTGAGTTTTGCTGGTGCGAATGATTCTGCTGGTAATTTGGCTGCCCTGAAAGCGAGGATGGTGCCATATTTGCCGGCGGGTCATCAACAGTTACTCCAAAATTCCTGCATAAAGCACCTAAGCCGCCCTGAAAACCGCTGGCGATTGCATTAAACTTCCATTCCCCGTTATGACGGTAAAGTTCAGCAGTGACAATCGCAGTTTCTACCGTGAAATCTCTGCCAAGATTAAATCGCAATAATTCTTCGTTGGTCATCTCATTAAAAATGCGCACATAGGAGTCGGAAATTTGTCCGAAATTTTGCCGTTTGACTTGTGCATCATGAATTGTAATGGTAAAAGCAATGCGATGAATATGGCTGGGCACTCTGTTTAAATCGATGCGGATTTGTTCATCATCCCGTACCCCTGAACCAATCCGGTTGTCGCCGCTGTAAATGATTGCGCCATTACCGCCGGAGGGATTGTTATAAAAAACAAAATCTTGATCACTATTTACTTTACCGGATTGTCCCAGTAAAAAAGCGGAAGCATCCAAATCAAAATTGGAACCAAGATTATTTATTGTCCAGCCCAGCCCAACAACCACGTTCTGCAGCCCGGGATGGGACTTTGTCAAATCAACTTTTTGGCCCTTGCTAAGAGTAACACCCACATTTTACACTCCTTCTTTAATTTTTCATAATTCCATTATAAATCTATTTTAAGAAAAGGGAAAAATTTCAAGCGCTTGTCCTGTATTTCTCTTTTCCTCGAATATTAAATTGTACGAATGGACGGCCGAATAGTTTCAATTTACCTGCAAAAATAAATAAGCACACTCTAATGCTGTCACTATATTCCATTTTTTCTTAAGAAAGAGCATTTTTTTCCTGAGACTTTAAGGAAAAGTTAAGGAACAAAATGAATAATTGGCTTATTCCAAAATATCAGCAACCTAACGAGGGTTAGGTATAAAAAAGGAGTAAGGCATATGAAAAAATGGATTTTAATTTTATTAAGCGTACTTGTGGTTGGATATGTCGGCTACCAGTGGCATGGATCGAAAAACAGCACCCAAACTGCATCGGCACAGGTGCGGACTGCAATTGTGCAAAAGGGGAAGTTAGAGGTTAAAATCAGCGGATCAGGAACTATACAGCCGGTTATAAGTGAAGATATTAAATCAGCGATAAATAATAATGAAATAGATGAAGTACTTGTTGCTGCCGGCGAGGAGGTAAAAAAGGGTGATGAACTTCTTACCTTTACAGATGGGAGTGATCCAGTAACTGCTCCTTATGATGGGGTCATTACCACTATTTCTGTTACGGCTGGTGAGAGGGTGACAAGTGGACAAATTGTTGCCCATCTAACGAACTATAATGATTTGCAAACGGCTGTCCAAATCGACGAGCTTGATATTCCAAAGATTAAAGCAGGGCAGTTTGTCAGCTTAAAAGTAAATGCCTATCCAGACCAAGTCTACACCGGAAAGGTAACTACTATAGCTGAGGAAGGAACTGCTTCAAATGGTGTTTCAACTTTTGATGTCACGATCCATATTGATAAACCAGAAAACCTAAAAGTTGGCATGAGTACGGAAGCAAGCATTTTAACAGCCAGCAAGGAACATGCTCTTTATGTACCATTGGATGCAATTTACACCAATAATAATCAGAAATATGTCATTATCACTTCGTCAGGTTCAGAAAATCAAAACTCCAGTACGAAGCAACAACCAGTTAAAACTGGCCTTGCCACTGAAGATTATGTGGAAATCACGGAAGGTGTTAAAGAAAGTGAAACCGTTAAATTACCACAATTGGCCACTTCCAGCTCTTCAAGTAATACAAAAGGGATAATGCAGGGCGGGGCATTCGGTCAAGGTATGGGCGAAATGGGCGGCCTTGGCGGCATGAACCGCAGCGGAGGAGGAGGCCAGGGACAATTCAGCGGAAGGAGCGGCAACTAATGGGGAATACAATTATTCAAATTACCAATTTAATGAAAACCTATCAACTAGGCGGCGAAACGGTACATGCACTAAATAATGTTTCCATCGACATTGATAAAGGTGAATTCCTTGCGATTATAGGTCCGTCCGGATCAGGAAAATCTACGTTAATGAATATGATTGGCTGTCTTGACAGACCGGAGTCCGGAAAGTATCTGCTTGATGGCAGGGATATTGGAAGAATGGATGACAATCAGTTGGCAATGATTCGGAATAAAAAAATAGGTTTTATTTTTCAAAATTTTAACCTATTAACCAAGTTAACCGCACTTGAGAATGTTGAGCTGCCACTGCTTTATGCAGGGGTGTCAGCAAAAGAACGGCGGGAAAGAGCTGTCGAGAGTCTTAACAAAGTCGGTTTGAAGGAAAGGGCAGGTCATCTGCCACCCCAGCTTTCCGGGGGGCAGCAGCAGCGGGTTGCAATTGCCAGAGCCCTTGCAGGAAACCCGGCAATTCTTTTGGCAGATGAACCAACAGGTGCGCTTGACAGTAAAACAAGTAAGGAAATTTTACAAATTATGCAAGACTTAAATGAATCAGGCCATACAATCATTTTAATTACCCATGATTTAGCCATTGCTAAACAAGCCAAACGGATGGTTTGCATCCAGGATGGGCAGCTGCAAGAGGATGGGGGTGAGCTAATTGGGAATATTGCAATCTATTAAAATGTCCCTCAGAAGCATTAAAAGCAACAAGCTCCGTTCGGCCCTGACGATGCTGGGGATGATTATCGGGGTATCCTCAGTCATTATTCTGGTTTCAATTGCCCAAGGATCAGCTGAAAATGTTACCAGCAGAATTAATCAGCTCGGAACAAACTTGTTAACCATCAATACCTTTGGAACAGATTTAGCCTTAACGGAGGACAAAATCAGAGAACTTAGTAAGTTGAACGGGATCAAAGCAGTATCGCCAGTAGTATCGGGCCGTGTAAATGTCAAAAAAGATCGAACCACTTCACAGGTTTCCTTAACTGGAACAAATGCAGCATACTCAGCGGTGCGCGATACCACAGTAAGTCAAGGACGTTTCATAACTGACCTTGACATAGAATATCGGCAAAAGATTGCCGTTATTGGTGCCGATACAGCTGCCACCTTTTTTGCAGGGAAAAATCCGGTAGGACAATATATCCAAATTGAAGGAAACTCCTTTAAAGTGGTCGGAGTATTGGCATCTAAAGGAAGCTCAATGGGGCAAAGCGGAGACAGTATTGTGATTGTTCCGCTTAGCACAGGACAGCGTCTTGTAAAAAGTGCGACGATCAATCAGGTTTATTTGCAAGGAAAAAGCGAAAACGAAATGGATTATGTTATGAACGAGGTAGAAATGAAAATGGCCTCATTGTATCCAAACAAAAGCGATTATTATAATGTATCCAATCAGAAGGATCTAATGGACACGATGAGCTCTGTAACCAGCACGATGACCATGATGTTAGGCGGTATAGCGGGAATATCCCTCTTGGTAGGCGGGATTGGCATCATGAATATTATGCTTGTATCAGTTTCAGAACGAACTAAAGAAATCGGTATCCGAAAAGCTATCGGTGCAAAACGTCGTGACATACTTCTCCAATTTCTTATTGAGGCTGTGGTGTTGAGTGGTGTCGGCGGCATGATCGGTATTCTGGCGGGAGTTGGTATAGGAAAAATTTTGTCATCGATTTTAAGTTTAACTGTTTCCTTTACATCATCAGTCATGATCATTTCATTTTTATTCTCATTGGCAGTAGGGGTGGTCTTCGGTGTGTTCCCTGCCAACAAGGCCTCCAAATTAAATCCAATTCAAGCCCTGCGCTATGAATAACAGAGTAAACAGCGGAACGCATGTTTTTTGCGGCCGCTTTGTTTGCTATATAATAAGTCATATAAGATATTTTTTTTATTGGAGAGATTGTGATGCGTTTATTAGTGGTGGAAGATAATCTTCCTTTATTAGAATCGATTGTTCAGCTGTTAGCGGATGAATTTGAGGTAGACCAGGCATCCGATGGGGAGGAAGCATTATTTTTGGCGATGCAAAACATCCATGATGCCATAGTGTTGGATGTGATGATTCCGGAAATTGACGGGTTCGAGGTCTTACAAACTATTAGAAAAGAAGGTTTAAAAATCCCTGTCCTTTTCTTGACAGCCAGGGACTCTTTAGAGGACCGTGTAAAAGGATTAGACAGCGGCGGAGATGATTATTTAACAAAGCCGTTCCAAGCTGCGGAGTTAAAAGCGCGAATTCGAGCCTTACTAAGGAGAAGCGGCAGCCTGACGACAAATCAAACCATGCTATATCGGGGAATTGAACTATTTGGAAAGGAACGCGATATTGCTGTTGATGGTGATCAGATCAAACTAACATCCAAACAATATGAGTTATTGGAATATTTGATACAAAATAAAGGTGCGATTTTAACGAAAGAGCAAATATATGATCGTGTGTGGGGCTTTGACTCGGATACGACAATTGCGATTGTGGAGGTATTTATGCATCACCTTCGCAAAAAATTAGAACCATATGGATACCATGCCGATATAAAAACGATTCGCGGTGTCGGTTATATGCTGAGTGAAGAATAGGAGGCAGAAATGTTTCGAAAAACGCATATCCGGCTTACGTTGCTAAATTCATTGGTTTTTATGGTCTTAATCAGCATACTGGGAAGCATTGTTTATTTTTACACAGAAAATAGATTATATAAAGATGTAAATGACTCGCTGCTGGAATCCGTTAATCAATTTGAGCGGCAGCCGCCCGGCCCCGGTGAAAATCGTGATGGAGTTCCTAGTCCAAGATTCATGCGAAGAGACCCGCGGATTATGACCTTAATTTGGGATGAGAATCATCAGCTTCTGGCGGAGCAAAATCGGGAGTTCCAGTTTTTTCACGGTAAAGAGAAACTGATTCGCCCGAAAAAACTAAATACATTACATGATGTCGATGTGGAAGAATTTTCATTCCGCTATATCGCCTTTGAGGTCGACCACGGCGAAATGGGGAAGGTAACCGTTCAATTTATCCGCAACGTCAACTCAGAAAAAGAATTACTGGATAGACTCTTAATCATCATGCTTGCAGGCTGCGGCATTGGCATCCTCTGTGCGCTTGGCTCTGGTTATTTCTTAGCTGGCAGGGCCTTGGTGCCGATAAAAAATGCCTGGCAAAAGCAGCAAGAGTTTGTTTCCGATGCATCTCATGAGTTAAGAACACCGCTTGCTGTAATCCAAGCGAAAACGGATTTACTGTTTCGAACGCCTTCGGCCTCGATTCAGGATAAAATTCTCGATGTTTCCACGATTTCAAAGGAATCGCGGCGCCTCTCAAAGCTGGTGGGTAATTTATTGACGCTTGCCCGTTCAGACTCCGACCAAATTGAAGTAAAAAAACAGCAATTTAAATTAGATGAGCTGTTAAAGGAAATCATTCAGGATTACGAAGAAATAGCCTTATACCAAGAAAAAACACTTCGTTTAGATGCACCTGAGCCGGTTTCATTTTTTGCCGATAAAGAAAGAATACATCAGCTGATTGTGATTTTCTTGGATAACGCTATGAAATATACTAATGAAGGCGGGGAAATCCATCTTTCATGCAGGCAGAGTCATTCTTCAATCCTTCTTCAGGTGAAAGACAATGGCATTGGCATTCCTGAAAAGGACCTTCCCAAAATCTTTGACCGTTTCTTTCAAAGCGATAAATCGCGGACTTCTGCAGGTGGTACTGGTCTGGGACTTTCTATTGCAGAATGGATTATCGAAAAGCACCATGGCAAAACAAAGGTCCAGAGTACTGTTGGTAAAGGAACTACAATCGAAGTAATTTTTCCAAGAGCCCAAAAAAATTAATTTTGGGTTCATTTTTAAGAAAATCAGGTTCCGGAATTTATTTATCTCTTAAAATCCTCCGTGCTGAGAGAATCAGAAAAAAACGTAAGGATGAAAATATTAATAGACTGGCAATTAAACATAAAAGCAAGCCTCCATAACAGGGCTTGCTTATTTTATCAATTTACTCTACAATCACTTTTCCTTTAAACATATTCATGCCGCAGCTGAAAGTGTATTCGCCTTCTTTTTCCGGTGTAAAGGATAATTTCGTTGTGCCGACTTTCAGATTGATATGATTTAAATCAAAATCCGGCATCATGAAAGTGGTAATGCAGCTGTTTACACCCGGATTTTCAATGTCAAGTTCGACCGGAACTCCCTTTTTCACCCGGATGACGTTAACGGAGTAACCTTTGTCAGTGATCGTCATATTGACTTTTGGTTTACTTTGTTTTGTAACATCCACTTCAATTGGAGCGGATGTTTGGCTTCCCGTTTCCTGGGCAGTTTCTGTCTGCGTGCCTGCAGTTTCAGTCTTGCCGGGAATTTTAACTAAGTCGCTGCTGTATAAGAATAAAAACAAGGCGACAAGGACTACACCCGCACCTAAAATAGCAAAAGGGGAAAGTTCCTGTGTATCAATGGAATATTTGCTGTCAACAGCAACCTTAATATAAACGATGACAAACCCTATAATGACAATATAAAATCCCAGTAAAATACCTAATAAAATGGTAGGGTTGATAAATTGCAGGAATAATCCAAGGAGAGCGCCATTAATACCGCCCATTAATCCTGCAATCGAGGCCATGAGGATGGCTAAAATTCCAACGGGATGACCTGCCAGAAAACCAATGATAAAACCAATAATCATGCTGATGCCAACCGTTAGAAAAGTCTCACCGGACATAATTCCGGTGATTGAACCGGACAATAGGCCTGTGATTACAGCGATCACCATGCTGAGCATTACGCCTGGTGTGTTGGTTAGTTTGTTTTTATGTTTATAAACAAGAATAATTGAATAACCGGTGCATATTGCCACAAATACTGCAGAAACAATGGAAAAAATAGTCATTTTAGTATTCTCCCTTATGTGGTCAAGTAACTGAAATAAACAACATAAGAGTATTATAAATGTAAATTTAGATTTCGAACTAGTTTTTTGAGTGATTAATATGAACGTTTTATGAAACTTGGTCAGAACTTGTACGGAAAATCGCTTGGTTACTCCTCATCTTTTTCTAGTGCATGTTTATAAATTCGTTTTAGAGCTTCATTTTGCATTCTGATTAATTCTAGTAAATACTCCTTTTCCTCTTCTTCGAGATCAAGCTCATCTTTTTCATTTTTCTTCATAAAATCACCCCTCATTGGCTGATAACTACATTTTAACCCACTTTTGTATGCTGTTAAAGCAGTGGCACGCAAAAAAATTCGCCTTGGGAATTGACTTTTATCATGATGACAGATATAATTTTCAAAAAATACATTTGAAACAATGACGGGGACTAGTAAAATGATGTGGTCTTACCAAGAGAGGAAACCATTGGTGAGAGGTTTCTTAAGACGGTTATTTGAACCTGCCTCACGAGTTCAGTATCGGATTGTTTGAAGATACATGCGGATAAAATCCGTTATCATGGAAAGAGTATAAAGCATTTGCTTTATAAATTAGGGTGGTACCGCCAGGCCTTGGTCCCTTTTTCAGGGATTAAGGTCTTTTTATTTTTTATAAATTTAATGAGGTGTTAAAGATGGCAAAAGAATTTGTAAAAGATGTAACGTCCATGGACGAAGATTTCGCCCAGTGGTATACAGATGTTGTTACAAAAGCAGACTTAATTGATTATTCAAGCGTCCGCGGCTCGATGATTATCCGCCCATATGGATATGCTTTATGGGATAACATTAAAAATGAATTAGACCGGCGTATTAAAGAAACAGGGCATGAAAATGTGTATATGCCGATGTTCATTCCTGAAAGCCTCCTGCAAAAAGAGAAGGATCATGTTGAAGGTTTCGCTCCTGAAGTAGCCTGGGTTACCCATGGAGGTTCGGAACCATTAGCCGAGCGGTTAGTTGTCCGTCCAACATCAGAAGTTCTTTTTTGCGAGCATTACAGCAATATCATTCATTCCTATCGCGACTTACCAAAGCTCTATAACCAATGGGCAAATGTTGTGCGCTGGGAAAAAACTACCCGTCCATTCCTGCGGACATTAGAGTTTTTATGGCAGGAAGGTCATACAGCACATGCGACTGATGAAGAGGCAATGGAAGAAACGATTAAAATGCTGAATGTTTATGCTGCTATCTGTGAAGAGATTTTGGCTATCCCTGTTGTGAAAGGGCAAAAGACGGAAAAAGAAAAATTTGCAGGTGCGAAAGCGACTTTCACAATTGAAAGCTTGATGCATGACGGGAAAGCATTGCAATCAGGGACTTCACACCATTTCGGCACAGGATTTGCCGAAGCGTTTGGAATCCAATACACTGACAAAGAGGGAAAACTGCAATATGTACATCAAACTTCATGGGGCTTCACAACAAGAATTATCGGGGCTTTAATTATGGTGCATGGTGATGACCGCGGCCTTGTGATTCCGCCAAAAGCAGCACCAACTCAAGTCATGATCGTGCCAATTGCTCAGCATAAAGAAGGCGTTCTTGATTTTGCTTATGATTTGAAAAAGTCACTTTCTTCAATTGCCCGGGTCGATATTGATGCCAGCGATAAGAAGCCAGGCTGGAAATTCAATGAATACGAAATGAAAGGAATTCCTGTCCGCCTTGAAGTTGGTCCAAAAGATATTGAAAACAAACAGGTTGTGTTAGTGAGAAGGGATACGTTAGAGAAGGTTGTCGTTCCGTTTGATCAATTAGAAACAAAACTTGTGGAATTACTAAATGACATTCAAGCGAATTTATATAACAAAGCCTTGAAACATCGTGAAGAAAGAACATCTGTAGCATTATCGCTTGCTGAATTAAAGGAAACGCTCGAAGCAAAGCCTGGTTTTATTAAAGCGATGTGGTGCGGTGATTTAGCCTGTGAGGAAAAAATAAAAGAAGAGACAACTGCAACATCCCGCTGCATTCCATTTGAACAGGAAAATGTGTCTGACAAGTGCGTTTGCTGCGGAAAAGATGCCAAAAAAATGGTTTATTGGGCAAAAGCGTACTAAAAATAAGGAAAAATGGGCCTTTCCAAAAATGGAAGGGTCCTTTTTTGTCATTGAGGGTACTTCACAACGACATAAATGGTATCGGTGAATCCAGTATGTTCATTGGCAAATTGATTTTTATAAAAGGAATTTCAAAAGTTATAGCGAATTTTAATTACTCAGAGAGGGGGAGTGATCAAATGAAACCGATTCTGCTAGATTTTCCAGAGGAGTTTTACACAGAGAGATTATTCATTCGAAAGCCAATGCCCGGTGATGGCAAAGGAGTCTACGATGCGATGAAG
Source organism: uncultured Neobacillus sp. (assembly GCA_964400595.1). Taxonomy (GTDB): domain Bacteria; phylum Bacillota; class Bacilli; order Bacillales; family Cytobacillaceae; genus Neobacillus. The sequence goes on along the minus strand of CAYNUT010000001.1, from coordinate 90,545 downwards.
GCATCTCTGAATGAATTGAAGCCCTGGATGCCTTGGGCACATCGAGAGCAGTCAGTGGAGGATGTAGAAGCCAATATGAGGGATGCCCATGCAAAATTCCTTACTCGTGAGGATCTGAGGCTGCATTTATTCGATAAAGAAACAGGTCAATTTATTGGCTCCTCAGGTCTGCACCGAATCAATTGGGATGTGCCGAAGTTTGAAATCGGGTATTGGATCGATACCCGTTTCAGCGGAAAAGGCTACATTACAGAAGCAGTAAAAGACATAACAGAATTTGCTTTTGTAAATCTGAATGCAAGACGTGTGGAAATTCGCTGTGATTCTAAAAATACGAAAAGCAGCGCCATCCCGGAGAAACTGGGATTCATATTAGAAGGAATCTTGAAACATGATGGCATCTCGGCTGACCTGCAAGAACCTAGAGATACCTGTGTATATGCCAAGGTTAAGTAGAAATCAGTCCTCATGAATAGAACCTTTATAGCGGCTATTAGAGAGGTTTTTCAACCTTTAATATTCGTTATGAACCAACCTATTTTGAAACGAATTCCCATCCTGGCTGCAGGAAGCAAAAGCTAAGGGGATCTTGTAAAGAGCAGCATATAAAACCCGAGTTCCAGAAAGGAAATCGGGTTTTCAAATTTATCCTCTATTCACATACCCACGAAAGTCCAAGTGTGCCGACACCGGTATGTACACCTGCAACAGTTATAAGCATCATGATTTCGGACTTAAGATTTGGGAAGGTCTCTTTGACGAGTTTTTCGAGTTCAACTGCCCTTGGTAAATCATGTGCATGCACAATGGCTGCACTCTTGACCGTTCTCGTTTCAAGGTCTTCCTTCAGTTTATTAATTATCCAGGCAATCGCCTTTTTCTCGGTTCTGACTTTATCTTTTATCTTAGCTGCACCTTCCTCAATTGCAAGGATAGGCTTGATATTAAACAAGGAAGCCAGCAATCTTTGACTGCCCGATACTCTCCCGCTTTTATGGAGCTGGTCGAGATTAGAAGGGACTAAGTACAATCTGGCGTGGTCTCGTAAGGCATTTAATTGTTGAACAACCTCTTCAATGTCCATTCCTTGTTCCACTAGTTCGATTCCTCTTTTAACGATAAAGCTCAGTGGATATGAGCCAGTTTGTGAATCCACCGCAAACAGCTTAAAGCCGGCCATTTCTGCTGCCATGACAGAAGTTTGATAGGTTCCGGTCAAGGTGCTTGATGCATGGATGGCGATTCCGAAATCATAATCTTCCTTTAATTTTTCATAAAGCTCAACTATATCACCAATAGAGGGTTGGGAAGATTGAAATTTCCCTTCTTCATTTTTCATGCGCTCATAAAATTCTTCTTGTGTAATATCGATGGTTTCTTTGTAAAATTCATCATTGATGACAACGTGCAGGGGGATAATATGAATATGATGCTGCTTAATAAATTCCTCGCTGAGTGAAGCAGTAGTGTCAGTAATCCAGGCGATTTTTGCTGTGTTCATATAAATTCCTCTTCCTTCTATAAAATTCTCTCATTTATTAATCAAAATAGAACCCGCAACACGTGTCATTTAAATATTCTATGTAGTTTTAATAACTACATTCAACGATACTAAAATGTTAATTTACAGTCAAGTTGTATTTGATGGAGTTTGGGTATGATAATAACGGAAAATAAATTAATTACCTGCTTTTGAAAGAGAGGAGAGCTGCCCTTTGCAATATTTAACCACTTTCATGAACGAATATGGATATTTAGTCCTCTTTCTCTCGTTAGCGTTAGGGGTGATCGCTTTGCCAGTACCGATGGAAGCTATTATGAGCTATGCCGGTTTTTTGTCATTTCACGGGCAGCTAAACTGGTTTGGGAGTATCCTTTCCGCATCGAGCGGATGTACATTAGGAATGATTCTTTCCTATTTAATTGGGTTTAAGCTAGGCATGCCTTTTTTTGAAAAATATGGACCCAGATTTCATTTTGGACCGGAACGTTTAAACTCTGCATCTGCTTGGTTTACCAAATACGGGAATAAACTATTGATCATCATCTTTTTCATCCCGGTAGTCCGTCATGTAACCGGCTACTTTTCAGGAGTTTCCCGTATGCCGATTAAGTTTTTTGCCATCTATTCTTTCATAGGCTCAGTCCTTTGGGTTTCACCATTTATCCTTTTAGGAAATATTTTTGGTCCTAACTGGCCCTCACCCGCTCCGGGCTTTATGAAATTGACTCTTCTAATTGGTATTTTTCTCACTCTACTTTTATTAGGCTTTTACATAATACGGAAATTTAAAAAGGCGGTTTTCTCCCTAAAGAAAGAGCGGATTAGATGAAAAATGAACTTTTTGTGGCGGGGTCCATCAAGGCACTTTTCATTTATATAAAACATCGAATTAGTTTGAATCATCTATTAATTGTGATTTAATTAAAGAGAAAAAGCTCGAAAAGGATGAGTTTTGTGAAAAAGAACGTAATAGGTTCCATAACCGTCATCGCTGGATTGTTTTGCCTTATATGGATCATTGGCCTCTGCTGGGCAGTCGGGGATTATTATGCAGGGACAACAGAAAAAATCCCGAAGCCAAGCACCTCTTCAAAGAATGTAGAAAACAAAAAAGGCCTAACTATCGTAGCTTTAGGTGACTCATTAACAAGAGGAACGGGCGATGAAACAGGAAAAGGCTACGTCGGTGTATTATTGGATGAAATCAAGGGGAAAACAAAGCGTCCTGTCCAGCTGACGAACCTTGGAATTAACGGTCAAAGGTCCGATCAGCTGCGGAATCAGATACAGCAGGCAGAAGTTGGCCGTCAAATTCAAAAAGCTGATATGATCTTAGTGACTATTGGCGGAAATGATTTATTCAGGGGTGGACAGGGGATAGCAGACTTTGAAACAGAGAAAATTGCAGAAGTTGAAAAAAAATATCTTGAAAATTTAACGTTTATTTTTGAACAAATTCGTAAAAACAATCCAAAAGCAAATGTGTTTTTTATAGGTTTATACAATCCCTTCATCGAAATGGATCAAGGAAAAGAAATGTCAAAAGTCGTCCGCCATTGGAATTATGATAGTGCAGAGGTAAGTGCGGCTTTTCCAAAAATCGTATTTGTTCCGACGTTTGATTTGTTTGAATTAAAGGTTAACGACTATTTGTACTCAGACAAGTTCCATCCAAATTCTAAAGGGTATCGATTAATCGCCGAACGTGTTGCCTCATTGCTCACCTGGTAAAAGAGAGGAATTTTTGTAATGGATAAAAGGATCACATTATCTGTCAAGAATTTAAAAAAAGAAATTGGCAAAAAAGAGATTATTAAAGGATTAACCTTTGAGTTATTTGAAGGGGAAGTTTTTGGATTCTTAGGACCAAATGGTGCCGGGAAAACGACAACAATCCGTATGCTAGTCGGTTTGATTAAACCAACTTCAGGCAGTATTCAAATTTGTGGTCACAACATTGTGGACCAT
>CAYNUT010000001.1:45668-87063 GCA_964400595.1 uncultured Neobacillus sp. | reverse complement strand
ATTTTCAGGAGGCCATGAGCAATCTCGGCTGTATTGTGGAAAATCCAGAATTATACCCTTATTTATCAGGATATAACAATTTGCTGCACTTTGCTAGGATGATTAAAGGTATAGACGAGGAGAGGATTCGGGAGGTAACCGAACTGGTTGGATTGACAGAGAGAATTCACGATAAGGTAAAAACGTACTCTCTTGGAATGAGGCAGCGGTTAGGCATTGCTCAGGCGCTTTTGGGGAAGCCAAGAGTATTGATTTTAGATGAACCGACTAATGGGCTCGATCCAGCCGGCATTCGCGAAATGAGGCAATTTATCCGTTATCTTGCGGAAAAGGAAGGCTTGAGTGTTCTTGTATCCAGCCATTTATTAAGTGAAATTCAGTTGTTATGCGACAGGGTGGCTATCATTTCAAAGGGAGCGATCATTCGAGTCGATACGGTTCATCATTTGTTAGCAAACCAGGAGAGAGTAGTTTGGCAAATAGAACCTATGGCAAAGGGCAGGCAGGTGCTAAGCTCTTTAACGATGATTGAAGAAAAAGAGGACGGCAGAATCTTGACAGAATTTGATGAAGAAAAGACCCCTGAATGGAATAAACAGCTGGTGGAAGCAGGTTGTTCGGTCCTGGAAATGCATAGAAGAATGCCGGTGCTGGAAGATTTATTCCTCGAATTAACGGGGGGTGACTCCATTGAATAAGCTGATTCAAAATGAAATGATGAAGCTCATTGCAAAAAAACGTTTGGTGGTAATTGCCATCATCATTGGTGTGCTTGTCATGTTATTTACATACGCTCAATATAAACAAGTTCAAACACAAAAGGAAAAATTAGGAACGGATGATTGGCGCACTATCTTACAGCAGCAGATTGTAGACACGACCAATCGGTTGAGCAGCAGCCGGATTTCCGATGAATGGAAGAAACAACTGCAAATATCTCTGCAGCAGCAACAATACTATCTTGACCATGACATTAATCCTAACGAGCCGGGTGCCCCGACGTTTATGCGGATATTTTTAGAAAACTCAATAGACTTATTTATACCATTGATGGTGATGGTGATTGCCAGTGACTTAGTATCCTCCGAGCACAGCCTTGGGTCGATTAAGTTATTGCTGACAAGACCTGTCAAGAGATGGAAGGTGCTCCTAAGTAAATATATTACGCTGATCCTAGCCGTATCATTAGTCATTGCAATCGCTGGAATCCTATCATATCTCATATCCGGGCTGGTGTTTGGCTATAATGGCTGGGGTGCCCCGATATTAACGGGCTTCAGTGTGACGGATTCGGGACTAAACACTTCTGAGGTAAAACTCATGAGTCTATGGAAGTTTTTATTAATGGATTTTGGCCTTGTTTGGTTTGTCTCAATTGTGGTAGGAACATTATCGTTTATGCTCTCAGTATTAATCCGCAGTACGGCAGCAGGAATGGGGGTCATGCTGGCTGCCTTAATTTCTGGTGCAATATTGAGTAATATGGTTTCATCATGGGAATCGGCTAAATACTTTTTTATGGTCAATTTACGGTTAACAGATTATATGAAAGGAACCGCACCCCCGATCGAAGGGATGACCTTATCATTTTCAATGATGGTTTTACTTGTTTGGTGGTCTGCTGCTATAATTGTTTCATTCTGGGTTTTTACAAAAAAAGATGTGTATTAACAATAAAAAAGCTATTTCTTTTTAAGGAGGAAATAGCTTTTTTAGTTGAGTTGAAATTTGAATGAATATTATTAATTTTATAAAATAAAAGAGAATACTAACAAATGGGGGAATATTATGGCGTTCACAATAAAAAAATTAGATCATGTCCAGCTTGCAGCACCTAGGGATTGTGAAGAAACTGCAAGGAACTTTTTTGGGGGTATTCTTGGCTTAACAGAAGTTGATAAGCCGGAAGAATTAAAAAAAAGAGGCGGAGTTTGGTTTGAATTTGGAACCTTTCAAATTCATATCGGAGTAGAGGAACCATTTTTACCCGCCCAAAAAGCGCATCCTGCATTTGTTGTTGAAAATATAGGAGAATTGAAGCAGCACTTAAAAGCAAAAGGTGTAGCTTTTACTTCTGATGTCAATCTTCCGGGAGCAAGCCGGATTCATGTAAATGACCCATTCGGTAATAGACTGGAATTCATAGAGTGGGTCTAATGATAATTATAAAAGCAGCCCCATTCCAAATTGCTGAAATGGGGCTGTTCGCCTTAAATTTGGGGGATTTAAGGCCAGCTATTTAGGGATTATCTAATCAAACGGCATGCAGGAAGGGGAGGGGACCCAGATTCTGCTGCCAGGAATAAAGCGATTTTCATAAAAACTATTGTTCTGCTGATACTTTGACAGGCTCGTGGCTGACGCCAAAGCGCTGTTTAATGATAAGTCCAGGGCCGCCTAAGTTAAATAGATAGCGGGCTTCAATAACTTGTTTCATAAAGGCTCCGAATAATCCGGATAAGCGGAATTTACCAACTAAACCAACAGCAGCCATATTACCAATTGAAGCGACTGAACCTTTATGGTGATATTCAAATGCTTTTAATTCTCCGCCGCGAATCGCAGCAGCGATATTTTTTGCACATACATCCGCTTCTTGTAAAGCAACTTGTGCGGTTGGAGGCAGTGCAGATTTTTCATTCTTCATGAATAAAGAGCAGTCCCCGATACTAAAGACGTTTTTCATATTTTCAACACGAAGATAAGAGTCGACAGGGACTTTACCTTTTACAATTGGCAAGCCGCAATTATGCAGAATCGTGTTTCCTTTCACTCCGCAGGACCAGATTAGTGTCCGTGTTTGAATTTCCTTATTATTTTCAAGTATCACTTTATCAGGAGTGCATTCGAGAATTTTTGTAGACATGAACATATCAATGTTAAATTTCTTCAACACTTCTGTCGAATATTTGATGGATTCCTCAGGGAAAAATGGAATCACTGAAGGTGCAGCCTCAATCGCAGCTATTCTTACTTTTTCAAATGGCACATTATATTCCTTACAAAGTTTTGGTAGGCCTTCTGCTAATTCACCAAGCATTTCAATTCCGGTAAATCCGCCGCCGGCTACCACGAAGGTTAAGCGGGAAGGGTCTTGATCTTCCTTATAAAGTGTTAATTGTCTAATGATGTGATGATAGATGGCTTTAGTGCTTCGGAAGCTGCGAATTTCATAGGCATGTTCTTTAATGCCAGGAATCCCAAATGTTTCTACTTCAAAACCAAGTGCAATTAAAAGATAATCATATTCCACCGTTTCACCGCCATCTAAATGTACTTCCTGGCTATTAATATCAATAGAAGAAACGGTTCCTTTTTTAAAATTTGTTTTACTTGGGTCAATCAATTCAGGAATCGACATAGCGATTTGACGGTCTTTGGCTGTACCGGCACCGATTTTATGTAATTGAGTTGTGATATAATGATAGTCATGTTTATTAATTAAGGTTACATCTGCTTCACCGGATTTTAATAGCTTTTCTAGTTTCTTGCTTGTAATGATTCCACCGTATCCTGCACCTAAAATAACAACTTTTGGCTTTCTCATTGTAACCACTCCTGTTTTTCCCATAATTTGATGATTGTTCTTTATGTGAAACATTTCACATATAAATCCTAAAAAATAGCAAAATGGTTAATATTTATATTGTGAAATATTTCACATTATTTTATATACATAGAATACGCTAGTTTTAAAAAATTCTCAAGTAGTTAATTCCAGATTTTTTGTCTAATTGGTAAATTTTTTTTGCGGAACAGGGAATGATAATTCCGTGCCAAATTTATAATTGGAGAAAAACATACACAACGTTAAGATGGAAGGTGACTTTGATGAAATTTAAGCCGTTACTATTGTCGATGGGATTGGTGTTATTTGTTCCTGGCTTTACGGCTGCAGCCAATCCGGTACCAGCAGAGAAAGTGCAAAAAAAACCTTGTAATTGCCAGGAAGAAAAACGTGATCACCATATGATGCATAAAGACTGGCAGGCACATATGGCTGAAAAGGAGCAGATGCTTCTTTCATGGGTGAACCAATACACTCCGGACAAAAAGGCAGATTGGATAAAGGTTCTTGATGAAAAAGAGACTCTCCGCAGTCAATGGATGAGCCCCGAAAATGCCCAAAAAAGGGAGCGATGGAAAAAAGAAAAATGGGAAAAAATGAAGGAGCTAAAGAAACAATTTGACGAAGGAAAAATAACAAAGGAAGAATTTATTAAGAAGGTACATGGCGGAAAAGATATGGGGCATTGGAAATCTTTTCATGATTTGAGGCTGGCTGTTGAGAAAAAAGATGACAAGCAGGCAGTAATCCTTTTAAACCAGCTATTATTGCAATACAAAGAACATAACGAAAAAATGAAAGAAATTTTAAAAAAATAAGCCGAAAAAGCCAATTCAGTAAGGATTGGCTTTTTTCATGCTTAGTTCTTCTAATTCTTCAACGTTAACAAGGATGTTATTTTTGTAATAAACGATTAATTCATCATTTGCCGTGGCAGCTTTTTGAATAATCCTTAAGTTTCTGCAAAATAAGGGAATTTCTATATCTTCGTGATTATGAAAAATTAGAAAGGTAAATTCATCTGAAAAAGGAGTTTTCTCATCGCGGATCATGACAAACTTTCCTCTAAAAAAATTGGGGTTTGTCGCATTTTCAGCTTCTTCTGCTTGTAGATAGAATTGTTTGTTAACATGCTCGAGCAGGCTCTTGAAATAGAGGAGCAAGGCAACGAAACCCATTAGCATGAACGCAACTGAATATGTCTCCGGAAGTTTGGGAATCAGTATGCCAGCGAGCCAAAACACGATCGCAATAACGGCATGGTAATACATGACAACATCTCCTTTTATTCCCAGATGGAAATGAATAAAAAAACAATAGCTTCAATTCTGAAAATTTGACTATTGTTTCTTTTTAGAATACAACAAACATAATGGTTCGTAAATATTAGAAAAGCGAAATATTTGAAAAAAAAGTGAATTTGTATAGGGGGGAAATTCTTCCGCTTGTTAAATTTCTGACAAAGGGGAAATTTATATATTGAAACAAAAAGGGAGGTAATTTTTATGGCCAGAAAAAAATGGATGATCGCAACAGCCGGTATTGGGGCAGCTTATTTAATGCGCAATAAAAAATCCCGGCAAAAATTGATGCATCAGTTTCAAAATCTTGCCGTGAGATCAAAAAAATAAAAAAAACCATCCCTTGTACAAATGTCAGGGGATGGTCTTTTTGGATTATTTATTTAAATCTACTTTATCATTTTTTATCTCTTTTATTTCTTCTTTTAATTCCTCTTTAATATCATCAGTTATTCCATCTGTCGCTTTTTTAAATTCCCGAATGGACTTACCAAACGCTCTGCCGATTTCTGGTAATTTATTTGGTCCGAAAATCACTAATGCAACAATAAGGATTAAAATTAAGCCGGGTACTCCAATATTTGAAAGCATTTTTTTCATCTCCTAGAGAAGAATGATAATTTCAATTTTATTATAACATTTTTTAGAAAATACTCTAGTTAAGGTCTTAGCAAATATCTTCAATAAAAAAGTCATTCGGATTAATTATTCCCACCGATTCCATCGGCAATATTTTTTCCGTCATAAAATTCTTTAATGGCCTTATCGGTATAAACCCATCCCTTCCATCCAATATGAATCGTATCCTTCATGAAATAAGGGTCGTATTCATGGCTTGAAAAATCGGCAATTTTAAAGCCATCGGCCTCAATTTGTTTCTTGATCCGATCATAATAGGTTTCCCTGCCTTCTTTAGGAAAGCCGGTATAATCATACCATTTGCCGTTTACAGGAACAGAAATAAATAATGGATCTGCACCTGATTGCTTTAGAAGGTCCAAGACCAGTTGGAAATCATCATATTCAGGTGATTCGCCGTATGTTGCCCCCATTTTGGTATCTTTAAGAGACGGAACCATTTTTTTAATTTTGTTATACTGATTATTGCTGACATAAAACTGATTACTAGTTGACCTTCTTTTGCCCATTTTATCAGCTTGAACCATTAATTGGCCCCATGATTTATTTCGGACCCTTGGACTGATATCCCTTGTACGGGTTATCCCTCCTGCCAAAGTATAGTATAAATCTTTTTTTTGAAGCAAATCCATGTAAACCCAGGCAACCGGCCGTACCATTGCGGCTTCCATTTTTGTCCAGGGATTATTTGTAATCTCCGACTTATAAAGGGTTGAGAGAATAGGGTCATTTTGAATTGAAGAGAATGTTAGCAATCTATTAATGGCTTTTTTCTTTATCACAGGATCGATTGTTTTGTTAAAAGCAAAATCATAACCCTGCAGGGAAGAATAGTTTGGAACAAAGTGTGTTTCGTCTGCCCCTTTAGGCTGAAACCATTGAGGAGACAGCACAAAAACCAGTTTTTTTCCTTTTAGCTGGTTCGCATGCTCCGAAAAATTCAGCAAATGAATTAATGACTCTGTTCCGCCTCGCCCTACGAGAAAAGGCGTAAATCCCTCTTTGGTTTCCTTGAAATAATTTGCTGGATGAAAGCGGTCGAGCCTGGCAAGTTCAGAAGACCCATAAATGGGCAAATAATGATTGTTCTCCAGCATTTTTTGCTGAACATATTTGCCTTGAAACATAAATGGATTTAATTCCGTCGAGGCCTGATTAACCCGTTTTTTGGGAATCATGCTTTCAATCCATTTATTAGGAATCAGAATGACGATCATTAAAACTAGAAATGCTAAAAAGATGGGTGAAAATAAGTTTTTTTTCATCTTCTCTCAGCCAATTGATTGGCGATATTAATTGGTGTATTCCATTCGTCACGATCAAATTCTGTGATTGGAACAAGAATTCCGAAACGCTCTTCCGCCTGAACAAGCAATTCTACTGTTCCAAACGAATCCAGCAGTCCGTTTTCGAATAAATCGATATCCGGATTTTCATTAATCACATCTTCTTGACATATTTCTGCAAGCAATGAAATAACCTCATTTTTAAATTCCATGATGATCATACTCCTTTTTGAAATAATTGGCCTGAGAATATATAAAATCCAAAGCATACAAAATGGAAAGTGATAATAATCCCGGCAACGCGGGTAAATTTATTCTGCGGCCACCATTTATGCTTTTTATTAAAACGTTCGAAAGAGTTGTACAATACCATCAGAACAGCATGATAGATTCCATAGAGAATATATTGTAATTCAAGTCCATGCCAAACACCCATAATTAAAAAGAGTAATATATAGCCAAGATTCGAGATGAGATTACGATTTTTAATCCATTTCTTTTTGGTCATCCAAAAGACAAACCTCATATATACGTAATCTCTAAACCAAAAGGAAAGACTTAAGTGCCAGCGGTTCCAAAAGTCTTTAATATTTCGGCTGATAAATGGTTTATGAAAGTTCTCAGGAGATTTGACACCCATGATATAGCTGACGCCAATGGCAAATGCACTGTAACCGGCAAAATCGAAAAACAGGTAGAGACTATATCCATACATATAATAAAGATGGTGCTCAAAATGACTGCGCGCAATAAATCTTATATTGGCAATAAAATAATGATTTATTGCATAACCGATAATGTATTTATATAAAAACCCAAGAAAGATTTTATTAATGCCCTCATAAAGTAATAGTTTATATTGTTCTCCCGTTATTTCAGCGGTCATTTCTTTCTCAAACCGGCGGTACCGATCAATCGGACCAGATGAAATGACAGGGAAGAATAATAGAAAATAAAGCAGTTTGGATAGCGGTATCTCTTGTTTAATCAGGCCGTCCCTTGTTTCCATGACAAGCTGTGTCCCTTTAAAAGTCAGATAAGAGATGCCAAGAAAACTAATCAGGTTAATGGCTGAAAAATAGGGAAGGAGCTTCGATACAGCCAATGGAAGAATGGATAGAATAACTGCGAAATAAAAAACAGCATTGCTATTGGCTTTTTTTCGATAGGCGATATAGTTCCTGATTAATCCAATCTGCCAAATGGTAAATAAAATTAACGCTATGGTCTGCTGTAAGGATGAAGAGAAAATGATGCCCAAAGCGATAATGGAAATAAACATATTATAGGTGTGAAATCTTTTCCCCTGTAAACCTAGAATAATCGTAGGTGCTAAAAGAATGGCCAGGATGAAAAAGAAAGTGAATGATCCGTATGGCGTCATTGCAGCACCATTTCCGCAATAATTTTTCGGTCTATTTTTCCATTTGGCGTGAGCGGAAGCTCGTAATGATAGGTGAACTTTCGCGGAATCATATAGGCAGGAATCACTTCACCCATCTCTTTTTTAATCGCATTCGTTAATTGATATTCTTTTTCAAATTCATGGCCGTCAGGGATAATCGCTGCCAATAAATACTCAATTTTACCATCTTGATAAATGGGAACAACCGCTGCTGATTTCACATATTTCGAACAGGCTATATGAAATTCAATTTCTTCCAGTTCCATGCGGTAGCCATGAAGCTTGATTTGAAAATCAATTCTGCCTTTATAGCAAAGGAGCCCGTTCTCATCTAAATAGCCTGCATCACCAGTGCGGTAGGCGGGCATACCATCATGAAGAAAAAATGCCTGGCCCGTCAATTCTTTCTGTCCTAAATAACCTTTGCTGACACTTGGACCGGCAATAACGATTTCACCTTTTTCGCCGGGTTCAACCGAGCTCCCGTTTTCATCCAGCAGTAAAATATTAGTATCTGTTTTTGGTTTCCCAATTGGGAGGTTTTGATACTCACCTGCCAAATAGGTTGTAATTTCAATTGATGTAACTGCCACTGTCGTTTCTGTCGGGCCATAAGTATTGAAAATTCTGGCCTTAGGAAACCGCTCCATTAATTGCCTGCAAATGGCTACCGGGAGGATTTCACCGCAAAATAAAAATAACTCAAGCTCTGGCAATAATTCATTGTTAAAGGTCGGATCCATTAAACACATTTGCACAAATGATGGGGTGGAGGTCCATACTTGTGTTTTAGAATGTCTTAAGGCATCAAATAATAATTTGGGCTTCACAATCATTTCCTTAGTTATGGCAAAAATCGATCCGCCGCTGGCAAGTGCAGGATAAATATCCATGACGGACAAATCAAAGGAGTATGGTGCTTGATTGAGAAAACGGAGCTGCCCGTTAATTGGAAAGTCATTAATCATCCAATCCACGAAGCTCTGCAAATTATCTGCAGAAATTTGGACACCCTTTGGATTGCCGGTGCTTCCGGAAGTATAGATAATATAAAAATTATCTTCGTTCTTCACCCAAGCTTCCGGTGGAATCGCCTTATCTGGGGTCTGTTCCACCGAGATTTCTTCGCTGGTCACAATCGTTATGCCAGGAGTTTTTAACGCCATTTCCTGTCCGGAAAGGTTAATAATGACCTCTGTTTTCGCACTTTCGATTATTTTGATAACTCTCTCCAGTGGAATTGAGGTATCAACCGGGATATACGGATGACCTGCAATAACACTTCCGATAAAGGAGGTAATCATCGATGCTTCCATATGACCGTAAACTATAACGGGTGAATGTTTTTTTAATTTTTGTTTTAGAAGAAAAGCAGCTATCTGTTCTGATTGTCTCCAAAGCTCACCATAGGTGAGTTCTGAAGAGGGAGAAATATAGGCCAATGCATCTGGCTGCAATTGGGCGAACTCTTTAATGGTGTTTAACATTTTCATCACTTTGGCTGTCCCCCTTTTAAAAATCGTTGTAAATATAGGAACCGGCACTTGCATCATTAAAACCGTACATAAAAAATAATAAAAGAAGAATGACGAGATAATACACAAACCGTCCGATCCATTTTAGCTTCTGGTTTGCCAAAAAAACTTTTAATTTTGCAATCATGGCGGTTTAACCCCCAAGCAATTTGTATACTAAAATAGCTTATTTGAGCTAAGGAAAAAGTATTTTTTTTCCTCGACTGACTCCATTATCATAATCCGCATTTCATCTTTTTTCATTAAAATAAAATGAGAAAAACATTAAAATTTCATTAATGTTAGACAAAAAAGTCCGGGGGAAACCCCCGGACTTTTGCTTGCTGTGTTTATAAAAATTTTAGAGGACAAAATCAGATTGTATGTAGTGGTACAAGAGCTTTGCTGTATTTTCAAGGGATGATTGATGAGTCCGTTCAAATGCATGGGAGGAATCAATTCCCGGTCCGATTAAGCCATGGACGATATCATAACCTGAACGAATAGCTGCCGAGGCGTCTGAACCATAATGAGGATAAATATCTAATTTATACCCAATATTATTCTGTTCAGCCAGGCGAACTAAATGCTTGCGCAATTCATAATGGTAAGGTCCGCTTGAATCCTTCACGCAGATGGAGACAGTGTATTCATCTGTAGATTGTCCATCACCCATTGCCCCCATATCAACAGCTAAATATTCCACCGTTTCAGGGGTGATATTGGAATTACCGCCATAGCCAATTTCTTCATTATTAGAAATTAAAAAATGGGTAGTATAAGGCAGAGCGATGTTTTCCGTTTTAAGCTGCATGATTAATTGCAGCAGAATGGCGACACTTGCTTTATCATCTAAATGCCGGGATTTAATGTAACCGCTTGGAGTCACTTCAACACGCGGGTCAAATGAAACAAAATCCCCCACCTCAATACCAAGTGCTCTAACCTCTTCAGCTGTATGTACTTTTTCATCAATGCGAATTTCCATATTTTCCTGATTTCTTTCCGCTTTTCCGGCATCTTTATAGACATGGACGGAGGTTTGGTGCATTAGGATCGTTCCGGTATATTTTCGTCCGCTGCTTGTTTCAATTTGGCAGTATTCACCTTCAATTGAGTTATATTTAAAGCCGCCAATTAAATCAATTCTTAATCTGCCATTAGCTTTTATTTCCTTCACCATGGCGCCAAGAGTATCCACATGAGCCGTCAGCATGCGGTGCTTGCTGGGATCCTTGCCTTCAATCGTTGCAATCAAGCCGCCTTTGCGGTTTCTTTTCGTTTTAATTTGGAGTTCTGTAAGGTATTTCTCAACAAAACTAATGACTTCATTTGTATTTCCGGAGGGGCTTGGTATTGACACAAGCTCTGTTAATAATTTCATCGTTTCTCCTGTATTTGGATAGGCCATGTTGGTTCCCCTTTCTGAATGTTCATCTTTTCTATTATACATCTATATGAAAAATTATTAATCGAAAATAGACCAGCAGGGCGAATCTTCATGATTTAAACCATCCTTTCTTTTTAAACCACCATGACATGGCAAGTCCAATGAGAAACATGACGAATAGGGAAGCAAAATACCCATATTTCCAATGAAGTTCCGGCATATTAGCAAAATTCATTCCATAAAGACCGACGATAAATTGCAGCGGCATGAAGATAGTAGTGATCACCGTCAAAACCTTCATGACATGATTGGACTGGTGTGAATTTAATGAGATATAGCTGTCACGGATATCGGTGGCTAGCTCCCTATTTGCCTCAATCATTTCCGTTAATTTAAGCAGATGGTCATGGATATCAGAAAAATAAAGCATTTTCCCCTGAATATTGGTCATTCGTTGAGAATTAAGAATCCGATAGATTAAATCCCTCATCGGAGTAATGGTATGTCTTAGTGAAAGGAGCTGATGCCGTGTTTCAAATAACTCCTCTAATAATACCTCCATGGCTCTCCCTCTTGAGTTCTCGTCAATTTCATTAAGGCGGTCCTCAATTTGATAAACAGGAGGGAAATAATTATCAACCATTTTATCAAACACATTGTAGAGTACATGGGCAGGATCCCATTTTTTAACATCTGATGAATGATTTAATCGATTCCATACTTCATTTATTTCAATTGATGGATTATGGTGAAAAGTCACGAGGTAGTTTTTGCTTAAAAAGAAATCGACTTCATTTTTTTTAAAAGTATCGTGATTCAATGTTTGTGTAACAAAAAAAGTATAGTCCTCATAATAATCAAGCTTCGGGCGTTGCAGGTGATGCATGCAGTCCTCAATGGCCAATGGATGGAACGCCAGCGGTTCCCTTAAAAATTGAACTTCCGCATCGGTCGGCTGCTGGAAGTCAACCCAATACCAGTGAAATTCCCCGTTCACCAGCTCTGTCATATCCAGGTCCATGATCAATTCAAAATTCTTATTTACAGCTAGTGTCCTAATCATATAATTCTCCTCAACTCTAAATACAATCCTTCGATTCATGAGCGGTTATTATTTTTAGAAAATATAAACGTTTTCTGAAAATGTTTTTTCCTGTTTTTTCTCTCTGTTAATCCTTGAAAAATACTTTGAAGGGTAAAAGTTACGACCACGATAATCCCGCTTAAGACAATGAAAACAGCAAAATATTCAAAGGGATTGTATGACTTGAAATGATTCCAGTTAATTTTCCCTTCTAAATCATGCGTAAAAAGATTCATACTAAATATACCGCAAATAATCGTATACAAAGTCAGCATTAATAATAATAAACTGTCTTTTTTTCTTGCCGTATTCTCATCATAGATGAATAAACTATTTAATGCTTCTTTCATTGCTGAATGTAAATAATCGATTTGCAGGCCTTTCCTGACCATCTGAAATAACTCCATGCATGGTGTGTAAAAGGGATTTTGCTTGAAAAAATAATTTGAAGTAAAAGAATTGATTGTATAAATCAGGTTCTTGATTTCTTTTTTATTTTGTTCAATATGTAATTTCGAATAGTCGGCAAATATTTGCAAGAGCAGGGATTTATGAAATAGATTGATGACTAATATGTCGTAATAATCCCCGTAAAATAGGCTGATTTGGTTATTTAGAATGTCTCCCCCTTCATTTGTAATGCAGGAAAAGCATTTTTCATCTGAACATAGGTAAGTATTTGGCGCCCAGCGCATGCTGCTGTGTTGCTGGATAAAATCGCTAACATACTCAAGATTATTAGCACCTGCAGTTGACATGCCGTTATCGTCCAGTCCCGAAAGTTGAAGGGAGCGGTAGGCATCAATGACTTCAATTGCTTCTTCTCCTAGGACCAGCAGGGATTGCACAAACATTTTTTTAGAAGGAATCCCATCCGCAAAAATCCCCAGCAAGTCTCGAGAGAGGCAATCCGCTAAAAAATCTTCTATTTTATTATATACAATCCCATCAGCCTCTATTGAAGATTCATTATTTATCTCTGTACTTAACATTCGAAAAGATTTGGCGAAATCTAATGCATATGAAAATAGCAATTGGTTTATTGTTGTTTTTATCGTCATAAACCCTTGCTCAAACGGTGCGAGTATGATATCAACTGCCTGAAAGTGAAATGGGATTTTACTATGATTAGTTGAAAGTAAGCCCTTCTTTTCTATATTCTTTGTGAATCTCTGGAATCCTTTTTCGAGGCTGTCGTTGAAAAAATAGGGTGAAAAATCTTGGTTTTGCAAAAAGACATGCATGTTCTGTACTGAGTCTGTTTGAATGGAAAAAGGGAAAATAAACTGAAAAAGTGCTGTAGTTGTATGTTTTTCTTTTAAATCGATTGGCTGCATACGATAATGTTCCTTCCACGATGTAATCTTTAACAACAACATTCCCGAATTGGCAGAAACCTAACCGAAAAATGGTTAATATCATTTGCACCCTGTAAGGGTTAACCTCATGTATAGAATAAAATGCCATTACTTGGAGAAATTAGCTAGAAGAGCTGTTTTGCACTGGGGGAGAAAAAAATGCCGACTAACAAAGTTGAAACGATAAAGGAAACCCTTCGATCTAAGATTCAAAAAGCGGAGGATGTTGTTTTCAAAGAGAAATTTACGAAGGAAAAATATATTGAAGTCTTATATATTAAAACGATAAGCGATGAAGCGGTTTTGCATGATAATATTGTCAAGCCTTTTTTTGAAATTACAGGGGTGGAGGAATTTCTTAATTATCTGCTCTCGCATGCCAATATAAGCGGATATGAGAATGAACAAAAAGCAATCGATCAGTTACTCAGAGGGGAAGCAGTCCTTTTTTTTCAAGATTACGTTTTTTTGTTTGATTGTAAGTTAGACAGAAATAATGCCGTGATGGATACAACTGTTGAGACTACCATCCAAGGGCCGCAGGCGGGATTTAGTGAAAGCCTGCCGGTCAATCTTGGTCTTATCCGGCAGCGGTATCCTAATACTTCTTTAATGGTGGAATCGACAACTGTTGGGAATCTATCCAAAACGAAAGTGATGATTCTTCATGACTCAAAGTTTGCTGATCCAGATACACTAAATAAAATCAAAAAATTTCTGGCGGATGTTGATATTGATATGTTTGAAACAGGAGAGCAGTTGTTCGATTCGCTTAAGAAATCTAATCGGGCATTATTTCCCTTGATGATGGTGACTGAGAGACCTGACCGGGTCGCAGTTAACTTGTCTATGGGAAAAGTGATTCTCTTAATTCAAGGTTCCTCTTATGCAGTGATTTTGCCTACTGTCATGAAGGATTTAATCGCTTCCATGGAGGATATTTATCAAGCATATTGGATTGCGAAATTTTTACAATTCCTGCGCTATACAGCCTTTAATTTGAGTATGATTCTTCCTGGTCTTTATGTAGTGGTAACAAGCTATAATCCTGAGTTGTTTAGGATTCAGTTGGCATTGTCGATTGCCGGAAGCAGAACGGGGATACCCTATCCATCTTTTGTAGAAGTACTCGTAATGCTTTTTATGGTGGAGCTTCTCTTGGAGGCGAGCATTCGGCTGCCAAAGGCCATTGGGCCTACAGCGACCACTGTAGGCGGTTTAATCTTAGGACAGGCTGCAGCTGAAGCTGGACTTGTCAGTAATATCATGATTGTGATTGTATCGTTTGTGGCGATTTCAAACTTTGTGGTCCCGATTAACGCTTTCAGTTTTACGATAAGGGTTTTGAAGTACTTAATTTTATTATTCTCGACTATTTTCGGACTTGTTGGCCTTGTCTTAGGCTTTTTTATGATCGTAGCCTATATGGTTAAACTTGATAGCTTCGGAGAACCGTTTTTATCGGCCATACAAAGTAAACCAGGTAATTTATAGACAGCAGTAGAGGAGGGGAGGGGTTGAATCGATATTATATTTATTTGGTTTTATTGAATATGATGGTGAATGTTATTATTTTCGTACCGAAGATCTTAATTGAGTACCGATACGAAGGCGCGGTCATGGGCGTGCTGATTGCAATTCCCATAGGACTGGCGTTAAATTATTTTTATTGTAAAGCTATAAATAAATTTCCTGAACAAGGCCTGCCGGAAATTTTAGTGAATTCAAAACGCCGCTGGTTAAAAATACTCCATTTAGGCGGCATTCAATTGATATGGTTTTCTGCAGGAATGATTACCTTAGTTGGTTTTATTGATATATTAGAGAGGTTTATTAACCCGGAAATGCCCAAGTTATTAATACTAGCTATTTATTTGGCGGCCGTATTTCTGATTATCCAGCTCCCGACTCAAAGGGTCATCTATTTTCTTGAAATCGTCTTATTTCTTAATACACCATTTTTAAGTTTTATTATTTTTAAGGCGTTTTTTAACGATTACCTTAGCTGGGACTCAATCCTTGAGGTAGGTACCTATATTTTTCAGACACCAAGCTTAAAATCAATCGCTGCAGCGACCTATTGTTTTTCCGGTTATGCAAGTTTAATTATCTTTAATCGGGTTATTAAGGGGAAATTAAAGTTTCGGAATTTTATTGCTGTTTTTCTTTTGGGGATCTTCAATTTATTCACGACCTTCTTTATTCCCATTGGGTTTCACGGTTCAGATGGCGCGCAGGAATACCTATATCCTTGGATTTCAACATCCGATTCACTCAAGTTAGACTATGGCCTTATTGAACGAGTAAGCTATATATTTTTAATGTTTTATATGTCTATAACGCTGATCAGTATTTCAGTCCATTGGCATGTTGCCTATGAATTAATCATGGGAATGTTTAAGGAAAAAATCAGTAAAAGAAAGAATTGGCTGATTCTTTCTATTTTTGCCGGATGTTCAGTAGCTGGTGTGATCTATTTTAATACGGTTTTGCTAAACAAAATAACCGTTTATTGGATGATATTTCGTCTAGGATTTGAACTTATTATTGTTGTCATCTTTTTCATTTGGGCAAGGAGGCGGACTGCTTGAGATCCTTTTGCAAATGGAAACTGCTTATTATTGTTCCATTAACATTATTATTATTAAATGGCTGCGGCTTTAAAGATATTGATAAGCGCTTTTTTGTTGTCAGCATCGGAGTCGACGCTGCAAAAAAAAGCTCAAAAAAATATCTAGTCAGTCTTAAATTCGCTGTGCCAAAAGCTTCAAGGGACAGTCCTACTGAATTTCAGATTGTCACGGAAGAAGCAGACTCATTGTCTGAAGCAGTGAGAATTATTAAAACAAAAGTAGATAAAGAGACTGATTTTAGTCATGCAAAAGTAATCGTCCTTGGTGAAGAGGTTGTGAAAAGAAGTGGCAATGCCAGTATTAATTATTGGTTGACAAGAAGAAGAGATATCCAGGAGATTGCCTGGGTAGCGATTGGCAAACCGACCGCATTTGAAGTGTTAAAGGTAAAACCCAAATCAGAGTATATTCCTTCAAATTCAATGTTCCTTGCATTAGGGAAGGACGGTTCTGAGACGCCGTATGTTATCTCAGAGTACCTGTTTGACCACAAGTTTCGCTTAATTGAACGAGGACTAGACCCGGCGCTTCCTATTATTGAAGCAAAAAAAGATCTTTTAGAAGTGAATACGGTCGGCCTATTTAATAAAAACCAGATGAAGCTGACCCTTAATCCGGAAGAAACAAAAATACTAAATTTCTTAAAAAGACGTGAGGAGAAAAGTGCAAATAAAATAACCAAGGAAAGACAACAGTCATTATTGACACACATAAAGTGAAAACAAAATATAAAATATATACCCCCAAGGGAAAACCCCCATATATAAAGGTAAAAACCTCTCTTGAGGGGACTTTGGAGGAAACAACACGGAAAGTCCCGAATGCTAAATTGTGGGAATATGAAAAAATTGCTGAAAAATCGATAAACAGGGATATTGAAGCATTGCTTAAGAAAATCCAAAAGGCGGAACTTGATCCGATCGGTTTCGGCCTACGCTACCGTTCCCGTCATTTTAATAAGGATGATTGGGAAGAGTGGAAACGGATTTACCCACATATTAAATTTAAGGTCCAATCAAAAGTGCAGATAGAGGATACGGGTTTAATAGAATAAGGCCGGTTTCTTCTACATTGATAAACGTTCGGATCAATTTCTCCACTAAAAAAGGCATTCCGTCTTTTGGAATGCCTCTTTAAATTGAGGAAATAGTATTTTATACCGTTGGAGCTGATTGCTTTTTGCGCATTGCCTGCGGAATATATACGCAGAATGGCTCGCTTTCCAAATAATCGCCTGTAACAGCATAAGTTCTGGAACGGGACCCGCCGCAAATTTTATTGTATTCACAGACACCGCATTTGCCTTTGTAGTTGTCAGGCTGGCGCAATTCCTTAAATACCTTTGATTCCCGGTAGATTTCTGCCAGCGATTTTTCGCGAATATTGCCGCCTACTATTGGCAGCAGCCCGCTAGGCATAACATCCCCGATATGTGAAACGAATGCAAAGCCGTTTCCATCATTAACACCTTTTGGGGCGCGTTTTAAACCGTCATGCATGGAAGCAAAATCTGTTGTAATCGTATCTTCGTAATGGATTTCACCTTTTGCAATTACATGATCGCGCTGTTTTTCCTGCAAAACCACACGGCGGTAATGCTGTGCTGCGGTCGTTTTAATATCATATGGTGCAGTTTTGCTTAACTCATATAACCAGCGGAATACTTTTTCATGTTCTGCAGGTGTAATACATGCATCAAGCTGTCCTCTTCCGGTCGGAACTAATAAGAAAATATACCACATTACAGCGCCAAGATCAGCCACAAGCTTAGACATTTCTTCAAGTGAATCATAATTATAACGGGAAATAACGGTATTAATTTGCAGCGGCATTTCAAGTTGATTTAAGTATTTAATTTTTTCCAGCGTCAAATGAAAGGACCCAGGTGTGCCGCGGAAATGGTCGTGAATCTCCGGTGTTGGGCCATCAAGACTGAAGCCCCAGCGTGAAAGTCCAACATCCTTGGCGCGCTGCATTTTTTCGATGGTAACGTTTGGAGTAGCACTAGGTGTCATCGAAACCCGCATTCCTTTTTTAATGGCATAATCAGCAAGCTCAAATAGATCTTCTCTCATCATGCAATCCCCGCCAGTGAAGACGAGCATCGGATTATCCATTTCATAAATCTGGTCAATCAGATTAATTCCTTCTTCATGTGATAATTCGCGGGGGTCCGGGGTTAGCTGTGCATCTGCCCGGCAGTGAACACACTTCAACTGACAAGCTCTTGTTACTTCCCAAATTACGATAAATGGGTTTTGATCATAGTCAATTGTTTTTTCCATCCCATGTGGATGTCCTTTGCTAAAACCTTCCATTTTCATCACCAAAATTCATTAAATATTTTTAAACCATATAAAATGTTTCTATAGGTTAATTATAAATTTGTCAGATTCCAGTGGATGGCTGGTTTGTTACAAAATTTCTACATTCCTTTTACTTTTTTGCGTCTATGGTTTTTTTCTCAGGCAAATTTATTGTTATGCTTTATAAAATATCAGAAGTGATTATGTGGGGAACAGCTGTTTATCTGGTGTTTTCGCTATAAAAAAAATTGCCCGGCATTTTTGCCGGGCATGCAATGCAATATATATTAAGGGGGGCGGAGGTTAAAGGTTCTTCCTGAACCTATTTTTATAATAAAGGATAATTATTAACAAACTATTAACGAAAGGTTAATAGTTTGAGAAAAGTAGGACAAAAAAATTCTCCTTGTTTACATCAGACGTGCTTCATTTTTCCAAATTTAATGGATTCCCGAGAGAACCATAAACTTAGTAAAAAACTAACAATTCCCGTAATAATGAGTACTCCGCCCATACTATTCGTTTTTTCCGCAGAGATTTCTTCTCCAAAAATCAATCCTAAAATAATTGACGATAAAATCGAACCAAAATAGCGGCATGTCTGAAACAAGCCCGAGGTTGTGCCAGTTAATAATAATGCCGATTCTTCATCATGATGTCATCCTTTAGCAAAACTAGATTCATTCTAGTTTGCCAATCTGCAATGATTAAATACTTATCGTGTCAAAGAAAAATTAATCATTCTAGGAATAGCTGCCCCTCTAATATAAATAAAGTAGGAAACTACGAGTCCAAAGCGGGGGAGTTGAATGGAAGATATTTTTCCAATCCTGGATGTCCTGGGGAAGCCGGGCAAAAAGATTTTAGCAACGATTATTGGTGTAAAGGGCTCCGTCTACAAAAAGGAAGGATCTACGATGATTTTTTTTGAGGATGGAACTCGAATAGGCCTGTTAAGTGCCGGCTGTCTGGAAACCGATTTAAGCCAAAGAGTCCAAGTGGTATTCTGGCAGCAAAAACCAGTGATGGTTCAGTATGATTTACAGGAGGAAACCGACCTTGGATGGGGACGGGGAACTGGCTGCAATGGTACGATTGATATTTTACTAGAGCCCGTAACGGAGGGATTGAAAACTGATTTGCTGCTCGTAAAAAATTTGCTCAATCAAAATGAACCAGTTTCAATTATAAAAAAAATGTATCCACTTGGAGAATATGTTTTTATGGCAAAAAATCAAAAGCCTTTCGGAAATTGGTCGGGATTGCTGCCTGAAAAAGATACGGCCAAAATGGGGGTGCCAATTTTTCATTATACTTATCAACCCAGACCGCGGTTGTATGTGTTTGGAGCGGGACCTGATGCCATCCCGCTTGTATCGCTAGCAGCTGAAACGGGCTTTTCCGTCACGGTATGTGATTGGCGGGAAGGATTTTGTCAGAAAAAATTCTTTCCGCGGGCTGAGCGGATTTTAACCGGATTTCCGAAAGAACTTTTCAAACAAATCTCTTTTTCAAAGAATGATTTTGCTGTCATTATGTCACATGATTTTCAAAAGGACCAAGAAATCCTCATGGTCATAAAAAAGGAAAATATAAAATATCTGGGTGTTTTGGGGCCCAGAGAAAGGACGGAAAGACTTTTAAAGGGAAAGGGAATTCCCGATTGGATTGATTCTCCTTTAGGGATCAAGATTGGGGCCAGGGGTGCTGTTGAAATCGCCGTCAGTGCAGTGGCGAAAATGATCGAGGAATGGAGGAGCTCGATTCAGAAAAGCGAGGAAAATTTATGGACCGTTCCCAAATAGCGGGGATTTATCTTGCTGCTGGCAGCAGCAGCAGAATGGGCATGAATAAGCTGGATTTACCGGTAGGAGAGTTTTTTTTAGGGAGCATGGGATTAAGGGCGGCGTTAAAATCTAGACTCTCGAGCGTAATCGTCGTCACGCGAAAAAGAGATTCACTTCATTGGTTGGCTCCTTTTTCAATAAATAAGAAATTAAGAATCGTCATTTGTGAGGAAGCAGGCAAGGGCCAAAGTGCTTCGCTTAAAACGGGAATAATGGCAGCGAGGGTGTCAGGCACCGAAACAGTGGTTGTGCTGCTGGCTGACCAGCCCTTTGTGACTGCTGAAATGATTAATGTGTTAATCGAAGAATTTCATCGTTCCCCGTATTATTCTTTTGTTTCTTTTTCAAATGATGGTTTCACAAAACCGCCGGTTCTCTTGACCAAGAGTTTTTTTTTCGATATAGAGGGTTTAAACGGTGACCAAGGGGCAAGGGCATTGATTCGCAATGCCGATGAAACTTCTGGCAAGTTGATTGCTGTAAAAAATGATCAGTGGTTAATAGATGTGGATACACTAGCGGATTATGAACGATTATTTTACTAAAAAGCAGGGGGGGAGGAAAGTGGAGATTATCGGAAAAAGCGTCATTCGTAAAGACGCGCTAGAAAAGGTTACAGGCCGTGCGAAATACACAGATGATTTTCATTCAACCCCAATGCTGACCGCTGCAAAAGTTATTAGTCCATATGGTCATGCAAGGATTGTCAATATAGATACATCTGAAGCGTGGAAGGTTCCCGGTGTACGGGCGATATTGGCCGGAAAACGATATCCTTTAACCGGGGAGGCCATCAAAGACCGTCCGCCAATTGCCGTCGATAAGGTCCGCTACCATGGAGAAGTAGTTGCACTTGTTGTGGCGGACACCCCGCCGCAGGCAAAGCAGGCTGCCGACCTCATTAAGGTCCAGTATGAACTGCTGCCGATTGTAAACTCCCCGACACAGGCGTTTCAAAAGGATGCTCCATTGGTTCATGAACGATTGGGCGATTATGAAAAAGAAGAAGATTCCAGTCCAGTGCCGGGCACTAATATCGCCAGCCTTATTAAAATTCGTAAAGGCCATATGGAGCAGGGCTGGGCGGAGAGCGATACAGTGGTTGAAGCGAGTTTCTCTTTTGCACCTTCTGACCATGTGGCAATGGAAACAAGATGCGCCACTGCAGAAATACTGCCTGATGGTTCGATTAACATAATGACTTCTTCCCAGGCACCTTTTATGGTGAAACAGTTAATTGCCAATTATTTCGGGGAGGATATTGGAAAAATTGTGGTCCATACACCACTAGTTGGCGGCGCTTATGGAGGAAAAGCTCCCGTACAGCTCGAGATTCTTGCCTATTTGGCTTCGAAGGAGGTTGGGGGGCTTCCGGTGAAGGTTTTAAATACAAGGGAAGAAGACATTTTAACCTCACCCTGTCACATCGGGCTGGATGCGACGGTTAAATTTGGCGCCGACCGCAATGGAAAAATCAAGGCGGCGGAAATCCTTTATTTATGGGATGGCGGCGCCTATTCCGATAAGGCCATCGATGTGACGCGGTCAGGGGCGGTGGACTGTACAGGGCCCTACAATATCGAAAATGTCTGGTGTGATTCGTACTGCATGTACACGAATCATCCTTATGCATCACCGTTTAGGGGCTTCAGCCATTCCGAGCTATCCTTCGCCATCGAGCGAACCATGGATTTGCTTGCCCAAAAATTAAATATGGATCCTCTTAAACTCCGGTATATGAATGCCATTATGCCGGGGAATTCAACTCCTACAAGAGTTAAGTTAAATAAAAGTAATGTTGGGGACCTTCGAAAATGCATTGAAAAGGTTAGGTTGTTAATTAAATGGGATGAGGGTGCGGTTAATGAGGTAAATGAACGGTTTGTAAGAATAAAGGGAGTCAGCTGCAGCTGGAAAACATCCACAATTGATGCAAATGCCCCGTCCGGCGCCATTCTAACGTTTAATCGAGATGGCAGCATCAATCTGATGTCCGGTGTGATTGAAATTGGAACAGGGACAAAAACGGTTTTGGCGCAAATTCTGGCTGAGCGCCTGAAAATGGATATTGACAAGATTCATGTCAAGATGGAGGTAGATACGCAAACGACCCCTGAGCATTTTAAAACTGTCGCAAGCAGGGGAACATTTATGGCCGGCAGGGCCGTTTTGAATGCGGCAGAGGATGTAATCAAACAACTGAAGGAGGTTGCTTCCTGTGTGCTCCGGGCTCCAAAGGAAGATTTGGAAATCGCTCGAAGCAGGGTGTTTTTAAGGGATGACCCTTCGATAGGGCTTCATTTCAAAGATATTTGCTATGGATATAAGTACCCAAATGGAAACGCAATTGGCGGCCAGATTATTGGCAGGGGGAAATATATTTTACGGCATATTACAACCTTGGACCCAGAGACCGGTGCAGGAAAGCCTGGCCCGGAATGGACAGTTGCTGCATACGGAGTGGAAATTGAATTTGACAGGCGTGATTTTACTTATCGATTATTGAAGGCCTGTACGGTAGTTGATATCGGGCGGGTAATGAATGAAATGGCTGCCATTGGTCAAGTGATGGGGGCGATGAGCATGGGGCTCGCCTTTGCCGGTAGAGAAACCTTTTATTTGGATGAGCTTGGCAGGGTGATGAATCCGCAGCTCCGGACATACCGACCGCTGCGCTACGGGGAAAATCCAGAGTACCTTGTTGGCTTTGTCGAAACCCCGCAGATTGATTCGCCTTATGGGGCAAGAGGGGTCGGGGAGCATGGACTCATGGGGATGCCGGGGGCACTCGGGAATGCTCTGTCAGTGGCTGCCGGTGTTTCGCTTCACAACCTCCCGCTGACACCGGAATTGATATGGCGGACAAAGGAGGCGGAAAGATAAATGCTTCCTTTTGATTTTGATTATTTCCGGCCGGAAACATTGAAAGAGGCAGTCGACCTTTTTCAGTATTTGGACCAGCAAGGCAAGCAGCCTATGTTTTTTTCCGGCGGGACGGAACTGATTACACTCGGAAGGATTGATTTAGCCTATACTGAAGCTGTTATCGATATCAAGGACATACCAGAATGCAATGTGATGCTGGTAACCGGGGATCATTTGCTTTTAGGCGGCACACTTACCTTAACACAAATAGAAGAAGCCGATCTCTTTCCATTATTAACGAAAATATCGAGTGAAATAGCTGACCACACTGCACGTGGAAAAATTACCTTGGGCGGAAATATCTGCGCCCGGATTTTTTACCGTGAAGCAGTCCTGCCGTTTTTGCTGGCGGACAGTCAGGTATTAATTATCGGGCAGGAAGGAAAAAAGGTGGCGCCAATAAATGAAATTTTTAATGGGGAAGTAATGTTGAAAAAAGGGGAATTCCTTGTACAGACAGCAACGGAGACAAGGTTCATAGAAGCTCCATTTTTTGGTTATAAACGGCGCCAGCAGTGGGAAACGGGATATCCGTTAATTACGGTTGCCGCTTTAAAAATTGGCCAAGAGCTGCGGGTTGCATTCAGCGGCTTGTGTCCGTTTCCATTCCGTTCACAGGATGTTGAGGGGTACTTAAATCAAAGAGGGCAGCCTGTCGAAACAAGAGTGGAGGGGGCACTTTCCATGCTTCCTAAGTCGATTCTTAATGATGTCGAAGGTTCGGCATCGTATCGATTATTTGTATTGCGGAATCTGTTATATGATGTGCTGGCAGCTTTGGAACCTGTACGGGAGTAATTATTCCCAAAAATGGCGGGGTGTTTGGTATGAAATTACTCACGATAAACTTAAATATTAATGGGGAAAAGCGGATGGCTGCGGTCAGGGCGGCAGATACGCTTTTATATACCTTGCGCGGAAAGCTGGGCCTGACGGGGGCGAAACCTGGATGCTTAAACGGCGATTGCGGAGCCTGTACAATCAATGTAGATGGGTGGCCGATGAAATCGTGTTTAATGCTGGCAGTGGAGGCGATTGGAAAAAAGCTGACCACCATTGAAGGACTCAAGGAGACTCCGATTCAACAGGCATTTGTAGAAAATTTCGCCTTTCAATGCGGTTATTGTACACCCGGTTTTATCATGAACTGCCATTCGTTAATTGAGAAGCATCCAGAGGCCGATGATGAAACCATCAAAGAGTGGCTAGAGTCCAACATATGCCGCTGCACAAGTTATATTGAAATCGAAAGGGCAGTGAAATCGGTTTTAAAGAAAAAATGAAGGGTGCCAGTGCAGCACCCTACTTGTTTTTAAATTGAAAATATGTGTCCATGACACGCCGGCCGATTTTTAGGTTTGCTCGGTTGTCTTCCTTTCCTTCGTAAGCCCATGGAACTATAACGGCCATGGCTACTTCAGGATGAGAGCTAGGCGCATAGCCGACAAGACTTAAGTTCATGACCGGCGGCGGTTCCTTTCCGAAAGTACTGCGAAGCGGCCCATCATAAAAGGCTTCTGCTGTACCTGTTTTTCCGGCGGGTGAGTAATTGGCCCCTGAAAAGAATTTATAGGCAGTTCCTCCCGGCTCCTGCATCACCATTTTAAAACCCAGCTGTACGCGCTTCATCCATTCTTTTTTTATATCAATCGTATTAAGGACAGTGGGATTGATTTCCTGCCTGACTGGTCCAATTTCATCTGTTGCGGAAGCTGGCTCGCGGATTTCCTTTACCACATGCGGCTGCATCCGGTAGCCCCCGTTTGCGATGGTTGAAACGTATTGGGCCATCTGCATGGCCGAATACGTATCATATTGCCCGATTACAAGGTCAAGTAAATAACCAGGCAACTGGCTCTGGCCTTTTAGGCCGGTTTGTTCGTTCGGTAAATCTATACCAGTTCTTGTTCCCAGCCCGAATGAGGCAAACGAATTTCTAATCGTTTCAAATGTGCCCGGGCCAAGCTTTAAAGGCTTATCATACTCATAATGCCCTTTGCCAATCCTTATTGCTGTATGAAACATGTAAACGTTAGATGATTTTTTTAAGGCATCGATTTCGTTTAATTTACCTAAATAGGCATACGATTTTTTAATAGGGGTATCCTTAATTTTTAATCCGGTGTCATCGAATATAGTTCCGGTTGAAATCGCGCCGGTTTTATAACCCGTTAAAATGGTTGCCCCTTTCACGGCGGAACCGACATTATAAGTGGTAGTAAAGGTTCCGAGGGCATCATCGACCATCACCGTTTGTCCGGTCTCCTTGTTAATTTCAATTTTTTTCCCCGCCATCGTTAACACATCGCCCGTGTTAGGATCCATTAGGACGACATAGGCACGATCGGTCAGCCTTGTACCTGGGAATTTTTTGGCGGCCCAAAGCTCTTCTTCAATAATTTTTTCAACGGCCATTTGTAGATCCATATCAATGGTTAAAACAAGATCTTTGCCCTTTTTACCATCCGTTATAGGCTGTGTTTCCATTACATTTCCTGTTTTATCGGTAACATTTTTTACTTTGGATTTATAGCCGTGTAGAACGTCTTCATACTGCGCCTCCAGCTGGCTTTTTCCGACACGGTCGTTCCTGCTGTATCCCCTCGCTAAAAAATAATCCAATTTATCGGCTGGGAGGCCTTCATCTGATTTGGTTACTCTCCCAAGAACTGACTTTAGGGTATTTTCAAAAGCATAGGCACGCTCCCAGTCAGTGGTCGTATCGACACCGGGAAGGGACTGGAGATTTTCGCTGACAACAGCAAATTCTTCCTCAGTAACGCCATCATTTTTTACCATTGTCGGCGTGAATTGGTATCCGCTGTTAAATTCTTTGAATATGGCTATGACCTCAAGATTGGTCTTTGAAATTTCCTTTAATTCATCTGCTGTAATGCGGTCTAATTTCAATTTGTCCATGTCTTTATCTGTAAGTTTTTTTGAATCATAAAGGGCCTTTTCCGTCTTGGTGATTTTGGCATCTGCTTCCTTTGGATGTTTCATTATCCAAAAATACCGCTTGTCAAGGTCTGTAACTTTATCGATATTTTTTTCAATCAGCTTGGCCAATTTTTCGGCCGTTTCGAGCATCTCTTTTTGGCTGAAGCCTTCATTTGTAAAGGTGATGGCGCTTTTTGGAATATTGTCAACAATCACCCTGTATTTGCGATCAAGCATTTTTCCTCTCGGGACCGGATTACTGACCGTAATATCTTCTTTTCTTTCTAAATCCCGCTTGAAATTTTCCCCATATACAATCTGGACAAATCCCAGCCTTAAGATCAGGATGGAAAAGAGCAAAAAGACACTAAAAAAAAGCACGTTCAATCGAAAAGGAAAATGGGATTTTTTCTTTTTCTGATTTTGTTTCTCCACTGCTTACACATCCTTTAACCGTACCATTTCCATTCTTTTATTATGCCTAATAAAATAGTATTGTACAACAAAAAATGGAAAAAATGGTATTAAAATAGAAATAAATACATTAGAAGTATTAGATCGTTTTTGAAATTTTCCCCTTATTCAAACTTTTTGTTTATAATATAAAAGGATGATAAATTCTCCTTCTTAAATAAATTTTTTGGGAGGTATACATATGGAGGAAAAAGTAACTGCTTCCATTTTGCAAGCGGCGTTGAATCAATTTAATGCCTTAGATGAGAAAATTACTCATTTTTCAAGTATCATCGGTTTGGCGGACTGGGACCAAAAGGTCATGGCGCCGAAAAAAGGAAGACATGTTTTTGCAAAAGCCATTGGCACATTGCGAACAGAGGTGTTCAAGCTATCAGTTTCGCAGGAAATGGGCAGTCTGTTAGAAACACTTTCTTCAGAAGAAAATGCTGCATTACTGGATGATGTAACGAGAGCAAAGGTCAGGGAGTATAGAACATTTTATCAAAAATCAAAATCCATTCCGGCCGACCTTTTTCAGGAGTATTCCGTGCTGACTGCACAGACAAATGATGCCTGGGAAGAAGCAAGGGAAAACAACGATTTTGATCATTTTCTCCCTTTTTTGGAAAAAATCGTTGAATTTAAACGTAAATTTGCTGAAATTTATGGCTATGAGGATCATCCATATGATGCCTTGCTCGACGAATTTGAACCAGGATTAACAGTAAAGGTGCTGGATCCGTTATTTGCCAAATTAAGAGAATCCAGTGTGAAATTATTGGAACGAATTCGCGAAAATGGCATGCCGACCAACAAAGAAATTTTTGAACAAACCTTTGACGTAGAAAAACAAAAGGAATTTAATCGCTTTATCCTGCCTATTATTGGCTTTGACATGGAGGCAGGACGGCTGGATCAAACAGTTCATCCATTTGCGCAGACAATTACGATTGGTGATGTCCGCTTAACAACACGGTATCTAAAAGAAAATGTCCGTTCAGCACTTTTCGGTACAATACACGAAGCAGGACATGGAATGTATGAACAGCATATTAATCCCGACTTCGAAGAATCAATCCTCCAGAGCGGCAGCTCATTTGGAATCCATGAATCGCAATCAAGATTTTTAGAAAATATGGTGGGGCGAAGCAAGGATTTTTGGACATATTTCTATCCCAAACTTCAGGAATATTTCCCGAAGCAATTAGAAAACGTTACTCTCGATGAGTTCTATCGTGCGGTAAATACGGTGGAGCCATCCTTTATCCGCGTTGAAGCAGATGAGTTAACCTATAATTTGCACATTATGCTTCGTTATGAAATTGAGAAGGCTTTGATTGGCGGAGAAATTGAAGCGAAGGATCTTCCTGCTGTCTGGAACCAAAAAATGCAGGATTATCTGGGTATCACACCAAGTACAGATACCGAGGGCGTTCTTCAGGATGTACATTGGTCCTTCGGCGGAATTGGTTACTTCCCGTCTTATTCATTGGGAAATCTCTACGCTGCTCAAATCTTAAGGAAAATTCAACAGGATATGACGGAATTCTACAGTCATATCGAAAATGGCCGTTTTGACCTGATTCAGGCATGGTTAAAGGATCATATCCATCAATACGGCAAGCTTTATACCCCTAATGAATTAATTGTCAGAATAACCGGAGAAGAGCTGAATGCAGATTATCTTGTTGAATACCTTGAAAAAAAATATGCCGAGGTTTATCAACTAAGTTAGAAACGTAACATTGACATCAATTTAAAAGTATAATAAAGTAATAGTAATTAAATATTTCCTTTTTAAAGGGGAGTAGCTGCTACAATAAAGTCGTCATTTCGGGAAAACATTCTCCGGCTTTATTGGCAACCATGATGTTGTTAGCAAGACCTTTACTTTACTGTAAAGGTCTTTTTGTATGCTTTTTTGAAGGCCTTTACTGCAATCAGTAAAGGCCTTTTTATATAGCAAAGGGATTATTTAAAAAATTACCTTTTTAGAGGAGGAATTTAATGATGGATTTGACTTTACTATTGGAATACGGCTGGGTTTTAATCATATTGGTTGCATTAGAAGGCCTGCTTGCAGCTGACAATGCCTTGGTGCTTGCCATTATGGTGAAACATCTTCCTGAGGATGAGCGGAAAAAAGCATTATTTTACGGTTTAGCCGGGGCATTCTTGTTCCGCTTTGGTTCATTATTTGTGATTTCGTTCCTTGTTGATGTGTGGCAGTTACAGGCGATAGGTGCTCTTTATTTATTATTTATGGCAGGAAACCATATATTCCGTAAGCTTGTTAAAGGGAAGGCAGAAGAAAAAGTCCAGGAAAAGACAACGAAAAAAAGAAGCTTTTGGGTAACTGTGTTAAAGGTAGAAGTGGCCGATATCGCCTTTGCGGTTGACTCTATTTTAGCTGCGGTGGCTATGGCGGTTGTGCTGCCGGAAACTCCGCTGCCCCAAATTGGCGGACTAGATGGCGGTAAGTTCATTGTCATTTTTGCCGGCGGCATGATTGGATTAATTATTATGCGTTTTGCGGCAAACCTGTTTGTTCAACTATTAGAAAGAAGGCCTGCCCTCGAACTTGCCGCCTTTACGATTGTTGGCTGGGTTGGAGTAAAGCTGGCTGTTTATACACTTTCCCACCCGTCGCTCGGTGTTTTAAGTGAGGAATTTGCCCACTCTACAGTTTGGAAAGTCAGTTTCTATGCTGTATTGGCTGGCATCGCTGCAGCAGGCTGGTTATTTTCAAAAGATAAAAAAGAACCATCTGCGAAAAAGGAAGCAAATATTTCTTAATAGAATTCCGCTTTTTAAGGCAATTCTTTTTTTTAAAAGATTGCCTTTTGTTATTTTACTAAAAGGTGCTATGATTTAATATGAGAGGACTAAGAAAAACTTATTGGGAAGCTGCTTAGTTCTAACCGCTTGAAGGGATTGGAGTGATACATATTATAAAGAGTGCTATTCCTAATTTATTTACACTTTTTAATTTATTTTTTGGATTTTTATCTGTGATGTATTCAGCACAGGGGGAATATAAGAATGCGGCCATCCTCATTTTAATCGGCATGATGCTTGATAGTATGGATGGCAGGGTAGCCAGAATGCTGCGTGTCCAAAGTGAGCTTGGAAAGGAACTGGACTCACTGGCAGATATTGTGACCTTTGGGGTTGCTCCCGCAATGATGGCCTACTATTCCTACTTTTCTTCCTTCGAGATTTTGGGGATGGCGGTCGCTGGTCTTTTTCCTTTATTTGGAGCATACCGCTTAGCGAGATTTAACATTAACGCCGTGAAATCCTCTCTTAAGTATTTTACTGGTGTCCCTATTACTGCAGCCGGCGGCATATTAACACTCTTGACCCTATTTCAGTTAAAAATGCCAGGTTTTATCTTTGTCATTGCTTTTTTTGTACTTTGTTATCTAATGGTTAGTACCATTAAAATTCCAAGCCTTAAAGATATACCGCTGCCAAGATACGGAATTATCGTCACCTTATTTCTTGGCTATGCGATTTACATCGTATTTAAAAAAGAACAGCACGTTGTACCGTACTTCATCTATGTTGCCATACCGCTGTATGTCGCATTCATCGGCTACCAGCTGGTTCGTACAAAAAGAAAAAAAAATCCAAAATAATGCAAAAAAGTGTCAGGTACCACAATGGTACCTGACACCTTCATTTTTCTACATTCCGAAAGACATTACCCAAATGGATCCAGCTACGGTAACGATGGCGATAAAGAAACCGTACAATACGTTAATAGTTTGGGATTTGCCGTCTTCTCCTTCGTTCATATGCATGAACATATAGAGCTGCAACCCGGCCTGCACGACCGCTAATGTACCAATGACCCAGATAATGGTTTTAATCGGCAAAGCAGATTTGAGCGCCACACCAAGCGCAGCGAAGGTGAGAACTAATGACATAACAAAGCCTATAACATGTGTAACAGGGAAACCTTTTGAATTCTTAGCCATCTATGCCACCATCCTTGCCAAATACACAAATGTGAAAATAAAGATCCAGACAACATCCAAGAAGTGCCAGTATAAGCCGATAATAAATGTTTTCCGAGCTGTCACAGGTGTTAAGCCCCTTTGGAAAATTTGAATGATTACCATGACAGCCCAGCCAATCCCCATGCTAACGTGGAGCCCATGTGTTCCAAGCAGGACAAAGAAGCTTGAAAGAAATGCACTAGTCTGCATGGTTGCTCCCTCATGGACATAATGAATAAATTCGTTAATCTCCATGAAGACGAAGCCAGCTCCCAGAAGCAGGGTAATGATAAACCAGAGAAGCAATCCATTTCGATTGCTGCGCCGCATCTCATAGATGGCCAATCCGCAGGTAAAGCTGCTTGTTAATAAAAGGATGGTCTCCACCATAACATCTTTCATTTCAAAAAGATCCTTTGGCGTCGGTCCGCCTGCGTAGCGGGCATTAAGAACTGAAAATACGGCAAATAATGTTCCAAAAAGGATAATTTCCGCCCCTAAGAAAATCCAAAAACCTAAAATATTCATTCTGCTTTGTTCTGTTTGATATTCGAGCGGCAATGCTGTATTTACGTTAGCTGACATGGTTCTTCACCCCTTTTTCTACACTTCTCCAGGCATTTTCCGTTTTCTTGATTTCGTCCACTGTAACATGGAAGCCGTCATTATAATCGAAGGAGCGAATGATCAAGCCGGCAATAATTCCGACAGAAGCAATAAGGGCAGCAATTTTCCATTCAAAGACTAAGAAGAAACCGGCAATTCCAAAAACCACACCCATGTAAATCGGCAGCCCGGAATTGCTAGGCATATGGATTTCTTCCATTTCGTCCTCGTTTAATGTTAATCCCTCATTGTTTTTCTTCATATACCAGAAAGCATCAACCGAATTCACTTCTGGCAATTTGGCAAAGTTGTAGAATGGGGCTGGTGAAGCTGTTGCCCACTCAAGAGTTCTCGCATTCCATGGGTCTCTCGAAATATTGCGGTCCGCATAGCGGGCGCTCCAATATATGTTGTAGCAAAGGGCCCCAAAGCCAATCGCTAAAATAACAGCACCAATTGCAGACAATAAGAATAGCGGGGCATATCCCGATTCAACTGAATAGGTGTAGGAACGTCTGACAGCACCATCAAGACCAAGGAAGAACATCGGCATAAAGGTTAAATTAAAGCCGATGACAAAGAACCAAAAATGAATTTTCCCGATCTTTTCATTTAACATAAAACCAAACATCTTCGGCCACCAGTAGTAAAGGCCGGCAAACACGGCAAACACAACGCCTGGAATCAATACATAATGGAAGTGGGCAACAAGAAACAACGTGTTGTGATATTGATAGTCAGCAGCACCCATTGCGAGCATAACACCTGTCACACCGCCAATGACAAAGCATGGAATAAAGGCAAGAGCCCACAGCATAGCAGTCGTTAATTCAATCCGGCCTTTGCGCATCGTAAACAGCCAGTTAAACATTTTAACACCAGTTGGAATCGCGATCATCATTGTCGTAATCGAGAACACCGAGTTAACACCAGGTCCCGCCCCCATAGTGAAGAAGTGGTGCACCCAAACAAGCATACTTAAAAAAGCAATTCCGACAATGGAAAAAACCATGGAATTGTAGCCGAACAATCTCTTGCGGGAGAAGGTAGAGATCACCTCAGAAAACATGCCGAATGCCGGTAAAACAACAATGTATACTTCAGGGTGTCCCCATAACCAGAACAGGTTTGCCCACATCATATCCATTCCGCCGCCGGCAAGCGTGAAGAAGTGGGTGCCGAAAATCCGGTCAAATGTCATCAGTGCTAACGCAACTGTGAAAATAGGGAAAGAAGCTACAATGATGACGGAAGCAATGAAAGATGTCCAGCTGAACATTGGCATTTTCATCAAGGTCATGCCTTTTGTGCGCATTTTTAAAATTGTTACGATAAAATTAATTCCTGTCATGAGTGTTCCGATACCGGCAATCTGCAGAGCGATCGCATAGTAGTTATTCCCAATTCCAGGGGTAAATTCTTTTCCTGCAAGAGGGAAGTAGGAAGTCCATCCGGCATCCGGAGAGCCGCCGACAACAAAGGAAATATTAAACAGCATGGCACCGCTGAAGAACAGCCAGAAGCTTAAGGCGTTCAATTGAGGAAATGCAACGTCACGGGCACCAAGCTGAAGCGGGATAATGACGTTCATTAACCCAATTAAAAGCGGCATTGCCGCAAATAAAATCATAACGACACCGTGGGTGGTGAAGATTTCATTGTAATGCTGGGCATCTAAAAAGTTCATTTCCGGTCTTGCAGTCTGCGTCTTCATTAGGAGGCCGTCCATACCGCCACGGAAGAACATCAGAACACCTGAAAGAATGTACATAATCCCAATTCGTTTATGGTCAACTGTGGTCAGCCATTCCCGCCACAGCCACTTCCATTTTTTTAAATAGGTTAAACCGGCAACAATGCCGACTACTGTTAGCACAATAGCAATCTGCGAACCTAGAATTAACGGATTCCCGACAATGAAAAAGTCATGCCAATTAATGCCCATCATGCTCACCTCCATTAGAATTTCCGTCCATGTTCATCCCTTCCATATTCATGGACTTATGCTCAGTCTCTTTTTCTTTAAAAATCTTTCCTTTGACGCCATGAACCTCGTAAAGTTCAGGATTTGTGTACGTATTTGAATTCATATCTGCATGATCGACCCACGCAAGATGTGTGCCTATAAATGTCTCGCGCCCCAAATGCGTCGGCTTCAGGAGTTCATTATATTTTTTCTCTGTCAGCTTAGGAGCAGTTTCTTTTACCTCTTTTACCCATTTTTTAAAGTCCTTTTGGGATTTCGCTTCCACGGTAAATTCCATATCGGCATAGCCTTTACCATTAAAGTTTGTATTTCTCCCTAAAAATTCACCGGGTTTGTCAGCTGTAAGATATAATTGAGTTTCCATTTTGTTCATTGTGTATTTTTGGCCGCCAAGTGCCGGTACCCAGAAGGATTGCATAGTTCCAGCAGAGGTCAGCTTAAACTTAACCGGTGTTCCTGCAGGGATATTTACATAGTTGACTGTTTCAATTCCTTGCTCAGGGTAGCTGAAAATCCATTTCCAATCAGCAGAAGTCACATGAATCGTAATCGGTTTTTTATGTTCATAGCCGACTGGAGGTTTTTCAAGTTTATATATAGTTTTTACAGTTGGAATCGTTAAGGCAATAACGATAAGTACCGGAATGAAGGTCCAAATAATTTCTAATTTCGTACTGCCATGTTCATCAGGCGGTTCATAGCCGATATTCTTTGGTGTTGCCCGATATTTCCAAACGATAAAGCCAAATAAACCGAAGACAACAACAACAACGAGAACCATGAAGATTAGTGACCAGTTAATTAAATCTAGAATGTCTCTTGCGGCCGGTCCTTTTGGGTCGAAAACGACCATATTCGTACAGCCGCTCAAAAGCATAACCGGGATGAGAGCTAAAAGTGGGAGTAGATAGCCCTTTTTAAACATTTCTTTTTCCCTCCAAATAAATTGTTCATTTTTTCACAATCTTTTCGTGAATTCGTTCACAAACGTTACCAGAGACTATTCCTTGTAAACTTAAATAGGTAATAATAACTAATTAAAGTAATTATTATTTTATAATTACTAGTGTTATTCACTATCTTATCACAATATTAACAATACACCTGTAATGTTTATATAGTTTTTTGAAAAAAGTTGTGACAAATTTGTTAAGGATTTATGAAGCTAAATTGAGAATACTTTGGAAAAATAATATTAACAAGACAAAAATCTTGGAAAAACCATTAAAATTTGTCTATTTTAGAATAGTAATGAGATAATAATCCTGAATAAATTAAAGAGGAGACTGCTAAGATGAAAGTCAAAATTAACCGGATTGCCGCTAAAGCCTTGAAGAAAATGTTGGAGCAGGAAGAAGCGAAAGGAAAGATGTTAAGGGTATACGTCACCAGTATCCACGGCGATCATGCCCATTATGATCTAATGCTTGATACCCCTACAGAAAATGATGAAGTTGTCCATTCTGAAAAGGGGATTGATTTCATTCTTGAAAAGCGCAACGATTTTTTAGATGGTGTTTGGATTCAATATTTCCAGGTACCAAAAGAGGAATGGCTCATAACCAATCCATCAAAGGGAAGCCATCACCACCATTAATGAAAAAGCGGATGTCCAAGAGAGTCAAATCAGTGACTGTGATGAATCGCAGTCTATTTTTTTTTCACAAGAATATAGTTATCATGAGATAACGAAATGATTATTCATTATAAAAGTATTATGTTAACTAAAAATTCAGAAAGGAGATTGTAATTTCAAATGGGAATTGGCAAAAAGCAGGCTGACATTAAACTTGTGGCACTTGATATGGACGGAACTCTTTTAAATGATCAAGGAGAAATTTCAGAGGAGAATCGTCTAGCGATTAAGGAGGCCCAGGGGAAAGGTGTAAAAATTGTCCTAAGTACGGGACGCTCCTTAAAGACAAGCCAAGATCATGCGGATTCACTTGACTTATCTTCCTACATAGTAACGGTAAATGGCGGCGAAATCTGGGATGCTAAGCGGCAGCTTGTTAAAAGAACGTTGCTGCGGGCGGAGTCAATTGAGTGGTTTTGGAAACTGGCTATGGAGCATAAATCGAAATTTTGGGCGATTAGCTCGAAGCGGAATTTTCATAATGAAATGCCGGATGATATTTTTACATTTGAGTGGCTGAAGTTCGGTTTCTATTCAGATGATCATGGACAAAGAGAAGCAATCAGGAAGAAGCTCATGGTAAAGGGAGAATTCGAAATTAGCAGTTCCTCATTAAGGAATATTGAAGTCAATCCGCTGGGGGTCAACAAGGCGAATGGACTGAGATCCGTTTGTGCCTTGTACGGATTTGACATGAAACATGTCTTGGCAATTGGCGACAGCATGAATGATTTGGCGATGATCCAGGAGGCAGGCCTGGGTGTAGCAATGGGAAATGCCGAGGAACATATCAAACAGGCTGCAGACTGGGTCACAACAACAAACGAACAGAATGGTGTGGCTAACGCCATCCGCCGCTTAGTATTATAAAAATTTTAAAAAATTAGTTTGAATAAAACCTAAATGTACTGGTCAAAATAAAAAAGCAAGTATATTTGTAAATTCATGTATTGCACATGCTAGGAGGCTACAAAGGAATGGAACATGGTAAAGTAAAATGGTTTAATGCTGAGAAAGGGTTCGGCTTTATTGAGCGTGAAGGCGGGGATGATGTCTTCGTTCATTTCTCAGCAATTCAAGGTGAAGGCTACAAGGCCCTTGATGAAGGCCAGGAAGTAGAGTTTGAAATTGAAAATGGCCAGCGCGGACCACAGGCGGTAAATGTCCGTAAATTATAGGTATTAGAAATAAGGCAGGCTCGGATTCTATCCGGGCTTGTTTCTTTTTGTAGAAAAAAGAAGATGCAAAAATAAGTCCTGTACACCAAAAAATGGTAAAATTAATACTGGGTGACGTCCTGATCAGATAAATCATTCACCAAGGGCACCACTGCTTTTATTACATAGAATTTTTTGGGACGTTATTTCATATCTTTGGAATAACGTCTTTTTTTTATAATACCTATGTAATAGTGGGTACAAAGGTCATTGATTTTAATCAATACTAATTTAGTGTTGATTTTAATAAAATTTTTAAATTAATGTTTTTGGGGTTTAAAAATAGTTTACGAGGTGATGAAATGAGTACTGAAAACAAACGTTTAACAACAGGAACTGGAGCACCAGTCGGGGATAACCAGAATTCGATGACGGCAGGTCTTCGGGGCCCAACATTAATTCAGGATGTTCATTTGCTGGAGAAACTGGCCCACTTTAACCGCGAGAGGGTGCCGGAGCGCGTTGTTCATGCAAAGGGTGCCGGGGCCCACGGCTATTTCGAAGTGACAAACGATATGTCCAAATATACAAAGGCCAAGTTGTTTAATGGTGTTGGCAAAAGGACACCAATGTTCATTCGCTTCTCAACGGTAGCCGGCGAGCTTGGTTCAGCAGATACAGTCCGTGATCCTCGGGGCTTTGCAGTGAAATTCTATACCGAAGAAGGCAACTATGACCTTGTCGGAAACAATACTCCGATTTTCTTTATTCGCGACGCAATTAAATTCCCTGACTTTATTCATACACAAAAAAGAGACCCAAAAACTCATTTGAAAAACCCTAATGCTATTTGGGATTTCTGGTCATTATCACCGGAATCGCTGCATCAGGTAACCTATTTAATGGGCGACCGGGGAATTCCAGCAACCTTTCGCCATATGAACGGTTACGGAAGCCATACTTTTAAATGGGTGAATGAAGCCGGCGAAGCAGTATGGGTAAAATACCATTTTAAAACAGAGCAGGGCGTCAAAAATATGACCAATGAAATAGCCGCCAGATTAGCAGGAGAAAATCCGGACTATCATACAGAGGATTTGTTTAACGCGATTAAAAAGGGCGATTTCCCTGCCTGGAGACTCCATGTGCAAATCATGCCATTTGATGATGCAGCTTCCTATCGATTCGATCCGTTTGATGTCACCAAGGTATGGCCGCACAAGGACTATCCTCTGATTGAAGTTGGCCGGATGGTGCTGAACCGCAATCCGGAAAACTATTTTGCCGAAGTCGAGCAGGCCACCTTCTCGCCAGGTACAATGGTGCCTGGCATTGAAGCCTCACCTGATAAAATGCTGCAGGGCCGTTTATTTGCCTATTCCGATGCCCACCGATATCGCGTAGGTCCAAATCATAATTTATTGCCAATTAATCGTCCTAGGGTTGAGGTAAATAACTATCAGCGTGACGGTGCGATGCGTTTTGATGGAAACGGCGGCGGGGCGGTTTATTACGAGCCAAACAGCTATGAAGGCCCTGCTGAAGTGCCGGAACACAAACAAACTGCGTTCCAGGTTTCAGGTGTTGCAGAACAAACATCTTATGATCATTCCGACCACTACACCCAGGCCGGAGATTTGTATCGCTTAATGTCAGAGGAAGAGCGAGGCCGTTTGATTGCAACAATTGTCAGTGCGATGAAGCCGGTTGAACGCGATGACATTAAGCTTCGCCAAATCCAGCATTTTTACAAAGCCGACCCAGAGTACGGGGTACGCGTCGCAAAAGGTCTAGAATTGGCAATTCCGCAGGAAGTCAAATAGATTAGAAGACTAATTGATTTGAGGGCCGTTCAGATGTGATGAACGGCCTTTATCTGTATTTAGGCCTCGGTATTGATCGGTTTTTATTAAAAAAGGTAATATTTTTTTAAAAATGAGCTCTTTTGAATGATATATAAGCAATTTTTATATCAA
Source organism: uncultured Neobacillus sp. (assembly GCA_964400595.1). GTDB lineage: Bacteria > Bacillota > Bacilli > Bacillales > Cytobacillaceae > Neobacillus. Next base: position 49,045 of record CAYNUT010000001.1, on the reverse strand, counting down.
AATGGCACATATATTATCCTCATTTTATAAAAATAGGTAATTTTTAAACTGCTATTTAGCTCTCCGAAAATATATCTGCGATGAAAAGAGATATTTCTGCGATGAACACCAATATATCTGCGATGAAACAGGATATATCTGCGATGAACTTCAATATATCTGCGATGCCCGTTCAAGGACCAATTTAAGACTTTAATTCAAGAGGAAAAGTATCAGTCCAATAGATTCGGCCTTTATTTTTTCCAGAACTTTTTAGATTAACCATACGAAGGAGCCTCCCTGAGGCATCAGGTGAACTAACATGTGCAATTTCCCGAAACTTCTTATTAGTAATTTTCGAATCCCCCAGTAAAAAGTAATCCTGCAATAAGAGGACGTGGGCGTCGTTTGAAAAGGTTCTACAGGCTGGACAATACCATTGTTTGTTTTTCCGTGCCATGGATAATCGGAGGCAAGAGGGGCACTGAACACCGATTAATAATTCCGATTTTTCAAGCCCGTAACACTTAAGGACAAAGTTTGTTGGGGGAGTATTATGCTTCAGAAGAAGTTTGCAAAGTCTATTACAGTCTTTAGCGGAGAGAACTTTCTCGATATACATTTTTTCAAACAGCTCAATTTTATGTGAAAAGCTTGGAGATTTGCAGACTCGCTGCTTAACATTTTTGTTATAGCCTTTGAATTCTAGGATCATATGGGAGTTCGTAAAAATAACCAGGTAATCAACTGGTACCAGCGGTAAGTTATTCTCTAACAAAAATTTTCGGATGCATCTCTGATGTCTTTCAACCTGTGGGATGGGGTAGGGGTATCCTTTCTCTTTTAGATCCAAGGTTTGAATCATTTGCTCGGTCTCGATATCAATGAGGATCTTTCCTGCATAATTTTTGGAATCAATTATGAGGGATAGTTTTGCGGAAAGGAGCAGGGTGTCGATTTGGCAATTGTATTCACCGTCTGAAAGATTTAAATCGTGGAATATCATCCAGCTTTTTATAGGGAGGGAACTCAAATAGAAATCTAATGATTCTTCTCCACGAAGACCTGCTAATCTTCTGTCCAGTTCCTCGGCAATTTGCTTCCGTTTGGGATGGTCTGGCCGGAGCCTGCGCAATAATGCCATTAATATAAGTATTCTTAAGGGAATGCCCATTTTTTTTACTATCAATATCTTCACTCCTTTATCAATTTACTTATAAGTTCTAACATGCAGCTCATTAGTCCTGCAAATTTTGGAATAATTTATCCATATTCCTCGAAAAATTTTCTTTAAAAATTCTTCCCGCGAAAAATATGAATATATCCATGAAGAGTAAGTTTTATTCAGGACGTATATAATTATAAAATTATGCTGATTATTACGACGATATTCGACAGTCTTTTTGATATTTCCCTAATTAACAGGTCATAGTCACTAGGGGTGAGAGAAGTGTTTAGAAATAAAATTACTATTTTGCAATTGTTAATTACTTTTCTTATTGCTTTTATTTATATTGGGATAATTTACCACGCGATAAATGGGAAGTAGGAAATACAATTTATGCATTTAAACAATGCGTTTTCTATTTTTTGGTATTTTAAATGTTATCTATTAAATTATTCTGAAATAATTCATCTTCAACTGATTTTTGATTTGGAAGCTTTTAACATGTTCTTTTTAGTCGAAATATTTTAAGAGGATTTATTCGGAATGCTTAGTATTATAGATTTATGAGATATAGTATAGGAGGAGAATAACATGGATATCCAGGTGATAGAAAAAGATGAAATTAAAGTAGTTGGCCTTTCATGGAACGGGACCTACTCCCAAGCTGAAACCATTCCGCACCTCTTTCATGTCATGGAAGAACGGCTGGGAGAGGTGCCGAACCAGACAAAAGAACCGGTACTCATAGCACCATTTCACAGCAGGGAAACAGAGTTCACCTATTATGTTACAACACCGGTTGAAGAAATTGCTGAAATCCCGGAAGGTATGGTTGGTTTCACCATTCCTCGAAAAAATTATGTAGTGGCCATACATAAAGGGAAACCGGAGGAAGTGGCAAATACATACCAGGAAATATTTAAATGGATGAATGATTATGGCTATGAACAGGATCATCATGCACTGGGGCTCGAAATATATAAAGAAGAGCATAAACAGCAAAATGCACAAGGGGACCTTTATTATGAAATTTATCTGCCGGTAAAAACCTATTAAAAATAAAAGAATTTATTTGGTCTGTCCTTTTTTGGAGCCTGCTTCAGTGCCCAGCCCCTCAGGTCATACTCAGACCCGCTGCGGCGGCTGTGAAACTGCCTCACCGCGGTTCGTCTTATTCCTGTCGGGGCTGGACAAGGCGCATCCGGTTTTGATTTTTTTCATAAAATATATACAAACGAACCAGCTTTTTAATATAATAAGAAATGACATAAAAAAATTAGTTTACAAAACAGGTGCTAAAAGTTTTGCATAAGACTTGAAGCTTAATAGGGAAGTTGGTTGAAGCCAACGCGGTCCCGCCACTGTAAATGGGAGCAACCTATAAAATGTCACTGTCCATGGATGGGAAGACATAGGGAGCGATGATCATGAGCCAGGAAACCTGCCTGTTTATAACACAAATGGCCTACGCGGATAGGAGAGTGTTAAGAAGAAACGTTTTTGAGCGTTTTTAACTTAACGTACATACCATCTCCTCCTTAATAGGGGGATTTTTTTATGCCAATTTTATATTCAGAAAAGAGGGAGAGACAATCAAGATGGAGAAGAAGATGAATTATTGGCTTGTTCTGATGCTGGTGTTCACGCTGTTAACAAATGGCGTTCAAACCCATGCTTTGGCGGCTCAACAAGACCAAGGAAAGCAAGGAACCATTACCATAATTGGAACGGACGAAGCGAATCCTCTATTGGCTGAAACCCCTGTTCAATTTAATGAGAATGAAACAGCAACGCAAAGCTTAATCAAGACAGTTGGCGAGGAGAACATTGAATTTACGGATACAGCGGATGGAAAGATGTTAACCGGGATCAAGGGATTAAAGGCAGAAGGCACCCATTTTTGGGCATTCTTTATTAATGGAGTCTCCGCACAGATTGGTTCTGACTCGTATGTCGTCCAAAATGGAGATAAATTAACATTCCGTTACACTGACTGGACCAAACCGGCACAAAATACCGTTTCCATTAAAGTGATCGATCGAGATTCAAATGTCCTCAAGAATCTAACTGGAGTCGAATTGATCGGACAGCCGAATGCTTTTCAGCTTTTACAGACAGCAGTTGCCCCAGATCAGGTAGGATATACAGATACACAATACGGTAAAATGATAACGTCCATAAATGGAATTAAAGCAGAGGGAACAAATTATTGGGCATTTTATATTGATGG
>CAYNUT010000001.1:34085-45658 GCA_964400595.1 uncultured Neobacillus sp. | reverse complement strand
AAGCTATCTGCTAAAGCCGGGGAATCAAATTAGTTTTCAGTTGGAGTCCTGGGAGGATTCACCAGAGACTGGCGGCGGCAGTGGTGAAAACCCAACACCGAATCCGCCTTCAGGAACTGTTTCTGAAGCTGACCTTAAAACGTCCGTTGATACAGGAACAGATTATCTTTTGAAAAATTCAATCGGCGAGTGGGAGGCCGTTGCGCTAAAGCAGGCTGGTAAAACGATTCCGGCAGGATATCTTGAATCGGTTAAGGAACTGGTAAAAGAAAGACAAGGGAAATTCACAAGAATTACTGATACGGAACGTTATGTCATGGGAATTCTTGCAGCTGGCGGTGACCCAACTAATATTGAAGGATATAACCTGATTGAAGCCATATATAAGGGAAATGTCACGAAGCAGGGTTTAATAGGAGTTTCTTATGCCTTACTTGCCTTAGATAGTGCAAATTTCACAGTGCCGGATTCTGCACAGTGGACGCGGGAAAAGCTGATCAGCTATTTAATGGAAAAACAAAACGCAGACGGCGGCTGGGCATGGGATGAAAGCACAACAAGTGATATTGATACGACCGCGATGATATTAATTTCGCTTGCACAGTATAAGGAGCAGGCAGGGGTAAAAGAAAAAGTGGATTTAGCCATTCAATATTTGAAAGAACAATATCAAGCTCGAAAAATTGATAATAGTTCAACGGCTGCACAGGTAGTCATAGCCCTATCAACGCTTGGAATTGATGCGAATGGTTCGCAATTCACTAAAGACAGCAGCAGTCTATTCCAATATCTCTTATCATTCCAAAATAAGGATGGAGGCTTTGATTTCCAGGGCGGAGATGAAAGTGATCCATTCTCATCCACCCAGGGGATTATGGGAGTTGTCGCCTATCAGCATTATTCACAAGGAAAAGGCTCATTGTATCAGTTACCATTACAGGAGCAAACACCTGAGCAGGAAAAACCGGATGCGGAAACTCCCCAGACGGAACAAAAGCCTGCCGATCCACCATCACCAACAGTTAAGACTGCTGGAAACACTTTACCTGATACAGCGACGAATATGTATAACCTGCTGGCGCTGGGGTTATTGTTCATCCTGACAGGAAGTCTGTTTTACGTGAAGCAGAGAAAACGAAGCATGCAATAACATTCAGCCCCTTCTGAGTGATTCAGGAGGGGCGTGATCAAAGGAGGCGCTACATGAAAACATTTCGAAAATACACCATGTTATTTTGCGGGCTTCTCCTAGTATTTAGTCTAATAAGCTGTGGAACGAGCGAAAATACGGCGAAGGATTCAAAGAAGGAAGCGCACCCGGCTGAAAAGGCAAACCCTGCAGAAAAAAACAAAAAGATAGCTGATAAAGAAGAACAGCCTGCTCCAGCGGAAAAAAACAACGAATCAGCCGCCACTGCTGCGTCTGAGAATAAAACAGAACAAAAGACGGAAAAGCCAGATTCAACTACCCAAGAAACTGCGGCCAATCAAACCAATTCACAAACAAAAAATGCCAAGACTGCCAGTACCACCCATAATAGTGGTGCAGCTGCCGCACAGACCGGCACCTCAACTGCAGGAAGTACCGCAGCAAAGCCGAGTACAACAACTCAACCGCCAAAACCTGAAACGACAGTGACATTTTCTATTGTCGGCCCAAAGGATCGTGGAACAATTCTTAGTCCAACAACTGTAAGCTTTAAGGATGGCGATACGATTTATGATATCCTTATGCAGGCAGCCAAGAATAAAGTTGTTGCAAGGGGGAGCGGGGCTACAGTTTATGTTGAAGGAATTTATAATATCTTTGAGTTTGACTATGGTGTCAAAAGCGGCTGGGTTTTTAAGCAGAATGGTGCTAGTATTACAAAAAGTATTGGTGTCATCAAAGTAAAAGACGGTGATCGGATTGAGTGCTTCTACACTGAATAGTAATAGGGGGAACAAGTAATGGAAACGCGTTTTTCCCGGTTCAATCCACTTGTTTCCTTCCTTTTTTATGCAGGTTCCATATCAATCATCATTCTCATGCTGCACCCCATTCTTTTAGTAATGGGTCTTTTTCTTATGTTAATTTTAAATATTCTTCATGACCGGATGCAGGGTCTTAAAAGGTGGAAGTTTTTTATCATCTCGACTTTTTTTCTAATGATCCTCCTGAATCCTCTTTTTAATGAAAGAGGCCGGCATTTGTTGTTCGAAATTGGACAGCATCGGGTAACATTAGAAGCGGTGACGTACGGTGGGATGAATGCTATGTCCATCATCTGCATCATTGGCATGTTTGTTTCCTACAATGTGATAATGACACCTAATAAACTGTTATTCTTATTTGGAAAAATCTTGCCACAATTTGCGGTTCTATTGATGCTGACCCTACGGTTTATTCCGTTAATGAAAAGAAGAATGGAAGAAATTGCACTTGTGCAAAAAAGTAAAGGACTCTCCATCAATAAAGGGAAGTGGACATCAAGAATAAGAATGGGGATGTTATTTGTTCAAACCCTATTGACCTACTCTCTTGAAGAGGCCATACAAACTGCTGATTCCATGAAAGCCCGAGGTTATGGAAATGGCCTGCGCTCATCCTATGAATATTTTCGGTTCAGGAAAGGAGATGCTGCTGCTATCATTTATTTGTCCGTTCTTTTTGTCCTTATAATGATGGGCCGAATAAATGGATATGGTATGTTAAGCGTCTACCCGGTTATGGAACCTTGGTCTCCCGCATTAATGGATGTTGGTGTTCTCGTTTGTTATAGTATGTTTATAAGTTTTCCAATAATTGTTGAAGCAGGTGAGTGGATCCGATGGCGTTTATCCAATTAGAAAATGTCACATTTACATATCCGGAATGTTCGGAACCGGCCATTCGGAATCTTTCCTTACAAATTGAAAAAGGGCAATTTGTCGTGTTGTTTGGTGCTTCCGGTTCCGGGAAAAGCACGCTGTTAAAATTGTTGAAAAAAGAAATTCAGCCTCATGGAAGACTAACAGGGCAAATTTGTATTGCCGGCAGTGATATTCAGGAACCGGATGGGCTTTCAAAGGATATCGGATTTGTTTTTCAAGATCCGGAAAACCAGATTGTGGCCGATGATGTTCTGCATGAACTTGTTTTTGGGCTTGAAAATATCGGTCTGCCGACAAATGAAATGAGAAACCGAGTTGCTGAAATGGTGCATTTTTTTGGAGCGGAATCCCTCCTGCACCGGAAGTCACACGAACTGTCAGGAGGAAAAAAGCAACAGATTAATCTTGCTTCCGTCCTATTGATGCAGCCGAATATTTTGCTGCTCGATGAGCCGACAGCACAATTAGATCCAGTCAGTTCTAGAGAATTTTTAGATATGCTAAAAAGGCTTAATGATGAATTTGGAATGACGATTATCATCGCCGAGCATCGTCTCGAGGAGGTATTTACACTTGCCGACCAAATTATCATGCTCGATAAAGGCCAAGTACAACTCGCCGGTGACACTCGGGAAATCCTTTCTGATGTTTGGAATACCCCTAATAAAGCCTATGTTCCGACAATCCCAGCGTTATTCTTTAGCTATGGCGGCAAGGGAAGGGTACCTTTAACAGTTAAGGAAGGAAGAAGCTGGGTTCAAAAGACAATGCCAAAAAAGGGTGGAAGTATTAATCATTCTCCCCAAAATACGGACCATCCTGAATTTTTACATATGAAGGATGTTTTTTTTCGCTATGATAAAAAACAGGACCTTATCCTGAATGAGCTTTGCTTTTCATTAAAAAAAGGCGAGTTTTATGCACTCATGGGAGGGAACGGTTCTGGAAAATCTACTTTATTAAAGATGATGGCAGGTCTTGTAAAGCCTGAGCAGGGGAAAATTTTGTATGGTAAAAAGCCAATGAAAACCTGCCAAAAAGAATGGATGAACAAGATTGGTTATTTACCGCAGAATCCTAAATTGTTCTTTATTCAAGATACAGTAGAGAAAGAAATTCAGGAAATAATGGTAAAGTGGCAGTTGAGCAATTCCAAGGAAGTCGACACACTGTTGGCCTGGCTGGGAATTGCCCACTTGAAAAAAAGTCATCCCTATGATTTAAGCGGAGGGGAATTGCAAAAGTCAGCTCTCGCATGTTTATTGATACGCAAACCGGAAGTTCTTCTTTTAGATGAGCCGACAAAAGGATTGGATCCCATTTCTAAAGAAACATTCGCTCGTATTCTTCTTGAGCTTAACTCCGCAGGGGTGACGATTTTGATGTCAACACACGATGTGGAATTCGCGGCCCATTATGCAAGCCGCTGCGGGATGATGTTCCAGGGCAAGGTTACTTCAGAAAATACACCGTTAGAATTCTTTAAAGGGAATTTCTTTTATACGACGATGATTCAAAGAATATTCCGCGATATACCTGAGGGTGCCCCGCTTACGCTTGAGGAGGTAATTCGGTGATGCGCATCGGTAAAGGTGCTGCAACCGGGGCCCTAATAATCCTGGCTGTCGGCCTGCTGGGTTTATCTTCTTGGTTTGAAAATTCCTATTTGTGGATGAGTTTTGGATTTGTCATCATAGGGATCTTGTTCTTTTTAATTCGTTTTGAAAGAAGGAAGGTCGAGCCGAGAGAATTGGTTCTAATTGCAGTTCTGGCTTCCATTGCAGCCATAAGCCGAATTCCTTTTGCAAGTCTTCCCAGCGTGCAGCCGACAACATTTGTAATCATGATGTCCGGATTTGTTTTCGGTGCCGAAAGCGGGTTTATCATTGGGGCAGTCGCGGCACTGGCATCAAATATGATCATGGGGCAAGGGCCATGGACACCGTGGCAGATGGCGGCATGGGGACTGGTTGGTCTGACGGCTGGTTTATGGCGTAATTGGAAATGGATGAAGAAAAAATGGGGTCAAATTCTTTTTGGCTTTATTTGGGGATTTTTATTTGGCTGGATTATGAATATTTGGGGGTTTCTTGCGATGGTGCAGACAGGAACTCCAATGAACGCTAAGGCATTTTTTGTCTACATGATGGGGAGTGCGTTATTTGATACATTTCATGCCATCTCAAATGTTATTTTTCTGCTAGTCTTCGGTGACTTATGGATTAAAATTTTATCTCGCTTCAAGCGGAAATACGGCTTGCTGGAATATTGATCATTAAAGAATAGCACATCTTAATCGATGTGCTATTGTCATTTACCTTTGTATTTTTTCGATGACAGAATTGATGGCTTCACCAACATTATAAAGTGCCTTATCTAATCCCTTTTTCCATACAGGGGCTTGTTCCTTTATCGAAGCCCCTATCTTTTGTGCATTATCATTCAATTCCTTCGTAATTTTTTTCGCCTGATCATGAAAGCTTTTTTCCTGTTTGGCCTTACCTGATAATTGGTCATTAATCGAGATAACCTCAAAGCTTTCGTCAGGAAGATACTTCATAGATTCTTGTATTATTTCTTTAAAAATCGGAACCACATTGGCTGAGCTTGCGCTTGGGAGATAGTGCTCCCTGTCTGTTTTGTCATAACCAATCCAAATCGCACCGACGAGGTTGGGAGTATATCCAACCATCCATTGATCTTTAGTGCCGCTGACACCGGCAAATGGAAGTTGTGTCGATCCCGTTTTTCCTGCCAGCTGCACACCCGGAATGTAGGCACGTTTGCCTGTTCCCGATTCCACGACATTCAAAAGCATGGAAGTCATTTCATTTGCGACCTTTTTAGATGTTACCTTGGTGGTTTTAGCTTCCCGTTCTGCAATAATATTCCCGGTTGGTCCGACAATCTTGGTAATTAAGTGGCTGTCCTGCCGCTTTCCTCCGTTTGGGAAGGCAGAAAAAGCATTGGCCATCTGCAGCGGGGATACCCCTTTACTCATTCCCCCAAGGGCAATGGCTAGGTTTTTATCCTCCTTCTCAACAGGAATTCCAAACCGATTCAAAGAATCCAGTCCTTTATTTAAACCTACCTTATCGAGCATCCATACGGCTGGAATATTTAATGATTCCTCCAATGCTTTGTACATCGGAACCTTACCTTGAAAAGTTTTAGTGAAATTTTCCGGTTTATAAGTGCCGAAGGAAATGGGTTCATCTATCAGCTCAGATGAAGGCTTATATCCTTCTTCAAGGGCGGGAGTATAAACGGCTAGCGGCTTGATCGCAGAACCCGGCTGCGCCTTTAATTGGGTAGCCCGGTTAAAGCCGCGGAAAACATGCTCTCCCCTGCCGCCGACAAGAGCAAGGACTCCACCTGTTGCCGGATCCATCAATACCGAGCCGCTTTGAACCATTATGTCACCTTTACCCCTTGGAAATAAGTAACTCCGGGCATAAATTTTTTCAAGGCCGCCCTGAAGGTTTTGGTCCATTTCAGTATAAATTCGGTATCCACGTGTCAAGATTTCATCCTGTGTTAACCCGTATCGGGAGATGGCTTCATTTAGCACGGCATCAACATAATAGGGATACTTCCGCTCGACAAAGCTGCCTCCGCCATCATGAAGGCGGATTTTTTCTTTTTTCGCCGCATTGTATTCTGACGCGGTAATCATTTTAAGTTCCTTCATTTTAGCAAGAACGACATCTCTTCGTTTTACAGCCAAATCGTAGTTTTTATATGGGTCTAGGTAGTTCGGGGCATGCAGCAGACCTGCCAGCATAGCCGCTTCACTGATGGAAACATCCTTAATATTTTTATCAAAATATTTTTTTGAGGCATTGCCGATGCCCCAGGCTCCGCTGCCAAAGTAAACCTGATTGAGATACATTTGCAGAATTTCTTCCTTGCTGTATACCTTCTCGATTTTGACAGCTAAAAATAATTCCTCGGCTTTTCGTTTATAGGTTCGCTCAGGGGAGAGCAGAGCATTTTTGGTGAGCTGCTGGGTCAGCGTACTGCCTCCACCGGTAATTCTTCCAGCAAATAAATTGCCAAAAAAAGCACGGGCAATTCCTTTGATATCAAAACCGCTGTGTTCGTAAAAGCGTTCATCTTCAATCGCTACTACGGCGTTTGGAACATATTTCGGCAGTTCTTCCATTTTGATCCCTTTTGTTCGATTAGTGGCGACGTTACTTGCCACCTTGCCATTATTATCATAAATAACAGTGGGCTGGCTCAAGCCTTCTTTAAGAGATTGTACATTTGCTCGTGACGCCAGCCAGCCAAAATAACAAATCGTCACGAGTACAATAATTAATAGGGTTAATAACAGTATTTGTGTTAGATGTTTCTTTTTCCAGAAACGGACGGTCATTTCCCAGTATGGTTGCAGCTTATTCATGGTCTCTCCTTGCCTTTGATGGGACTTTAACTTTCTTCATTATAATGATTCCTGCAAAAAAAGACCAATAATAGCAGTTTTTTTTACAAACCGTGATTTTTGCGGACAACCATTTCATATCCAAGCATACGTTAATAGAAAGATGATTTAACCAATACAGAAAGGGGATGGGGAGATGATAAACTGGAGGGTCCGTTTTCGAAATAAAAATTGGGTGATTGCATTTATTTCACAGCTGCTTATCGTTGCACAAATGGTTTTGTCAGGATTAAATACTTTAGATATTATTCATTTTCAATTATCCGATGCTGTCCAGGACTATATTTTAACCTTGGCCAATGCGGTTTTAATCCTTTTATCCTTGCTGGGAATTGTTCAGGACCCAACCACCAAAGGTTTTGGCGACAGCGAGAGGGCAATGAATTATAAGGATCCAAACTAGTAAAAAAGTCAGTTCCCAAGTGGATCTGACTTTTTATTGATTTCCTTTTTTTGTTTGGACAAATAAACCGTCGCCCTCCAGCCATTCAGCTATAAATATATCTTGATAATCTGAGATTCCATGAGATGCCATTTGCTGTTTTAACCATGTTTCATCAAAGCCAAGTTCACGAAGCTCATCCCATAGGACTTCTCCATCACGAAGAACTGTTACGGGGACAAATACAGGCTTTGGCGGCATGTTAAAATCCTCCTGGGTTGTTTTTTGATATTTGGTCTTTTTTAAAATACTGAGTGACCCATTAGCTTCTAGATAGCAATAGGCAACCTCCCGGATGGAAAAGGTTTCACTTTGCCGGAGCAAGCTCTGCAGCTGGTTTAGGTTCATGCGGTTCTTTTTTAATTCATCCCGGTCTATCACGCCATTTTTGATTAAGGCAGAGGGTTTACCTTCGACAATACCCCTGAAGACTAGAGATTTCTGCCCGATATATTCAACAACAAAAAGGAGAAATCCCCAGATGACCATGGAGTATATAATATAAGGCAGGCCGATTTCATGGTCGTATAAGGCGTTTCCCAGCAATTCGCCAAGAACAATGGAAGCAATAAAGGTAAAGGGGGTTATTTGCTTGATGATTTTCTTTCCGACCACTTTAACAATGAAAAATAAAAGGACAAAACCCACTATCAGTTCAAGGGTAAGATAAGCAAATTTCATTTTATATTCTCCAATCCAAAAATCCTCTCTCTATTTATAGACAATTTATTAAGTGTTAAAACAGAACAGTTTAATGAAGAAGCTGGTTATCTCCAGAGAAGATCCAGCTAAAAAAGTAGTATCATTTATTGATGCTTTTCGGATTATCAAAACAGATAAGGCACTAAGATATTTAATTATTGGGATCATTCTAATCAATATTGGTTATGTGCAAATAGATTCTAATTTGCCGCAGGTTTTGGAAGGTTCTCTAGAAAATGGCGTCACGATTTTTTCGGTGCTCCTGACGATTAATGCGGTAATGGTCGTATTCCTGCAGATGCCAATCAGTCATTTTGCCGAAAAATTTAGCCTGATGCATACAATGGTAATCGGTTCAGTATTTATTGCTGCCGGATTATTTAGTTTCAGTTTTATCAATAGCTGGCTGGTCGCTGCATTTGCGATGGTTTTGCTCACGATTGGGGAGATCTTAATTTTTCCTTCCAATGCCATGATGATGGATCAGCTTGCTCCTGAGCATTTGAGGGGCACGTATTTTGGAGCCGGGCAGTTTCGAAAAATTGGAAACTTTCTTGGTCCGATTATAGGTGGTTATTTACTTAGCCATTTCGAAGGACAAATCATGTTTTGGAGTATTGCCGTTTTATCGCTGGGAAGTATTATTTTCTTCTCCTCAGGGAACAAATTTTATATTAAAACAAAAATAACTGGAATGGAAAAAGCCTAACCTTACTAACAAACTGTCAAATAAGCCACAATTTGGCAGTTTTTTGTTAAAATAAAGAAAGAAGGATAGTTTTTAAGAATAACACTATAGATAATCAAAAGAACTTCACATGCCTATTTTCGAATATGTTGTGGTAAGGGGGCGTTAAAATGTGGGATTTAATGGCCTATTTTGCTATGTTTATCGGTGTTTTACTCGTCAGTGAAGAAATAATTAATTATTGTTGGAATCGTTTTGTTTACGGACCAAATTATGAAAGACAATTAAAATGGAAGAATAGAATCAAATGGATTGGATCATTATTTGCAAGGAGACATGCTGCAATTGAAGATCAAGAATTGGACAGAAAGGATCAAAGCCCGCTTTAGGCGGGCTTTTTCCTTTAAGATGGCCCAGCATCTTTCCCTTTTCTATTATTTATAAAAGATTTTATTGATTTCAATAATAAGGCGATAATTAAGATAAGGATAATAACATACTCCGCTGGTTCCATTACTTTGAAGGGATTAGCCGCCTTCCAAATAATCCCCGAAAATGGCTGCCCCATTAACAGGTCCAATGTGATGATCATCATTAATAAGGTGATGGCCAATAAAACGGTTATACCAAGGATTTTCAAGTGCTTCACCCTCAAAAATAATTTCTATCTTTATGATGTCCGCAAAAAAAGAATGTATGAATAAAGGCTTAATCGTAAAATTGGATAGATTCGAATTTAATGGGTAATCTACCCATAATTGGTTGTTTCCCTAAAGCGAGGCAGAAAAAATGTCGATATTATCCAAAATATTAAAAACCAAACAAAAAAAACGGCGAAATGATAACTACAGGCAATATCAAGATCCGTTAAAACCGGAAGACCAGCCGATTCTCAGTAATTATCTAGACAATGTATCAAGGTTAAAGGAAGAATTAGGGAACAGCACTGATATAGCCTACCGTGAGTTTACCATCTCTAATCATAAAGGAATGACCGTCTATATCGACGGCCTGGCTAACAATAACATGATCAGCGATTTTTTCATTGAATCTATAACGAAGGGGGTATTCGATGATCAGAAGGATAGTTTCCAAATCTTAGAAGAAAAGACTGTAGGATTAGGTAATATAAAGGTCGTGACGAATTGGAATCAAGTATTTGATGGTATTTTATCAGGGAATACCCTGTTTTTTTTAGAGGGGTATAACAAAGCAATTGATGTTGAAACAAAGGGATGGGATAAGCGTTCCATCACTGAACCGAGCACCCAGTTATCGATACAGGGACCAAAGGATTCCTTTATTGAAACATTGCGGGTCAATACGGCATTAATCCGCAGAAGAATTAAAAGCCCTAATCTTTGGCTGGAGACGATTAAACTGGGGACAGCGTCACAAACCGATGTCGGTATTATGTATCTTAAAGGTGTTGCCAATGAGAAAATCATCAAGGAAGTCAAGGAAAGATTAAAACGAATTAATATCGATGGCCTAATAGGATCCCAGTATATTGAGCAATTGATTGAAGATCAAACTTGGACCCCCTTTCCCACCAGTTATCATTCGGAAAGGCCTGATGTCATTGCTTCACAAATACTAGAGGGGAGAATTGCAATAATAATGGATGGATCTCCTTTTGTCATAACAGTTCCAGCAATTTTCGTTCAATTTTTCCAGGCGCCTGACGATTATTATGCGCGTTTTGATATTTCAACAAGTCTTCGTTTATTGAGAATAATGTCATTTTTAATCGCTCTGATAGCTCCTGCCATTTATATTGCCGGAACCACTTTTCATCAAGAAATGATTCCGACAACCTTGGCTATTGCTGTTGCTGCCCAAAGAGAAAATGTGCCTTTTCCGGCCTTTGTCGAGGCAGTAATTATGGAGGTTACGTTTGAAATATTAAGGGAAGCGGGTCTCAGGCTGCCTCGTGCAGTGGGGCAGGCCGTATCTATCGTGGGGGCATTGGTAATTGGACAGGCTGCAGTCCAGGCAGGCCTGGTTTCACCAGTAATGGTTATCGTAGTGTCCATTACTGCTATTGCAAATTTTTCTACACCGGTGTTTGGCATGGCCGTTGCCGCTAGATTAATGCGCTTTGTTATGATGTTTCTATCCTCCATTTTAGGCTTTTATGGAATCATGTTAGGGCTGATGTTTATGAGCCTCCATTTATGCTCATTAAGGTCGTTTGGTATTCCTTATATGATGCCGCTTGCCCCATTTAGTTTACGAAATCAACAGGATGTTTTTATCCGTTTTCCAATTTGGGCAATGAAAAACAGACCGATGTTTATTAGTAAGGGGAATGTTGTCAGAACTGGAGAAAATCAAAAACCCGGCCCGCCTGCTAAAAGTGATGAACAGGCCCAAAAGGGTGAAACATGATGAGAAAAATTGGTGTAAATATTTTACTCGCCTTTTTGCTATTACCTATT
>CAYNUT010000001.1:22213-34075 GCA_964400595.1 uncultured Neobacillus sp. | reverse complement strand
CCTGCTGGAATCAAAAGGAGCTGACGGATTTAGCGTTTGTTACGGCGCTGGGAGTTGATAAGGGAAAAAACAAAATGTATGATGTCTCATTCCAAATTGTCATTCCTGCAAATGTTTCTCAAGGTCAAACCGGAGGAGGGCAAGGGCTGCCTATTGCGGTATATAAAAGTACCGGAAATACATTAACCGAGGCAGCAAGAAGTGCCACTAAAGCAGTATCCCGCCGTTTATACTACGCCCATACAAACTTAGTGGTAATAAGTGAAGAGATCGCGAAGGATGGTTTACTTGATTTGCTTGATGCTTTGGACAGGGACCCTGAGTTTAGAACTACAACGGAAATTGTCGTAGCAAGGGACACTACAGCTGCATTAGTAGTATCAGGGCTTTCAAACCTGGATAAACTCCCTGTTAATAAAATTACGAAGCAGATTAAGGCATCAGAAGCCGTATTGGGTGAAAACACAACTATAAATATCGATGACTTTATAATGGGGCTTGTCAGCAGCGGAAGGGAACCAATTATGAATGGGTACAAAGTAACAGGAAAACAAGAGGATGTTAAGAATGCCGATAATCTGCAAACAACTATAGCACATGCCTTTCTTGTTGCCGATGGCATGGCTGTCTTTAAAAATGGAAAATTGACCGGCTGGATAGATAGAAAGAAAGCACGTGGCGCATTATGGATATTAAAAAAAGTAAAAAGTACAGATATCATAATTGATTGGAACGGCAAAAAGGATGCATTAACGTTCGCACCAATACGGTCTAAAACCAAGGTATCTGTAAAGTTTAAGAAGGGAGAACCTGTTATCAGTATTTATATCAAGGATGAAGGCTGGATCAGTGAAGCCAATACCGCGATAGACCTTACCAACGCCAAGGAAATAGAGAAAATAGATATTGGTGTTGAAGAAGAAATAAAAAAGCAAATCACAGCATCTATAAAAGAAGCTCAAAAATTGCAGAGTGACATTTTCGGCTTTGGTGAAAGGGTTCATTCAGCTAACCCAAAACTATGGAAAGAAATGAAAGGAAATTGGAATGAACGGTTTACTGACCTTGAAGTGAATGTGAAGGTAGATTCCTATACACGCCGGGAAGGGATTCGGACAAAACCATTTTGGTCAGATTTCAAGAAATAAACCCTTAGTGAGGGAATTTATGTATGGAAAAGGAAAAGATTAAAGCATCACAAATGTTTATACTGGTTGTCCTGTTTGAGATGGGAAGTTCCATTCTTGTTGGTCTTGGCGCCAATGCCAAACAGGACGCTTGGATCTCTATTTTGTTGGGGCTGGCAGGAGGCATGCTGCTATTCCTAGTGTATTACCGCCTTTATAAGTATTACCAGGATATCCCATTTACGGGTTATGTTCAAAAAATCATAGGTAAATGGCCTGGACGTCTCCTTGCTTTCTTCTATATTCTTTACTATATTTATTCTGCAACAAGAGTGTTACGAGACTTTGGCGAGTTATTAACAACTACTACATATACCGCTACGCCGCTTATTGTCATCAATTCCTTGATGATTCTAACCATTATATATGGAATACATAAGGGAATAGAAGTAATCGCAAGGGTAGGAGAGTTATATTTTAGCGTCATCTATTTATTGGCGATTTCTGGGATTATTTTAATAACTGTTTCCGGATTAATCCATTTAGAAAATCTCCTGCCCATGCTTGAAAATGGCTGGAAACCAGTAATAAAAACATTTCTTGGTGAAACACTAACCTTCCCATTTGGGGAAATGGTTGTTTTTACAATGCTGCTTCCACTTTTAAATGATGCCAAAAAAGTGAAAATCGCCTGTCTGGGTGGGATGGGTTTAGCAGGTATTAACGTAACAATTACAGCGTTAATAAATGTTGCTACCCTGGGGCCAGATCTCTTTACACGCTCAAATTTCCCTTTATTGACAACCGTGGGCAAAATTCAACTGGCGAATTTTATTGAACGTCTTGATGTTTTTTTTATGCTGTACTTAGTTATCGGCGGTTTCTTTAAAATAAGCATCTTCTTTTATGCTGCTTCTACCGGGATAGCAGACCTTTTTCATTTTAAAGATCGGCAAAAATTGAGCTATCCAATTGGTTTTATTATATTATTTGCTTCAATTACTATTGCGTCAAATTACGCGGAACATATACAGGAAGGATTGCATATAGTACCCATTTATTTGCATTGGCCTTTTCAAATTATCATTCCGTCCCTGTTATTAGTGATTGCAATATTCCGGAATAGGAAAAAAAAGGGGTACTCTCAGGCAAATGAGCAATAAAAAAACGGCCTAAATCAGCAATGCTTAGACCGTTTTCTAAAGATGATTGAGAGCATTTATCTTACCCTGTCTTATGGGCAGAGAAATCAGAACAGATGTTCCGTTGTTTTTTTGGCTGTCAAAATGTATGGAGCCCTTATGTGTTTGAACAATCCTAAAGCTGACGGTTAAGCCTAATCCTGTCCCTTTTTCTTTTGAAGAGTAAAAAGGTTCGCCAATTTTCTTTAATCTCTCTTGAGAAATGCCGCAGCCATTGTCATTTATCATTATAGAAATCTGTAGTTCATTCTCCTGTTTCAGAACAATCATGACAGTGCCGCCATTTATGGAAGCTTCGATAGCGTTTTTGATAATATTAATGAATAATTGCTTCAGCTGATTTGGTTCACATTCAATCATAATCGGTTCTTCAGGAAAGCGGGAGTTGATTTGCACATTATACAAACTTGCTTCACTGCTCAGTAAATGGATGACATCATTTAATAACTTTTGCACTTCAGCATTGGTAAATTTAAGGTGCTGCGGCCTTGCCAACAATAATAACTCACCCACAATATGATTAATTCGATTAAGTTCATCCAGCATGATTTGATAGTAAAATTGATGTTTTTTATCTTCCACTTGCATAAGCTGGACAAACCCCTTCAAGGAGGTGAGCGGATTACGAATTTCATGAGCTACACTTGCAGAAAGCTCACCCACGACTGACAACTTTTCTGTTCTTCTCAGGCGCTCTTCCGTCTTCCTTAATGAGGTAATATCTTTTCCATTACCGATAATTCCAGTAACGGAGCCATTAATGATGATGGGCTGGGAAGTACATTGCAATGTGATTAGTCCACCATTTGCATGGGGAATTATTAACTCATATGTAACCGATTTAAGTTCATCGACAACAGAGGAAATAAACCCATTCAAAAAAGGCTTGTACTTTTTGGGTAACAAATGTTTCACATTCTTCCCAATCATTTCTTCCCTTTTGAAGCCAGTTATGACATCAAAGTGTGGATTCAGATTGGTGATGTTCCCGAATAAGTCCATCATATAAACGATATCCGGGCTGTATTCAAAAAGCGATTTATATTGCTGCTCTCTTTCTGCTAATTTTTGAGCTATTTCTTTCTGTTCGGTAATATCGCGGCCGATGATTACTAATCCCTTTCTGCTTCCATTTGGATGAAAAAGGGGTACTTTGATCGTGTCAATTGTTTTGGTAGAACCATCCGGTAAGGGAAGGATATTTTCAATGCGTGTTATTCCTTTGTTTTTCCAGGTTTCCTCATCTGACATCTCACATAAGCGGAGGGCATCAGCGAAAAATTCCGTATATTCGGCTAACTCTGAATCCGTCTTCCCGCGATAATCCACATTTTCAAGCTGAAACAATTTTAAACCGAAATCATTGGCTTCTATCCATCTGCCTTCGCCATCCTTAAAATTAACAAAGTCAACCATGGAGTTAATTAACGTGGATAGGCGCTGCCGATCCTCCTGTGAAGCAGATAACTCCTGCTGTTTATTAACAAAAAAATAAAGAAACACGCCAGTAACTGCCACATAGAATATTTCTTTAATTCTTTCTACTATCCAAATATAGGAACCAGGGATAAAATGTTCAGTTAAGTAGTTTGATCCGAAAATCCAAAATAAACTGGTGGTGATGTAAAGGATGATGAGTTTTTTTCTCTCCATGAGGATCTCCAATTCTTTTTTGGAAGGTTATACTTGCACAACTTTTCTAGGTATAAGAATATAGTACTAGAAAATATATTATTTTGGAATATTTCAATGATGAAAAAATGAAAAACTCTTCTGTGATTTTTTAAGAAACTCTTTTCCCGAGTATGACCAAATCTCTTTCAATTCCATCCAGTTCTGCGATGTTAGGAAGATGTGCCCATTTTTCAAAACCAAAGCTTTCAAAAAGTTTTATGCTGGGTTCATTATGTGCAAATATAAAACCGAGCAGGGTTTTGATATTCAATTCAGGACTTGCCTTAATCGCTTTTTGAATGAGAATTTTTCCAATCTTCTTCCCGCGGTAGTTCGGATGAATATAAATACTGATCTCTGCGGTGGCATTATAGGCCGGTCTGCCATAAAATGATTGGAAGCTGACCCATCCGCAAATTTCCCCTTGATTCTCAACCATCCATAATGGACGAAATGAGGCAGAATGCTCATGAAACCATTGAATTCGGCTTTCAACCGTAATCGGTTCCAAATCAGCAGTCACCATCCTGCCTGGAATAGTCGAATTATAAATCTCCACTATTGCCGGCAAATCACTAAATTCTGCATCTCTTATAACCAGTTCATCGAACATACTGCATATCACTCCCAAATGTTGTATTACTTGGACTTAGAATAGCGTTCAAGGAAGATTATATCAATATTTATTTAAGTAAAAGAAAGGCCTTTTCCCGATAATTTCTATCAAGAAAAGGCGTTTCTTTTTTGCCAGGGAAACCGGCATTTCGTTTCTATGCCAAAGTTCTACCAGCGGTGTGCCTTGGCATTGCTCCTTAGGATGATTGTGTTTGGCGTCAACCGTGTTTGACCATTCACTTGGGAACTCTGGCGCTTCGGCCGTGTCCAAGTATGGTGAAACATTTCTGAGTGTGCATCTAAACGCTCTCTGTAGGTCATTCAAATCACCTCATCAACGGATTTTGAAACGAGGATATTCATAAAGAATACCAATACTATTCTTTGTAAAAAATAAGGAAAATAGACGTTGAAGCAAGATGAAATTTGTGTAAACGCTTTAAAAAGCTTTGAAAAATGTTCACAAGCAGAGTCATGAAAATGAGTTAAAATGAATACATGGGAAAAGAAATGTGAATATATTCACATTGTTTATGTTAAAAAGTTATATTCGAAAATGGGGCGAACATCATGGAAAATCTCTCTTTAAGCGCACTGCTGATTCGATTTCTTTTAGGTGGCACGGCAGTTGTTGCGTGCACTCTTGTGGCAAAGAGGTTAGGTGAAAAAGCAGGAGGAATCTTTGCTGCCTTTCCTGCCGTGTATCTTGCGGCATTATTAACAATTGGCCTTGATTTTCATGGCGGCCAGCTTGTTTCTCAGTCCATCGTTCTTTCAAAAGGAGCCATTTTCGGTATGGCGATTAATATTATCGTCGCTATGATTGCTGGTTATCTGCTCCCGAAAGTTGGCTGGAAAAAAGGAATCTTGAACGCAATGGCCTGCTGGTTAATAGTATCAAGCATTGTGGTATTTATTACTAATTATTTAATTTAAAAGGATGATCAACATGAATAAACAGGACTTATTAATGCGTTTTATTCTTGGGGGAGCAGCTGTCTCACTCAGTTATATCATTACAGTTTTTTCTCCGTGGAAAATTCTTGCAGGGATTTTTGCCGCCTTTCCGGCAGTCATGCTGACTGCAATTATCATGGTCGGAATTGCCTCTGGAACCAAAAAAGCAGCCAACATTGCCAAAGGCTCTGTTTATGGCATGATGGGTGGAATCGTTTGTGTGGCCACTGTATTATTGACATTAGAAACAACGGGTAAATGGCTCTTCAGCATTACACTCGGCTTGATCTTTTGGCTGGTAAGTTCACTGGGCATATCCTCACTAAGAGAGCGGGCTGCAAGAAAATCAATCACTCATGCATAACAAGTTAAAATCCTTTGGTCTGCCAAAGGATTTTTTAAATGGAAAAAGAACATAATTTCACTTGTATTTTCTGAAATTTCCAAATAAAATAATACTAACATACCAACCGGTAGGTATGTGTTGCTGGGTGGGCGCATAGAATAATGCAGAAGCTAATATACTAGATTACAAGATTAGGAATGGAGTGAAAGGTATGCATTTACGCCTGACGGATGAACAAAAAATGGTGCAACAAACAATTAGGAAATTTGTTGACAAAGAGCTGATTCCACTTGAAAACGATGTTCTAAGGAATGAACGAGATGGCAAACCGAGCCTTCCACCTGGTAAACTAAAAGAATTACAGCTAAAAGCAAAGGAAGCTGGTTTCTGGGGGATTAATTCACCCGAAGAATACGGAGGTGCCGACCTTGGCCAGATGATGATGGCCATTGTCATCATGGAGATTTCAAAAACATTCGTTCCATTTACATTCGGCGGTTCCGCTGATAATATCCTTTATTACGGCAATGAAGAACAAAAGAAAAAATATTTACTCCCTACCATAAATGGGGAAAAGAAGTCCTGTTTTGCGATGACGGAACCTGGTGCAGGCTCAGATACGAGAAACATTAAAATGACAGCTGTTAAGGATGGAAACGATTGGGTTTTAAACGGTGAAAAAACTTTTATCACTGGGGGAAATGAAGCTGATTTCGTTATGGCCATAGCCATTACGGACCAAGAATTGCACCACACTTCCAATGGACGTGAAGGGGTAACCTGTTTTATTGTTGACCGGGATATGGGCTGGAAGTCTGAGTATATACACACCATGGGAGAAGGGGGTCCAGCCGGCTTGGTATTTGATAATGTCCGCGTTCCTGAAGAGAATATTCTTGGCGAATTGCACAAGGGTTATAATCTTGGTCTTGAATGGATTGGTTTTGCCAGATGGGTTGTCGGGGCAAGGGCGGTCGGTGCATCAGAACGCTTATTGCAAATGGCTGTTGATTATGCGAAAGAACGGGTAACCTTCGGCAAGCCAATCGCGGAAAGACAAGCAATTCAATGGATGATTGCCGATGCTTCCGTTGATATTGAAGCGGCCAAATGGCTTGTACTAAACGCAGCCTTTACGCTTGACCAAGGCGAAGACAATCGCCACCTCGCTTCGATGGCGAAATTATATGGTGCGAATATGGGAAACCGGGTCGTCGATAAGGTCCTCCAGATTCATGGCGGCATGGGTTATACAAGAGAATTACCGATTGAGCGCTGGTACCGTGAAGCAAGACTCTGGAGAATTTATGATGGGACAGACGAAATTCAGCGCATGATTATTTCCCGCAACTTAATTAAAGGTCATGTGAAAATCGGCCAGTATATATAAAGGATTATTGAAAGCGTTGTCAAATATAAATTACGATAGGAATATTTTTCAGGAGGAATGAAGATGGCAGGAAGATTTGCAGGAAGAACCGCATTTGTAACAGGGGGAAGCCGTGGGATTGGCAAGGGAATTGTCGAGTTTTTTGCGGAAGAAGGAGCTAAAGTTGCCCTCATTGATTTAAATGAAGAGGCTTTAAGCGAGACTGCAAGCGAACTGAAGGAAAAAGGCTATGATGTTTATGCTAAGGTCGCTAACGTTGTGAATCCTGAAGAGGTGGAAGCAGCGGTAAAAGAGGTTTACGAGGCATTCGGCTCGGTTGATATTTTAGTCAATAATGCCGGAGTCATCCGGGATAACCTTTTATTTAAAATGACGGATGCGGATTGGCAGACGGTAATGGATGTGCATTTAAAGGGCTCCTTTAATGCCGCCCGTGCCGTACAAAAATATATGGTTGAGAAAAAATATGGCCGCATCATCAATATTTCTTCCACTTCAGCCCTAGGCAACCGGGGCCAGGCTAACTATGCCGCAGCCAAAGCAGGCCTGCAGGGCTTTACCAAAACATTGGCCGTAGAGTTAGGGAGATATGGTATTACGGCGAACTCCGTAGCACCTGGTTTTATTGAAACAGACATGACGAAAGAGACTGCGGCAAGGATCGGCGTCTCCTTTGAGCAGCTAGTTCAGGCAAGTGTTTCGCAAATCCCGGTCGGCCGCACCGGCAAGCCTGAGGATATCGCAAATGCTGTAGCATTTTTTGCAGATGAAAAATCATCTTTTGTGAATGGGCAGGTCATCTACGTAGCCGGCGGACCAAAATGTTAATCTGAAGAGGTGATGATGAATTGTTTAAGGATCAAATTGGCAAGCAATCAAATAAGGTGAAAAATGCGGTCGAGAGGGGCGCAGTTAAGAAATTTGCCGAGGCAATCGGCGACCTTCACCCGATTTATGTTGATGAAGATACAGGCAGGCTTTCCAAATTTAAAAACAATATTGCCCCGCCTACTTTTCCAAGGGTGTTTGATTATGGAGTCATTGAAGGCTTAAACCTGTCCATCAAAGGCTTGATTCATGGTGAACAAACGTTTCATTACGTGCGGCCATTATATGTCGGAGAAGAAATTTACTGCTATTCAAAGGTAAAAAATTATTTTGAGAAAAAAGGGCACTTCGGGGAAATGGGCTTCCTGGTTGTAGAAAATTATGGCGAGGATTTAGCAGGAAATCTTATTTTCAGCTCCTCTTCGACGGTCGTTATTTCTGAAGCGGTGAGGAAGGTGTTGGCAAGGTGAGTACGGTAGTGGAATTAAAGGTTGGCGAATCGCTCAAGGAAATTCAGTTAGCGGCTGTTTCAAGACTTGACTTAATCAAATATGCTGGAGCATCCGGTGATTTCAATCCGATTCACACGATTGATGAAGAGGCAAAAAAAGCAGGTTTGCCGGGAATTATTGCTCACGGGATGTGGACAATGGGAAATCTCGCGAAACTGTTTACAGAATTCTACGAAGAAGGCTTTATTAAGGATTACTCGATCCGCTTTAAAGGCATGGTTTTCTTGAATGATGTGATTACACTTAAGGCAGAACTGCTGGAGATCGTGGAAAACACCCGCCGCTTCAAGGTTTTAGCCGTCAATCAAAGCGGTGCAGAAGTATTAAAGGGCGAGGTCGTGTATCAGTTGTTTTAGATATGTCCCATGGGGGCTTAAGGACAAAACAGGTTAGAAAAGCGACGGAAATATCTTTAATAATGTCTCTTAAGGACAAAACGGCCGCGAAAAGCGGCGGAAATGTCTTTAATAAGGCATCTTAAGGACAAAACGGACGCGAAAAGCGAGGGAAATGTCTTTAATAAGGTCTCTTAAGGACAAAACGGGCCAGAAAAGCGAGGGAAATGTCTTTAAAAAGGCGTCTTAAGGACAAAACGGCCGCGAAAAGCGGCGGAAATGTCTTTAATAAGGCATCTTAAGGACAAAACGGGCGCGAAAGGCGGAGGAAATGTCTTTAAAAAGGCGTCTTAAGGACAAAACGGGCGCGAAAAGCCACAGAAATGTCTTTCATAGAGTCGCATTTTGAAAAACCCGGCATTGGGACGGTCTCCGTCAAGAAGCTGGGTTTATTTCTATTTTTAAATGATTCCCCAGTGGAGTGGTTTTTCCACGATGCTATATTTACGAGCATCTGATAGGGGAAATCAGAGGTTGGAAAAAAATCATTGCAGCACAATTGGAAAAAAATAGTGCTAAGTGAAGGGGGAATCCTTGATGAATGAGATAGTCATTTTAAGTGCGGTTAGGACACCCGTAGGGAGGTATGGTGGCGCATTAAAGAATGTAAATTCCGGACATCTGGCAGCAGTTGTCATCAAAGAAGCGATTCAGAGAGCTGGAATTACCCCTGAACAGGTTGACGAGGTAATTTTTGGGGAGGTTCGGCAATCTACCGAATCCTCCAATGTGGCCAGGGTCGCTGCATTAAGAGCAGGGCTCCCAGAAACGGTCTCAGCGTTTACCATTAATCGACTCTGTGCATCCGGCATGCAGGCGATTGCCTGCGGGGTTCAGCAAATTTCCTTTGGGCAGGGTGAGATCGTCGTTGCCGGCGGCACGGAAAGCATGAGCAATGCCCCTATTTATCTACGAAACTCCCGATTTGGTGGAGACAATGCTAAGTTAATAGATTCAAACACAGAAACTGGGCAGCAGCCTCAAGAAATTTACGGCGATCAGCTCGGAATGGGAATAACCGCCGAAAATGTCGCAGAAAGATTTTCCATTTCACGTGAAGATCAGGATGCTTTTGCCTTGGAAAGCCAGCTCCGCGCTGCCGCTGCCATAAATGAAAACCGCTTCAAAGATGAAATAGTTCCTGTTGAGGTAAAGGGTAAAAAGGAAAGCACTTTATTTACTGTTGATGAACACCCAAGACCAGAAACTACACTTGAAGCTTTAAGAAACCTTAAACCGGTATTTAAGACAAACGGCACGGTTACAGCTGGAAACGCCTGCGGCCGAAATGACGGGGCAGCCGCTCTGGTACTAACATCCAGTGATTATGCGGAAAAATTAAAACTAAAGCCCATAGCAAGAATAATCGATTGGGCGGCCGTTGGTGTTTCTCCAGAAGTAATGGGGATCGGCCCGGTTCCTGCCGTAAAAAAGCTGCTTGAACGGACACAATTGGCTCTTGATGATTTTGATTTATTTGAAGTAAATGAGGCCTTCGCCTCCCAAGCCTTGGCCGTTATCCGTGAATTAAATTTAAATCCGGGCAAGGTGAATGTGAACGGAGGAGCTATTGCACTTGGACATCCACTCGGGGCAACAGGTGCAAGAATTATGACCACACTGATTTACGAACTTGTCCGGCGCGGCGAAAAGCGGGGGATTGCCACTCTATGTGTAGGAGGCGGGCAGGGGATGGCGATGATGGTGGAACTTATTTAAATTGATTCTGTCGGATATGACGATTTGCGAAATTAAACTAAAAAAGGTACAGAGTCAAAAAGCAAGCTCGTTACCTTTTATTATTGTAAATAATGATATTTTAAATTTGTGTCTTTGAATATGTTTCTACTATAGTGATGAGAAAAATGGCGAAAATTGCTCGTTGAATATTCTAAAAATTTTGGATATTATTATGTGGTAGATAGCATACCAACTAGTTAGTATGTTGGTGAATTGTTTTGTAGGGGGGCTTTGGCCATGCATGTAAAGGAACTTTTTGATTTAACCGGAAAGGTTGCCATCGTAACTGGCGGCGGCAGAGGCCTAGGAAAGCAAATAGCAGAAGGTTTTGCTGAAGCTGGCGCTAATGTGGTTGTCTGTTCAAGAAAATTGGAAGCATGCCAGGAAGTTAGCGATGGCTTAAAAAAACTTGGTGTTGAAAGTATGGCGCTCAAATGTGATATAACGAATCCGGAGAATGTGAATAATGTCATCAGTCAAACGGTTGAAAAATTTGGCCGAATTGACATTCTTGTCAACAACAGCGGGGCCTCTTGGGGGGCGCCTGTTGAGGATATGCCCCTTGAATCTTGGCAGAAGGTTATGAGCGTTAATGCCACGGGAACTTTTTTAATGTCACAGGCAGTGGGCAGAGTTATGCTGAAGCAGCGTTCGGGAAAAATCATCAACATTGCTTCAGTCGCTGGTTTGCAGGGCAGCAATCCAAAATATATGAATGCAATCGGCTATAACGCCAGTAAAGGTGCAGTCATTACCTTTACAAAGGATTTAGCAGTGAAATGGGGCCCCCAGGGGATTTACGTAAACGCGATTGCTCCTGGCTTTTTCCCGACAAAAATGTCGAAAGCGCTTCTTGAGGAGGGAGGGGAAGCGATCTTAGAAGGAACGCCATTAAGAAAATTTGGCTCAGAAAACGATATTAAAGGTGTGGCATTATTTTTAGCAGCGCCTGCCTCTGATTTTGTAACGGGAGATATTGTCGTCGTTGATGGCGGCGCACATGTCATGTAAGCTTAAATTATTTCAAATGGAAGGATAATACAACGAAAATAGATGCAGTTATCACTGTAAAATGA
>CAYNUT010000001.1:11135-22203 GCA_964400595.1 uncultured Neobacillus sp. | reverse complement strand
CTTAATTTTTAAGCATTGGCCTAAAATTTCTAAATCATTGAAGATTCCAGCAATATCAAAAGGGGCACATGGGCAGCCCCCTCCTAAATAACATCATATGGGCAAGCATCAGTCCTTTTATTAAAAAAGAGGAGAAAAATGGCGAAGATCCCAGTTCAGAGGCAGTGCTAAAATATATCTGCATGTATGTAAGTCCCCCAAGAAGAAATGAAATTGCGGTGCAATTTCAGAGGGGGACTTTTATTGGATTAACGTTTTTTAAAAAAAATAATATTTTTTATTTTTAGAAGGAAATTTATCATATTCATCTGTTACTAGAAATATAGTTTTGTTAGCAGTTTGGTCAAACCTCCTGTTAATGCAATGGTTAAATAATTTTTTCAAAGAGGAGGAGCCGAAAATTGTTTACCATTATTCCCCTTGAATTAGATACCAATTTTGCCGAAGGAAGTGTCAATGCCTTTATTGTGGCGGGTAGAACCGTCACTTTGGTAGATACAGGGAATCCGGGCAAAGAGTCCTATCAGCAGCTATCGTTAAAGCTCCATAAACATGACATTTCCATTCATGATATCGACAAAATCGTCCTGACCCATATCCATATTGACCATGCAGGCGGCGTTTCCCGTTTACAGGCTGAAAGAGACCTGCCTATTTTTGTCCATGAACAGGCAGAACCGCTCATTAATATCACCGAATCTGAGTTTGATCGGGTACAGGATTTTTTTCAGCAATTTCTTCTTAGCTGCGGTGCCAACCCGGCGCAGCATATGTTCCAGCGCCGTTTTCGGGAGGAACATTGGCGTAATGTGTCCTGCTTACGGGATGGTGGTGTGATACCACTCGGAGGAGTGGATTTTGAAGTTGTCCATGTTCCAGGCCACAGCCAATCAGATATATTGCTTTGGAATCGTGACACGGGAGAGACCATTGCAGGAGACCATTTACTAAAAGACTTTTCTGTTAACGCCTTCATTGAGCCGCCCGGTGTAGAAGAGATACATCGGCGGCCGAAGCCGCTCCTGCAATTCCGGCAATCACTCGAAAGGGTCAGCAAGCTGCCGCTGTCAACAGTTTACCCTGGACACGGCAAAGCGTTTACAGATCATGTTTCATTAATTAAGAAAAGATTACATGAACAGGAGAGACGCTGCGAACAGATTTTGCAAATTCTTTCAAACGGCAAACAAAATATTTATCAAATTTGCACAGAAATGTACCCGCATTTAACCGGGAAAACTATATTTTTAGGATTATCGCAAATTCAAGGACACCTGGATCTTCTCGAAAAAAGACAACAAGTAAGTTTACTGCAAAAAGGTCCCACAAATTTGTATCACGTCAACTAGGCTGCAAAGCAGCATTCACATTTCTAAAAGGAGTGGATATGGTGAAACTTAAGGATCTGCTTGAAACAAATATTGCCGAATTTGGTGAGTATCCATTTTTGTTTTTTACAGATAGGACTATTTCAAATGTGGAAACCAAGCTGATGGCGGATCAATTTGCTGCAGGGCTGCGAAAGCTGGGAGTGACGAAGGGTGACCGTGTCATTGTTTGTCTGCCAAATTGCCCTGAAGTAATCATCGCCTATCAGGGCATCACCAGGGCGGGAGCCATCATTGTCCCAGTCATGTTTTCACTTCATCCAAAAGAGCTCCACTACATTGCTTACAATTCCAGTGCAAAAGTAGTCATTACTTCTTCCAATGTGCTCCCTAATATCGAAAAATCGCTTGAAGGCCTCCCGGAAAGACCTCTTATTGTCATAGTAGATCAGGCAGCAGCTAAGAAAGCGACTAATTTTTATGATGTAATGGTACAGGAGTCAGGACACTTTGCTGATGATGTGTTGGCAGACGACACAGCCGTGATCCTGTATACTTCCGGAACAACAGGCAGCCCGAAAGGCGTTTTATTAACCCATAAAAATTTGTATTCAAATGCTGATAACTCGGCGAAGCATAATGAAACCGAACGTGGCGGCACAACACTTGGGGTTCTGCCGCTTGCCCATGTTTACGGATTAACGGTTTCTAATGTCCTGCTGCTTACCGGCAGTTCTATCGTTATTTTTCCAGGCTTTGATGTAAAAGCAGTGTTTAAAGCCATTGAAAAATTCCGTGTAAAATTCTTTTCCGTTGTCCCTGCGATGATTTATGCGATGCTGTCCTATCCGCAGGCAGAAGACTTTGACACCAGCAGCCTAGAATGGGTCGGGTCAGGCTCTGCCCCGCTTCCTGTTGCACTTCTCCATGCATTTGAGAAAAAGTTTGCTGCAAAAGTATTTGAAGGCTACGGTTTGTCTGAAGCAGCCCCTGTTGTTACAGCACACCGAAAGGGGATTGAGATTAAGCCGGGGTCCGTCGGGATTCCGATACCTGGGGTTGAAGTGAAAATCGTCAATGAAAATGGCGAAGAGGTTCCAACAGGAGAAGTCGGAGAGTTGATTGTCCGCGGCGATAATGTAACGCCAGGCTATTATCAGAACAGCGAAGAATCCTTGAAGGTGTTAAAGGATTCCTGGCTATTTACCGGTGATATGGCCCGGGTTGATGATGAAGGATATGTCTATATAGTTGACCGGAAAAAGGATGTAATCATCCGCGGCGGCTTTAATGTTTATCCACGCGATGTCGAGGAACTTTTAAACGGACATGAACAGGTAGTTGAAGCAGCGGTTGTCGGGATTCCTGATGAACGGATGGGGGAGGAAATGGTCGCATGTGTTGTAAAAAAACCGGATGCAGAGGTAACAGAGGAAATCTTAATCCGCTATTGCCAAGACCATTTGGCGAAAAATAAAACACCGAGAAGAGTTATTTTTTTAGAGGCACTGCCGAGAAACGGGGTCGGAAAAATTTTAAAAACGCATCTTCGCAAAACTGCAGCTGAGATTGTTATGCGTTAACTTCACATAGGTAATATGAAGGGAGAATTCTATGGGGAAAAGAAACATGTTAACAACCAGCAGCAGGGGTTTGCTTGAAGATTCCTTTCCATACCGTCTATATCAAAAAGCAAAGCGGGTTGGAACATGGAATCCAGCAGACATTGATTTCAGCCAGGACCAAAAGGATTGGAAAAAATTAAATGCGGAACAACAGAAGGACATTCTGAGGCTGATCTCCCAATTTCAAGCTGGAGAAGAAGCCGTAACACTCGACCTTTTGCCGCTCATGATGGCAATTGCAAGGGAGGGCCGTCTGGAGGAAGAAATGTTTCTAACAACCTTCCTGTATGAGGAGGCCAAGCATACGGAATTTTTCCGGCGGGTGTTGAATGCGCTCGGTGAAAGAGGTGATTTATCACATTTTCATACAGGGACCTATCAGGTGATTTTTTATGAAATTCTCCCGGCAGCAATGGAACGTCTTATAACAGACCAATCACCTGAGGCGATTGCCGAAGCATCCGTTGTTTACAACATGTTTGTTGAGGGTGTGCTGGCGGAAACCGGTTATTATTCGTTCTATGAAGCGCTGGTAAAGTCGGGAATTATGCCGGGGCTGCTTGAGGGAGTCGGGAATTTAAAGCGGGATGAATCGAGGCATATCGGCTACGGTACATTCCTTTTGCAAAGATTGATTTGTGAACATCCGCATCTTTATGAATTTGTCATGGCCAAAATGGGAGAATTGGCACCACTGGCGATTAAGCTTAATCAAGAAGGAATAGCAGGAAGGGAGGTAAGTTCATTCGGCGGAAACCCTGACGATATCATGAATTTTACGATGAAGCAGCTATCGGTCAGATTGGAGGTTCTTGCACGAGCCAGAGGCAAAAAAATGGCAGAAATTTATGGTGTAGCAGAGAGCGAGCTTGGAGTTTTATAGTTTGCCAGCAGCGGGCTTTCAGTTTAAGAGGGTAAGGACATAGCAGGAAATTAGAAAAGGAGGACTCATGATGACAGTGGGAGTTGAGGTACAAACTTTTTACCATTTTATTAATGGAAAGTGGGAACCTGCCAGCAGTCAGGAAACATTTAATGTATTTAACCCGGCAACAGGACGGCTTGTTGCAAAGGTGGCAAAAGGAAATTCAGCAGATGTTGATAGGGCGGTTAGTGCTGCCCGGGAGGCCTTTGATCAGGGTGGTTGGAAAAAAATGAAACCTAGGGACCGAGCGAAGGTTTTATATGCGATTTCTTATAAAATTGCCGAAAATGCCCAGGAATTAGCTTACTTGGAATCAATCAGCTCCGGCGGCACCATCCGACGGATTAGCAGTATCGATGTTTTACAAATGGTGGATTTATTTCAAACACTGGCGAAATTCACCTTGGAATACCCTTTTTCAGAAACATTGCCTGTGCCTCCATTCCCTGGTCCTTCACATAACTTTATTTGGCGGGAGCCGATAGGTGTGTGCGCTGCAATTACTCCATGGAATTTGCCGATGTGGATTGCTACATGGAAAATTGCTCCTGCGCTGGCAATGGGCAATACGGTGGTCGTAAAACCCCCAAGCTACACCCCGCTTTCAACATTGAAGCTTGCAGAGATTATTTCTTCGGTTGTGCCTCCGGGCGTCATTAACGTTGTCGCAGGGCCTGGGACGGAAGTGGGAGAGACGCTTGTTTCCCATCCGAAGGTCGACAAGGTAGCCTTTACCGGCTCAACCGAGGTGGGCCGAAGAATTATGGAGCTTGCCGCAAGGACGATTAAAAATACCACCCTCGAGCTTGGAGGGAAATCGCCAAATATTATTTTGGAGGATGCTGACTTAAATATTGCGCTGCCTGGAAGTCTTTTTGGTGTCTTCCTTCATTCCGGCCAGTTATGTGAATCCGGAACAAGACTTTTTGTTCCTGATAAGCTTCATGACCAGGTAGTCGAAGGCCTTGTGGCACTCACCAGCAAATTAAAGCTTGGCAATCCGCTCGATTTGAACACTGACGTAGGGCCGGTCATTTCCAGGAAACAAAAGGAAACCATTCTTTCCTATATTGAAGCAGGCAAACAGGAAGGGGCGGCACTTGTTTGCGGAGGTAAGGAAGTAAAGGTCCCGGGCTGTGAAGAGGGCTATTTTATTGAACCAACCATTTTTACCAATGTTACAAATGATATGAAGATTGCTCAGGAAGAAATTTTTGGTCCGGTATTGTCCATCATCCGGTATTCAGAATTAGATGAAGCGATTCAAATGGCTAATGACACGATTTATGGGCTTGCTGCCGGTGTTTGGACCCGAGATGTCAATAAGGCATATGAAGTGGCAAGGAAGCTTCAAGCAGGAGTAGTCTGGATTAATGATTGGCATATGCTGCGCAATGATGCTCCGTTTGGCGGCTATAAACAAAGCGGCATCGGCCGGGAAATGGGTCAGCATTCACTCGATGCATATACCCAGGTGAAGCATGTCCACACATCGATGGTAACTGAGCTTGAAAGGCGCCCTTGGTACGGAATTTTGTTTGGCCAAAACTAATGAAGAGGTGAAGAGTAACAATGAAAACAACCTTATCACAGTTCATGCTGCGTACTGGTATTTACAGCGGCTCTAATTCACGGGCAATGGTGCCAAGTTTGTTTGCCGGTCTTGGAGCAAAACGGGTTCTACTGCTTAGTGACAGAGGACTTGAAAAAGCCGGCATTGTTGAAAAAGTGGCCTCCCTTTTCGAATTAACCGGGCACGGGAACGGTCCAGAACTCGTGGGCACATACCTTGATATTGCCCAGGATGCTGAAAGCCGCTGCATTAATGATGCTGTCCGCTATGCCAAAGAAGTGGGAGCTGACAGCCTTCTTGCTGTTGGCGGCGGAAGTGTTCTTGATACTGTTAAAGGAGTAAAGTATGCACTTCATAAGAGCCTTGCGGATATAAAAGAGGCCATTCCCGGAGGCTTGCTTTATGAATCATTTCCAAAGGCCAATTACATCCCTATTCCTCATATTGCGATTCCGACGACTGCTGGAACAGGCTCAGAAGTATCGCCGATTGCCGTTATTTATAATGAAGAAATTAAAATGAAGACGAATATTGTCAATCCATTTATCAGCGCTGATATGGCGATATTGGATCCTGAATTAACAGTGGGTCTGCCGCCGAGGATTACTGCTTTTACCGGCTTCGATGCCTTAACCCATGCAATAGAAGCTCTTGCGTCACCGACAGCAACCGGCCTGACTGATGCCTA
The DNA here is from genome assembly GCA_964400595.1 of uncultured Neobacillus sp. Taxonomy (GTDB): domain Bacteria; phylum Bacillota; class Bacilli; order Bacillales; family Cytobacillaceae; genus Neobacillus. The sequence goes on along the minus strand of CAYNUT010000001.1, from coordinate 16,064 downwards.
TGCACTCCATGCAATCCGGCTGATCGAGAAAAACCTTCCTGCTGCTGTAGAAGACGGAAGCAATCTGGATGCCCGCTCTGATTTATTGCAGGCAAGCTTGATGGGTATTACAGCCTTCAGCTTTGCTTTGAACGCCATCCCTGTCCATAATATGGCCCATGCCTACGGGGCATTGTTCCGCATTCCGCACGGGTTAGCAAATGCAGTATTTTTACCTGTGGTGATGGAGCTTGTGCCGCAGCTTTATTTGCCGAAAACAGCTGAGCTTGCACAGGCCTTAGATGTTGATGTTCGGGATGATGCACCTGAAACGGCTTTAGCGAAGGTCGTAGAAAAAATCCGCCTGCTCCAGCATAAAGTTGGACTGCCGTCTGACTTTAAGGAATTTAACATTAGTGAAGAAGCTCTTCAGCAGACTATACCTGCTGTTATGAATGACCCGGCTTCTTTGAACTTCCCTATGCCTGTGGAATTAATTGCCGCGATTGGCCAAAAGGTTGTTCCGTTGCCAGTTAAATAGGTCTAAGCTGACAAGAATGCTATTTTTTGAGGTATGGAAAGCCAATTTCCTTAACGAGGAAACTTGGCTTTTTTTATTTTCTGGGAGAAATGAGTTAATTTCCACTATACATTTTAAATTATTTACCGAAAAGTATAGTAAAGAGAGTTAAAACTAAGGAAGGCTTATTTTTAATATCGGCTCAGTTAAAGCTATTTTAAGTAAGCATCTTAGCAAAATACTAACAAAAAATGCAGCCAAAGGTGATGACATGCAAGATATAGGACTAGCAACTTTAAGCCAGCTCATTTATGACCACTGTGGATTGCGTTATAACGACCGCCTTCCAACCTTAAAAGATAAAACTTCAAAACGGTTATTAGAATTAGGATTGACATATTGGGATTATTGTAAATATTTGAAAATGTCACCAGAAGAATGGGACGTCCTTGTAGAGTTATTAACCATTAATGAAACATACTTTTATCGGGAAGAAAACCAAATAAAAGAATGTTGTTCAGTTGTTTTACCGAAAATGAAATTGAAAAGCAATCAACGGCCCATTCGGATTTGGAGTGCAGCCTGTTCTACTGGTGAAGAACCTTATACCTTGGCCATGATGATACAGGAAACAGGACTGTTCCCGCCCGGTTCTGTGGAGATAATTGGGACGGATATTGATAAAAAGGTGCTCCAAAAAGCGGAGTCAGGCTGGTACCATAAAGGATCGTTTTCTTTCAGACGAATTCCAGAAAATCTAATGAGGAACTATTTTATTGAAAAGGATGCGGGATATCAAATTCACCCAGCTATTCAAAATATGGTAAAGTTTCATCACTATAACCTCCTTGAAAACAATCCAGCCGGAAGAATAGGTTTGGTTGACATCATTTTCTGCAGGAATGTTTTAATATATTTTGATCAGGAAACGATGAAGCGGGTAATAAGAAATTTACATCAAAATTTAACACCTGGAGGATATTTGTTTCTTGGGCATGCAGAATCCATAACAGACAAGGAACTTGGATTTCAAAAAGTAGACTCCGATAAGACTTTTTATTATCGAAAGGAACCTAATCAGGATGAAACAGTACGGCGTATTAGTGGTTGATGACTCTGCCTTCATGAGGAAGGCAATTAGTCTAATTCTTGAAAAGGACCCGCAATTTTTTGTCATGGGAATTGCGAGAAACGGCGCCGAGGCCGTGGAAAAAGTTGACCGTCTAAAACCGGATCTAGTAACGATGGATGTTGAAATGCCGGTAATGAATGGACTCAATGCTCTAGAACACATTATGAAATCTTCCCCTGTCCCTGTAGTTATGTTAAGCTCCCGTACAGGCGAAGGAGCAAAGGAAACATTACTTGCTCTTGAACTTGGAGCCGTTGATTTCTTCTTAAAAGATAATTTAATAAGGGACACTAGCGGTAAAGATCAGAGCCAGGATTTTCTGCAAAGATTAAAAGGCGTTGTTAAGGCAAAGCTTCCAAGAAAAGCGCCACAGGCCCTGCCTGTAATAAAAGAAATAAAAAGAAAGAATCGTCAGCAGACTGATCTCATTTTCATTGGGTGTTCCACTGGAGGTCCATCAGCCCTGCAAACGATTCTGCCAAGATTTCCAAAGGATTTTCCAATTCCAATAGTAGTTGCCCAGCATATGCCACCAGGGTTTACTAAACATCTAGCAGAACGGTTTAATACTTTGTGCCAGTTAAAGGTTGAAGAAGCTCAAAACGGTCAAGTACTTCAACCGGGAATTATTCATATTGCCCCTTCCGGCTATCAAACAAGGTTTGATAAAAAACAGGATGGTTCTATTGTTTTCATTATAGATAACGAAGTTGGAGCTCAGGCACTATATAAGCCGTGTATTGATATTTCGTTAAGCTCAGCTGCCCCAATCTTCACTGACAAGATTTTATCTGTGATTTTAACGGGAATGGGCTCAGATGGCATGCAGGGATGCGGATTGGTAAAGAAGTTTCATGGCACCGTGTTCGTAGAGGCCGAGTCTTCCTGTATTGTATATGGAATGCCTAAATCAGTCCAGGATGCGGGATATGCAGATGGTCAATTTGCTTTGTCACAAATGTACCAAGAAATAATCTCTTTTATATAAAGAGTTTTGCTGGGGATAATGCGAAAATTACCATTGTCCCTTTTGCCTGTTATAAACATTGAAATGAAAGGAGGTAGTGGAATGCCAACTGCAAAAATAAAGGCCGCAAAAGAGGGGGCTGGAAAGAAACAGCCTGGTTTTTTTTCAAAGTTTATCCTGTTGGGAGTCCTTCCCGTCCTTTATTCTATTGGATTGGGCATGACAATATTACATTTTGCCGGGTTCAAAGTGGATGATCAAATGAAATGGGTACAGGAACACACTAAATTTTTTCATGTAAAAAAAAATACGCAGGCAGAAACCGGTTCTATGACCAAAGCATATTCTTCAAAAGGGGATTCAAATTCTCAAACATCATCGATGTCAAATAAAATAGCACATTTGAAAAATCAATCGAAAACAGTAAAATCAAAAACTACAATAAGTGCAGATAACCAGGCAAACAGCTCAACAGCTTCCACTAAGATGTCAGCTATCGCCGAGTCCTTAGCTGGTATGGATCCGCATAGTGCTGCCAAATTATTAATAAATATGAGCGAGTCTGAGGCATTGAAGAACCTAAAGCAGCTTCAAACGGATGAACAAGCCTTAATTATTTCAGAAATGCCTGCAGATGCAGGTGCCAGATTTACAGTTGCCCTTGCAAATGATAATGAAATTGCAACAAGGACCGATTCTGCTGCACAATTGTATCAATATATGAAACCAGAGCAAATTGCTTCAATTTTTAGAGGAATCAAAAATAATGAGGAAGTTTTAAGACAGATTAAGCAGCTTGAACCAAATACTGCTTCAAAAGTGATATCACAGCTAGAACCAAGCGTGGCAGCATGGATTGTAACCCATTTGAATTAATTTAGGGAATTTCCCGATTGTTCAATGGGATACGATTTATTGGCATTTACAACAGTTAAGGGTGAATTGGTGATGGCAGATTATGATTTTATCAGCTTTATATATAATATTAAGCAAAAAACAGGTTTAGATTTAACCCAGTATCGTGAAGAGCAATTGAAGCGGCGTCTCACGACGTTATACAGAAAGAATGGCTATGAAAATTTTGGTCACTATTTCACAGGTATTGAACACGATGTTTCTATGTTTAATGAATTATTGGATAATATGACTATTAATGTAACAGAATTTTTTCGAAATCCTCCGCTTTGGGAGAAAGTGCGTCAGCACATTCTCCCACAATTAATGAGGAAGAAATCCAGGATTAAAAGTTGGAGCGCTGGGTGTTCAACTGGTGAGGAACCATATACACTTGCTATGATTTTCCAAGAATTGAACATTGATAAGGAATATATATTGGCTACAGATGTGGATTTGGAAGCGTTAAGCAAAGCCAAACAAGGAATCTTTACTGAACGGGCCCTTCAAAGGATGCATAAGTACTTTCAAGAGAAGTATTTTATTAAGCAGCAAAAATCATATGAGATTTCTGAAACAATCAAAAAGCTAGTCCAATTTAAGAAACAAAATTTATTAGCAGATCATTTTGATACGAATTACGATTTTATTACATGCCGCAATGTTATGATTTATTTTACAGAGGAAGCCAGAGAGCAGCTTTATCAAAAATTTAGTGAATCTTTGAATCCTGAAGGGGTATTATTTGTAGGAAACAACGAAAAAATTCCTCAGCCGGAAAGATATGGACTTGTCACAGAAGATTCGTTTTTTTATAAGAAAATGTAAAATAATATGCTTATAGTTTAAGATATGAAAAGAAATTGCAGGGAATCAAATTTATCATGACGCAAACATTTCTTTGAGTTATAATGTAGAGTAATTGAAGATTATTTATGTAGTGAAAGGAGGGAAGCAGTTTGAATGTTATGAATTCCAGTATCAAAATAAATCAAACAAACGATTCATCTCTGGGGAAATCAAAAACAGAACCTCAAAATGATGGGACTACTGATGGAGCCTTTAATCAAATTTTAGCCATGTTTAATTTTATAGTCCAATCACCTGAAGTAAATGGCCAGCCTGAAGCAGTTTCAATGACAAACGGCGCCAATATTCAAGAGAGCGGCTTGACGATTCCGAATAAAGCGGATTCAAACGTATTAATAACCAATCAACCGCAGGAAAGTAATCAAAACACAAACAATGCGGTGAACACATTGTTCCAGAATGAAGAGGGCAGTAATCAAACAACTGAGTTAAATCAAAATCAATTAGTGCAGGATTTAGACCTATTATTAGGGGAAATACAGCCTCAAGGTAATCAAAAAGAATTTGATGAGAGCGATAATCTAATACATAAAATTCAAAAAATGATTGATGGCATACAGGCTGTGG
>CAYNUT010000001.1:0-11066 GCA_964400595.1 uncultured Neobacillus sp. | reverse complement strand
AATTGCCAACAAATGGCTCGCTTCAAGAGATGGATGCAAGTAAAAACGATAAAAAAACTGACAATGATTTTGTATCAAAAACCAGTATTAGTCTGGATAAAAATGAACTCATGAAGGCCATCATGCCACATGTTGAAAACAGAAGCAATGAAGGAACAAGCAATAGTCCAGCAGTATTTTTTGAGAAAGTGGCCGATCAAATAAAAAGTGATGGGGTATTGCTTGGAGTTAACCATCAGCTTCCTAATATAGGCAGCAAAGACATGCCGGCAGGAATATCATCACAAACTGCCATTCCTGTAACTGATTTTGCCCCTGAGGTAAGTGAATGGATTGGGCGTTATATTAGAGTATCAGCCGGCGAATCTGGCAGCACTGCAGCTAAATTTTCATTATATCCCGAGCATTTGGGCCATGTTGAGATTAAAATTACCACCAATCAAGGACATGTTTCAGCACAAATAGTGACTGATACTCCACTGGCGAAAGAAGCACTCGAAGGACAAATTCAGCATCTAAGACAGTCTTTGCAGCAGCAGGGTTTAATTGTGCAGAAATTGGATGTGGTTCAACAAACTTCAGAAACAAATGTTCTAAATCAGGCGAATATGTCCTTTTCCCAGAGTGGTTCTTATTCATCACGTGAGCAGCAAAATTCTCGTTCTTCACAGGATGTTTCCAAAAAGCGTCAAGACACTGGACAAAAGGAAGTAGAGAATGAGAGTCTTGCAATTTCGTATGGTGGAGCAGTAAAAAATTCAGCATCAAGGATTGATTTTACGGCATAGAAAGGAGCCTGAAAATATGAGCAGCTGGGTTGATGTTACAACTGTTGCAAAAAATAAATCCCTCTTCGATAATAAATCTTTCGAAGAGAAAAGTCAGCTTGGAAAAGACGATTTTCTTAGGATTCTCACTACGCAATTGTCACACCAGGATCCGTCCAGTCCACTTCAGGATAAGGATTTTATTGCACAAATGGCTACATTTAGTTCCTTAGAACAAATGACTAATTTAAATTATGCATTTGAGAGATATGCCAGCGGCAATATCAACCAATATGCATCCTCGATTGGCAAAGAAATAACATGGACTCCTGAAGGGTCGAGCACCCCTGAAACGGCTATTGTAAAAGGTGTTTCAGTTCAAGATGGATGGTATTATTTTATCGTTGAAAATGGAAAGGTTCCGATAGAGCAGGTAACTGAGATAAAGCAAGCCGCAAATGAATCAAAATAAACTTTTTATATAAAAGGAATTTAGGAGGAATACGGATATGTTAAAATCACTCTACTCAGGGATTTCCGGAATGAAGGGGTTTCAGACGAAGCTTGACGTAATTGGAAATAATGTTGCAAATGTCAATACTGTAGGATTTAAGAAAAGCCGGGTCGTTTTCCAGGATATTATTAGTCAAAATATCGCTGGTGCAACAGCGCCGACTAATCAGCGCGGCGGTGTAAATCCAAAGCAGATCGGTCTTGGAACAAAGATTTCCTCTATCGATACAATACATACCCCTGGGAGCCCTATGACAACTGGTGTTGGTACGGATTTAGCCATTGATGGCGATGCCTTTTTTATTGTTTCACCTGAATCCACACCAGGAAGTCCGAGCTATTTAACAAAAGCTGGTAACTTTACGCGCGATTCCAATGGGGACTTGGTCAATGCCAATGGATTTTATGTCATGGGGGTTAACGCAACTGGTGTTCCTACGAAGATTAACATTACAGCAGACGCAGTTACTGGTAAAAAATTCACCTCCTATTCGATTGATTCCAATGGTTATATTAATGTGGTTAATGAAGATGGAATCAGCGGCAAGTTAGCTATCGATGGAACCGGCAAATATTACTTGAACAACAATCCAGCTAATGGTGAAGACATTTCTTTAGCAACGGCGGTTGTTTCCAATCCAGGCGGCCTGAAAAAAGTGGGAAATACCATGTTTGAGGCAACCGGCAACTCCGGTGCTGCAAATATCAGCAGGATTGAGGACAATAATGGCGGCCAAATCAACTCCGGGGTATTGGAGATGTCTAACGTTGATTTAACAGAAGAATTTACCGAGATGATTGTTGCACAGCGTGGTTTTCAAGCAAATGCCAGAACGATTACAACTTCAGATTCAATTTTGGAAGAAGTTGTAAACTTAAAACGCTAAGTTAGAAGTAATCAGGGGATGGTAACTTTCTAATTTTTTAAGGCGGGAGAATGCATGAAAACTAAATCAAAACCAATCACTCTCATCGTTGCCGCATCAATCCTTCTGCTTGGAGGAATTTGGTTCTTCTTGCACCAATCTACAACAAAAGATAGGACCAAGGAGTTATCCGCAGATGGCATTTTAGCAACGATGGTAGAAATAGAACCTATTACTACTAATTTAAACTCTGGCGGCTTTATTCAACTTCACTTTAAGATTCAGACTAGTTCTGAAAAAGCGAAGGAAGAGCTGGAGGAGCGTGATTTTCAAGTTCGAAATACTGCACTTCGGTTAATCTCAACGATGACGGAAGAACAGATAAATAGCCCTGAAGGTATGGACAAATTTGAAAAACAAATGCAATCCGATTTAAATTCAGTAATGGACAATGGAAGAATCGTGCAAATATATATGACAAACAAAATGATTCAATAACTCAAGGAAGAGTTAGGAGGATGCCATTTGGCAGAGGTGTTATCACAACAGGAAATCGATGCCCTTTTATCAGCCTTAAACAGCGGAGAATTGCAGGCATCTGATGTTGTTGAGAAAAAGGATGCAATCAAGGTGTATGATTTCAAACATGCGATGCGCTATTCAAAGGAACAGCTGCGCAGTATTACGCGAATCCACGAGAGCTTCGCCAGGCTATTAACATCCTTTCTTTCAGCACAGCTTAGAACATTTGTTCAAATTGAAATCGATTTAGTGGATCAAGTGAACTACCAGGAGTTTATTGCTTCCATCCCTTCAAGAACCATTTTAAATGTCTTTGGAGTCAAACCAATGGATGGAAAAATGGCATTGGAGATAAATCCCCAAGTGGCCTATGCCATATTAGAGCGCTTATTGGGCGGGCAGGGAGATCCGTCCACCCGGAACGGAACATTAACGGACATCGAAACCGTCCTTATGCAAAAGATAATCTCACGTGCATTTGACATGTATGATGATGTATGGAAGAATATCGAAAATATTAGAACGAAATGGGAAGCCATTGAATCAAATCCGCAATTTATTCAAATTGCCTCCCAAAATGATACTGTGATCGTTATAGCTCTGCGTACTACCATTGGTGAGGTTACAGGTCCGATGACACTATGTCTTCCTCATATGATTGTAGAACCAGTGCTGCCCAAATTATCTACTCATCAACTGCTTTCGGCGATGACGAAAAAGAATGTACCGCAGCAGGATAAAATCAAGAAAAATCTTAATCAAGTGAGTGTCCCTGTCATTGCTGAACTGGGCAATGCGACATTGCAGGTCTCGGATCTTCTCAATTTGCAGATTGGTGATGTGATAGGAATTGAAACCGGTCAATTGAAAGTGAAAGTCGGTCAATTAACCAGATTTTTGGGTAATCCGGGCATTCAAAAAGGGCGGTATGCAGTTCAAATTGATCAAATAATCCAGGCAGAAGGGGATGAATAGTAAGATGAGCGAGGGATTACTTTCTCAGGATGAAATTAATGCATTGTTCAATCAAACAGACAAGAGAAGTGAATTATCAATAAATGACTTCTTAAGTCCAATGGAGCAGGATACATTAGGGGAGATTGGGAATATTTCCTTGGGGAGTTCCACCACTGCCCTTTCCACACTGCTGAATCAACGAGTGGAGATTACTACACCTATCTTAAACATGATTGAGCAGGATAGAATGGAAGAATTAATCCAGGAAAAACAGGTTGCTGTTCACGTAGATTATACAATGGGTATTCGTGGGAAGAACTTGTTAATGATTAAAGAAAATGATGCAAAAATTATTGCTAATTTAATGATGGGCGGTGATGGGACTGATCTAGACCCTGAACTTTCCGAACTGCATCTGAGTGCTGTTCAGGAAGCAATGAATCAAATGATGGGTTCAGCAGCCACCTCCATGTCAACAATCTTTAATCAAAAGGTGGATATTTCACCACCTACCATTGACGTGCTTGGGCTTCCTCCAAAGAACTTGGAAAAATTTGATGAAGATGTCATTATCGAAGTTTCCTTCCGTTTAAAGGTAGGAAGCCTCATTGATTCCAATATGATGCAGTTTATCCCGCTTTCATTTGGGAAGGAAATGATTCATAGAATCCTTAATCCTGCAGAAACTGTTGCACCGAAAATATCAATGGAGAAACAAGTGGAAGAGCCAATTCAGGCAGTTCATGCTTCTGCACCAGAACAAACAGCTGCTAAAACAATGGCCGCTCCGCCATATAATGAGAGGTCTGCAGTCCAAACCCAGGTGCAGGCAAATGCCAATGTTCAAAAAGTGGAATATACAAACTTTGGAGAAGCAAATTCTGCTATTTCTGGAACTGCTAACTTAAATATGTTATATGAAATTCCGTTGGAAATTACTGTAGAGCTGGGTCGTACAGCCATGCCGATTCGAAAAATTCTTGAATTGGGGCAGGGAGCTGTCATTCAGCTTGATAAATTGGCAGGTGAGCCTGTCGATATATTGGCGAACCATAAGCTGATTGCTAAAGGCGAAGTGGTTGTGATTGAAGAGAACTTTGGTGTAAGGATTACCGATATTATTAACCCTATTGATCGTCTTACTAAAATGACTACATAAACATCAATAATCAAATGGGAGGATTTAAATTTTATGGCAAAGGTATTAATCGTTGATGATGCAGCTTTTATGCGCATGATGCTTAAAGATATTTTAACAAAAAATGGACTAGAAGTTGTTGGTGAAGCAGTAAATGGCGGTGATGCAGTTGAGAAGTTTCAGGAGCTGCAGCCTGATGTTGTAACAATGGACATAACGATGCCGGAAATGGATGGAATTACCGCTGTAAAACAAATTAAAGCTAGTCATCCACAAGCAAAGATCATAATGTGTTCAGCAATGGGACAACAGCCAATGGTGTTAGAGGCTATTCAAGCAGGCGCAAAAGATTTCGTTGTGAAACCTTTCCAAGCCGATCGGGTTATGGAATCCATCAATAAAGTATTGGGCAGCTAGAATACCGTTTAATTTCATACTTTTATGATTGGCACTGGGGGTGAATTTTTGATGTCAGCACAATTGGGGAATTGTCCAAAGTGCGGAAAACTCTACCTGCGTGTAAGAGATATTTGTGATACATGTTATCAAAAACAAGAGGATGATTATTTAAAGGCAGCCGCTTACCTGCGTGAGTACCCAGGCAGCACGATTCAAGAAGTTAGTGATGCAACAAAGGTTACCTTCGCTCAAATACGTCAATTTATATTAGCAGGAAGAATTCTTACTGGTTATTATCAAAATCTTTCTTACCCTTGTGAAACGTGCGGAACTTTAATAAGTTCTGGGAGAACATGCGCTAACTGCATAAAAACCCTTAACAAACTGGTACAATTAGACGAGGATGACAAGAAAGAAACGAAAAGCAGCGAGTGGAAAAGCAGGCGTACCGGCTATATATCACACTAAGAATAAAATCACAGCGTGTTTTTTCAAGGATTATCATTTTAGGATTAGCGCTTTCGCAGTATTTGCGAAGGCGTTTTTTAATTCACGTTTCATAATAGAAAAAAACCTCTAAGGAGTTAGCCTTAGAGGTTTTTATTTTCGGAGAATAATAATATTTACACGACGATTGGCTTCTCGATGCTCATCAGTATCATTCGGAAAAACGGGTCTATATTCGCCATATCCTGAGTACCGTAAGCGAATTGGCGCAATGTCCTTTGTTTGCAAATAATGGACGACGGAAAGCGCTCTCGCTCCTGATAGCTCCCAATTGGATGGGAATTGGGCACTGTGTATCGGCTTATTATCCGTGTGTCCTTCAATGCTGATGGTATTATCGACTGTCTGCAGCATCTTGCCTATGTCATCAAGGATGGGAAGAAAATTTGGTCTTAGATGATCACTACCTGAATCAAAGATTATTCGATCTTTCAAGGTAATTTGAATGCCCTCCTCTAAATCCGTCAGACTAATCTCCGCATTTAAATGGCTTTCGTCAATGTATTGTTGAAGTTGTTTCATTAAATCCTGCAGTTTCTTTTCTTCTGCATTAGCTTCCTGTTCTTTCTTTGCAGCTATTATGCTTTTTTGATCTTCCTTAGAAGGGGGCTTCGGCAATGTTTTGTTATCAGTATAACTGGTATTGCTCGGTGACTGTCCCCCGTTTGTCGTATCAAAAACAGATACGGTGTTGAATGCTTTGTATAGTGCTTCCATCATCGCATCTGACTTTGCTTTATCCTCCGAACGCATTGAAAATAATACAATAAATAAGGCAAGGAGGAGAGTAAGTAAGTCCGCGTACGGGATCAGCCACGTTTCATCAATATGTTCTTCTTCTACATGATGATTATAACGCCTCTTCTTGGACACGGGAAACCTCCATAGTAGTGCCTAAATGTGCGTTTTTTTGATTTAGTTCTTCAGGAGACAGGTATACGTTTAACTTATGCTCCAATTGCCTGCTGTTAATCCCTTCTTGAAGTGAGAGAAGACCTTCCACCATAATTAGGCGGATTTCAATTTCTTTTTTTGAGATTAATTTCAATTTGTTGCTCATAGGATGCCATAATACATAACCAGAGAAAATGCCTAATAGGGTTGCAACAAAGGCTGCCGCGATCGAATGTCCCAATTTGTCAATATCAGCTAAATTCCCAAGAGCAGCAATCAAACCTATTACCGCACCTAAAACGCCTAATGTCGGTGCATACGTTCCGGCCTGTGAAAAAATTAACGCACCTTTTCGGTGACGTTCCTGCATGGCACTGATTTTTTCCAATAGAACATCACGAGTAAAATCGGAATCAGTGGTGTCAATAATCAATTCCATACCCTGCCTGAGAAAAGGGTCTTCAATTTTTGATATTTCATTCTCCAGTCCTAATAAACCCTCTTTTCTCACAAGTATTGCCCATTTTGTGAACCTATTAATGATTTCTGCTTTAGAAGAGAGTTTTTGATTTCCACCAAAAATTATTTTGATTAGTTTTGGGAATTTTTTTATCTCTGCCATAGGAAAACTAACCAAAAGAGCAGCAGCTGTCCCCGCAAAGATAATTAAAAATGCTGCAGGATTCATTAATGCGGTAAGACTGGCCCCTTTCAATACCATTCCTACTCCGATGGCCACAACAGCTAATACAAGCCCTAAAAATGTAGAAGGCTCCTTCAATGCGACTCCTCCTTTTTGTATATGTATAAATATTCCTTAACATCTCAATTGTATTGGATTATGTATGAGAAGACAACTGTTTGTTTGATGGAAAATTCATTTTCTATCAAAAACATGATTTTTGTTTGATGGTGTACAAGAGATGTAAAATTTAACTAAACTTTTGAGGATTCTTACCGATAACTAATAGAAAAGAATAATTTTACTTTTTGTATCATTTTGTATCATGTTTAAATGCTGGTATCATTTTTTCAAAATGAATGAACCATATGTTTTGTTTTTGTATCCACTTTTAAATGTGTTGTGAGGGGGAGCTTTTTGTGGATTTTAACCAATATTTAGAGATTTTTATTGAAGAGTCGAAAGAGCATTTGCAGGCAATTAACGATGAATTGTTAAAATTGGAAGCGGAACCAGGGAATTCAATGATCATAAATGAAATCTTTCGTTCGGCACACACCCTTAAAGGTATGGCAGGGAGTATGGGGTTTGAAGATTTGGCTTCTTTAACCCACGAAATGGAAAATGTCTTAGATCTTCTCCGAAATGATAAATTAACTGTTACATCTGCTATTATGGATGTCATTTTTACGTGTGTCGATCTGATTGAAAAAATGGTAGAAAGCATTGAGCAGGGCGGGGACGGCAAGGCGAATGTTACAAATGTAGTTGGTCAGCTAAGGGATATTCAAAATCCAGACAATCTCTATCAATTGGACATGTCAGCCGCATCACAAGAGACTGCAGCTGCAATAGAGCTGGAAATTGATGAATATCAATATACCGTGATTAACTCAGCTAGAGATTCTGGAATGAACCTTTACCAGATTACTGTCATACTAGATGAAAAGTGTGTAATGAAGTCAGTTCGGGCATATATGGTATTTCAGATGGCCGAAGAATTGGGTGAAATCATTCAGACTCATCCATCTGTAGAACAAATTGAGGAAGATAATTTTGGCGATAGGTTTACATTATTATTGTTGTCTGCCCGTGAATTGCATGAGGTTCATAGCCAAATTACCAATGTATCTGAAGTAAAAGAAGTAATAGTATCTGATGGCCTGTTGCAAAAATTCGAATCGGCAAATCATCCGGCCGCAATTAGCGATCCCGTTAATGAACAGGCTGAAAAGCCTGGAGAAAAAGAAAATTCCGAAGCCGGCAAGAAAAAACAACGGGCCAAATCAATTCGTGTGGATAATGATAAGCTTGACCAATTAATGAATTTATTCAGTGAACTGATTATTGACCGCGGAAGATTGGAGCAGATCGCAAGGAAGTCCCAGTTGACAGATTTAACTGAAACAGTAGAGCACATGACCCGGATTTCAACCGATCTGCAAGGGCTCATATTAAATATGCGAATGGTTCCTGTTGAACAGGTATTTAATCGGTTCCCAAGAATGGTTCGAGATCTGGCCAAAGAACTGAATAAGAAAATCAACCTAGTGGTAGAAGGTGCAGAAACAGAATTAGATAGGACTGTTATTGATGAAATCGGCGATCCATTAGTCCACCTGCTGAGAAATGCTTTAGACCATGGGCTGGAATCCACTGAGGACAGAATTGCTTCCAATAAGCCGGAGGAAGGTAAAGTATTATTGAAAGCCTACCATAGTGGAAATTACGTGTTTATTGAAGTGGTCGATGACGGGAAAGGAATTGACCGTGAAAAGGTGCTTAATAAAGCTTTGGAACGGGGAGTTGTTACACAAGAAGAAGCCAAAACTCTAACCGACCAGCAAATTAACATGCTGATTTTTTCCTCCGGATTTAGTACTGCTGAAAAGATTTCGGATATTTCCGGCCGGGGTGTTGGACTTGATGTCGTAAAAACAAAAATTGAGTCTTTGGGCGGGGTCATTTCCATTGATTCTACACCAGGACAAGGTTCTACTTTCCGAATCCAGCTCCCATTAACTTTATCCATTATATATGCAATGTTAGTAAAGATAGAGGAAGAAACCTATGCGATTCCATTCAGTTCGATAGTGGAAATTACAAACGTAACTCAGGACCAGATTTCAACTCTTTATGGTCAAAAGGTAATCCAATTCCGGGGACAGATTGTTCCGCTTGTCTACTTAAAAGAAGTGTTTCAAGTACCTTCGTATGGTGATGAGTCAAATACCCAGCAGCAATTTATTGTCATCGTTCGAAAAGGAAATAAGATATTAGGCGTAGTTGTGGACTCGGTCGTCGAGCAGCAAGAGGTGGTTTTAAAATCTTTAGGCGGCTATTTAAATAATCTTTATGCAATTTCCGGGGCGACAATCCTTGGGAATGGAGAAGTAGCCATCATTATTGATACCAATCAGTTTTTTAATTAGAAAGGATGAACTTTCCTGTGGAAATGATGAAAATTGTTGCCTTTAAGCTTGGCAGTGAAGAATACGGGATGGACATTGAACATGTTCAATCTATTGAGCGTATCCAGCAGATTACAAGGGTTCCAAATGCCCAGCCTTATGTAAAGGGTGTCATTAATCTTAGAGGACATGTTACACCAATTATTGACCTCAGGAGCCGGTTAAATCTGGGACAGACCGAATACACAGAAAATACGAGGGTGATTATTACAAAATTTGAGGAAATTGAGCTTGGTTTTATTGTAGATCAAACGAGCGAGGTTATAGATATTTTACCAGGCGAAATTGAAGCTCCTTCTTCAAGCACTTTTAATATTGAATATTTTACTGGGATCGCGAAAATCGAGGGACGCCTCATTATTTTGCTTAAGTTATCCAAGTTAATCATAGATGAGACCATATAATCCAGCTAGGATTGTAAATGCAGCAAATTTAGAATAGCAGAGGAGATTGGCATGATGGGACAAACAGAATTACAGGAGAAGACACTCATTTTTAAAGTTGGCGATGAGGAATACGGTGTAAATATAAGTCAAGTTGTTTCTATTGAAAGAATGCAGACGATTACGCCCTATCCCAATCGTCCCCAGCATGTTTTGGGTGTCACGACCATCCGCAATGTTGTAACGCCAGTAGTAGATGTACGTTCTGCTCTTACAGGAGCATCACTAAAACCAAGTGATGTTACACGAATCATTATCGTACAAGTCAATGAAAAAGAAGTAGGACTTGTGGTGGATGCTGCAACAGATGTATTGGATATTCCTTCGAACACGATTCAGCACCCTAACCTTTTGGAGACAAAAGATGTTTCTTATATCAAAGGGATATCACAATTAGAAGAAAGAATGATCATTCTGCTTGATATCGCAAAATTACTACAAGATACAACCAATTTGGATGAATTGAAAGAAATTAAAAATCAATTGTAAATGAATGTAAAAAGAGTCGTTTTTCTAATAAAGGGGATAAATAGATGTTTAAGAAAGCAGCAAAAAAAACTCCTAAAAATGAAAAGAAATTGACAGAAAGAATTCATAAAAACGGGATGAAAAGGTTTCTGATCTTGTCATTAAATCTTAGATTATGGGGCAGTTATTTTATCCTTATCTTGTTTTTTTGGTTTATTCTTAATGCTTCCTATCAGAATACCAATCACCTGACCGGAGAAATTAATGCGATTGGAACAACAGAGGTTCCGCAAATTGAACTGGCAGGTAATATTAAGGAAGAGGTTACGCGTATTCGATTATACACAACGAAGCATGTATATGAGCAAAATCAAGAGGATAAACAAAAAATAGAAGATCTTGCAAATGATGACATAGCTTTAGTGAGAGAAAATATTAA